>JAJRXJ010000372.1 GCA_024276355.1 Actinomycetes bacterium | reverse complement strand
GAAGTATCGACTTGAGGGGCTTGCCCTGACCGATGGCTCCGGGGCCGGTGAACGGCAGCGACAACTCGGAACCATCGTGGGCGACGGGTCGATCTCGCTCGATGACCTTTCGCATGATGGCCACGTAGTCGCAAAGCCGAGCCGCCGGTGATCCCCACGGCTGGCCGTACCAACCCTCGACAATCTGGGGACCCGAAACACCCAACCCGATGATCACCCGGTTCCCGCCGGCGAGATGATCGATCGACATCGCATGCATGGCGGTGGCGGCGGGGGTGCGGGCCGAGATCTGCACGATGCCGGTGGCCAGCTTGATTCGGGATGTGTGAGCCGCCAGGTATGCCAGCGGGGTGAGGGCATCGGAGCCGTAGGCCTCGGCGCTCCACACCGAGTGGTAGCCGTGTCGCTCGCAAAGTTGCACGAGTTTCACCGGCACATCGAGCGTCCGGGCCCGGTACAGATCAAGTCCCAATCCCAGCTTCAAACGTCCGTCCCCCTCCCCCGACCCTATTCACCCGTTTTTGTGAACCCAAAACATCCCGTTCGGGATTGGTACGGTTCACAAAACATGAGTGGGGACGAGGGAATTTTCGGAAAGACATATCGCCCCACATCTCTGGCTCTGATGTCGGCGGTGGGGATAGCCGCGTACAACAGCCTCTCCGTGTCGGCGGCCCTGCCCGACATCGGCGACGACCTCGGCAACGTCGAGTTGCTCCCTTGGGTGATCACAGTGGAGCTGCTCGTATCGGCGGTGGCGATTCTCGTGGCCGGCCCGCTGGTCGACGGGCTCGGCGTGCGACGCATCTTCAAGTGGTCGGCCTTGACCGTCATCGTGTCGTCGACCCTTGCCGCCGTCTCGGTGAACATGCCGATGCTGATCGTGGCCCGGGGGATGCAGGGGGCCGGGGCAGGAGTGGTCATCGCGGTTTCGGTTGCCGCGGCCGGGATAGCGTTTCCGGCACGTCTCAGACCAAGGGCGTTCGCGGCAACATCGTCTGTGTGGGGTGTCCTTGGTGTCGCCGGGCCGGCCATAGCCGCCATCTTGGTGGCGACCACCGGGTGGCGCGGCGTGTTGCTGATCAACGTACCTGTCGCGAGTTTCGCCCTCTGGATGGGCCGAACCACGCTTCCCGGGCGCCAGGAAGGGGCACTGGAGACCAAGCTCGACACCAAGGGGCTGATACTGGTGACCGTTCTGACAGCCGGTGCCCTCGGGGCCACTGCCGGATCCATCCCGGCCCTCGTCGTGGGCACCGCAGTGGTGGCGCTCGCCGCCATCGGCTACCTGGCCCACGCCCGCCGGATCCCGGATCCGGTGGTCAGGCTCCGACACCTGTCCGACAAGAGGTTTCGATACATCCACATGGCGGCCTCGGCCGCAATGGCCGGCGGATTGGGACTGGATGCGTTCCTCCCTCTCTATGTTCGAGGGGCGCGGGGGCAGGGCATCGGCATCGCCGCTTTTTCGGTTCTGTTCCTGACGATCGGGTGGTCGAGCGCGGCGATCATCGCCAGTCGACTGCAGGACCGCCTCACCGGCGAGCAGGTGATGCTGATCGGCACTCTGGTTGTGAGTCCGGCCGCGGCCCTGGCTGCCCTGGCCATTGCAACCAACGCGCCTTTGCCGCTGATCTTCGCCGTGCTCGTGTTCGTGGGAGGTGGCATCGGCACGATCACCAATTCGGGTCTTGCGGTTCTCCAGTCGCGTGCCGATACCAGTGAGATGGGCCGGGTCGGCAGCGCACACCAGTTCCTGCGCACGTTGGCCATCACCTACGGAACCGCTGTGACCGGGCTTGTGGTGTTTGCCGTGGTCGGTTCGCGCATCGGCGACGTGGAACTGGTGCGCGATCTTCTCGGCAGCGACAACGCACTCGTCGATCCGGCCACAGCCGACGCTCTCCGCGCCGGCTACGCGACCGCAGCCGCGTTCGCCGCGGCCGTCATCGCCCTCTCGATCTATCCCGCCATCCGCCTCAACCGCGCCTCCCGGCCGGTTTTGTGAACGTTTGGAGTCCCATATGGGACTCCAAACGTTCACAAAACCGGCCGGGAGGACCCCCGTGGGTGGGGTTTGTATGACATAGGTTGTCCTTGACCCACCCGCTGCGAACCGGAGGCTTCCGTGTCGGCAGACGCCACCTCGCCAGAATCCGATTCACCGGCCCAAGAGCGCAACCTGGTGCTCGACGAAATCGAGGAGAGGTTCGAAGCCTTCAATGCCTTCCGCAAGTCGGATGGTGAAAGCGCCGACGCCATTCTCAACGAGCTGGGGGCCACCGACAGCGTCGACCGCGACATCATCCTTGAACTCTCCGCCAAGAGACCGCTCGGGCACCCCGAGAGGTTCAACGAAGCCCACTCGATGGCCATCCGGTCGCTGGAGGTCCTCGACCGAAATGGTGCCCGAAGCGTGAAGATACGAGGCCTCGGGCCCGCATCTCCGGTGGTGGCGTGGCTGGTGCAGCTCGTCACCCGATTCATTGTCCGCAACCACCAACGGACCCTCATCGACAATGTGCGTAGGCTCTACGCCCGCCGCGAGGCCAATTGCCTACCGGACGATCCTGTGCGTCGCGATCTTCGCCGAGCGAGGCTCCACGCCAACATCGTGTCGGAGGGATTTCGGCGCAACCCTCTCGGCGTCCCCACTTTCCTCATCGGTGGTGCGGCCTTCTCCACCATCATCGGCTCGGTTCAGAGGACACTGGTCAATTCGATCGACTCGCGATGGGTCCGTCTCCTCATCGCCGGGGCGCTGTTTGTTCTGCTCGCGGCCGCCTCGTGGGTGATCCTCCGGGGGGCCGCGGTGGCACGCCGACGCATTGCTCTCACAACCGATCCGCCGTTCAAGGCGCTCTACGAGACCATTGGCCGCTGCGGCAACCCCCCGCGCGATCAGGCCCGGGCGTTCGCTCTGTACTCCCTGATCCTTCTGGCCGCCGGCTGGCTCGTGATTCCGGTGGGTGTGGCCCTGAGTCTCATCTGAGTCGATCGCGGTCGGCCCGGCCCGATACGATCCCAATCGTGAAGGCACTCAGGTTCAGCCGCAACGAAGCCCGATACGCCGCGGCGATGCTCGCGTCAAGACTGAGGCCGGGGTCCGGAGGCAAATGGGGGCCGCTGGCTTTGCTCGACAACGCCGATGCGCCCGAGTTGCCCGGCTCCGACTGGACACGGGTCCATCCCCGCCTCACCGGGATCTGCGGCTCCGATCTGTCGACCATCGACGGTCACTCATCCCGATACTTCGAGGACTTCGTGTCGTTCCCGTTCGTGCCCGGCCACGAGATCGTGGGCGAGCTTGCCGACGGCCGACGGGTCGTGATCGAGCCCGTCCTCGGCCACGCCGCCCGGGGGTTCGAGCCACCCTTCCCCGGGGCCGCCCCGGGTGATGGCAACGACTATCGCCACCTCACCTGCGGCCATCTCGAGCCCGGCATCCAGACTGGATTCTGCGAATCCACCGGCGGGGGATGGTCCACCGAGTTCGTCGCCCATGAATCGCAGCTCCACGATGTACCCGATTGGATGAGCGATGAGCTGGCGGTGATGCTCGAACCGGTTGCCGGCGGTGTCCACGCCGCTCTTCGTGCCGACGTATCCGACGGCGACACCGTCGCCGTCATAGGCGCGGGTCCCATGGGTCTGGTGACCATCGCGGCTCTTCGCCACCTCACGCAGCCAGGCTCGATCATCGTCGGGGCCAAGTACCCGATCCAACGTGACCTGGCCGAGGAGTTCGGTGCCGACATCGTGGTCGCTCCCAACGAGATTGCCCGATCGGTGCGCATGGCCACCGGATCGTTCATGATCGGCGACCGACTGTCCGGCGGTGCCGATGTGGTTGTCGATGCCGTCGGATCCCAGGAATCGATCGCGCAGGCGATCGGCATCTGCCGGCCAAGGGGTCGAGTGGTTCTCTTGGGGATGCCGGGGGTGGTCGAGCTCGACCTCACCGCGCTTTGGCATCGCGAGACCCATCTCGTCGGTACCTACACCTACGGCACCGAGCATCTCTCCGACGGACGTAGCGCCACCAGCTTCGAATTGGCCATGGAGCTGGCGGGGAAGGTGCCGTTCGACAAGATGCTCTCGGCCACCTATCCGCTGTCGCGCTATGCCGACGCCCTCACCCATGCCGGTGAGGCGGGCTCGCGTGGAGCCGTGAAGATCGCCTTCGACATGCGTTCCGAGCGCAATCGCGGCCTCCCCCGCTGACACCTTCTGCCGTCTGGTGTCGTCAGTCGGAGGATCGCCCGCCACAATGGTCGCCATGCCCGAAACCGCACCCGCACAGAAGCTCGACGATGAGACCACAGCAGCGCTCACTCTCTTCAACGAATACGTGATCGCCGACCGTGAGGCCACCCGTCGCAAGCGCGAGGTGTCCAAGGCCGAGAAGGCCAAGGACCAAGCGGCCGCAGCCGTCCGCAAGTTGGAGCAGGAGGGCGGTTCTGCCGAGGCCAAGGCCGCTGCCGAGACCGCATACCGCGAAGCTGTGGCAGCGCTGAAGGACATACGCGAGGGCAAGAGGCCCGAGCCGAAGGCCAAGGCCGAAACGAAGTCTGACCCCGAGGCCAAGGAGCCGGCCGAGCCCGAGACATCGGCGGAGACCGAGGCCGAACCCGAGGCAAAGGCAGAGACAAAGGCAGAGACAAAGGCCGAAGCCGAACCCGAAGCGTCCGCCGACGCCGGAACGAGCGACGAAGCCGCACCAGAGCCCGCTTCCGCCGACTAGTGGGGGTGCATCCCCCCGTCGACCACCAACACCTGTCCGGTCATGTAGCTGGACGCATCGCCGGCCAGGAACAGCAGTGGGCCGACCATTTCGTCGGGGTGTGCGGCGCGGCGCATCAACGATCCCGCCGACCTTGACTGCGCCGCGTCGGGGCCGACATTGCGAACCATGTCGGTGTCGACCGTGCCCGGTGCCAGCGCGTTGACCCGAATCCCCTTGGGCGCCAGTTCGGCCGCGAACGAACGGGTCATCGACAGGATCGCAGCCTTCATGGCCGCGTAGATCGAAACGCCACCGGCGAACAGGAACGCCCCGACGCTGCTCACATTGACGACGCTCGCATGGTTGCTCTTCTCAAGATATGGAACCGCGGCCTGCGTGAGCATCGCTGCACCCAGAAGATTCACCTGAAACGACTTCTGCCAACCGGCCGGAGTCTGTGATCCAACCGCTTGCGCCAACGGATTGGCCGCATCATTGATGAGAATGTCGATACCGCCGAACCGGGTGACCGTCGCGGATACCAAGCGCTCGGCTGTGTCGGGGTGGCCCATGTTGGCCGCGATCCCCAAGGCAGAGGCACCCATCGATTCGAGGTGGCTCTCGGTCTCGGCACAAGCATCGGCCTTTCGGCTCGCCACCACCACGTTGGCCCCGCCCGCGGCCAGACCTTCGGCCACCGCTCGGCCGATGCCACGGGTGCCACCGGTGACCAAAGCGGTTCGACCACTGAAATCGATCAGAGATGCCAGTTTCCGGGAGTCCATGGGGCGAACCTAGTTGACCAGCCGGTGTGAGTCCCCTTGCAGGTCTCGTGATTCGGGGACATGCGGTAGTCTCCACGTTCGATCGGCCCGATGATCAGGCCGTTCCAAGATCCATCTCCTTGCTTTGAACCAATCGCGGCCGACGGGACCCCATGATGATTCACCTCCGGGCAATCGCAGCATCCCTGCTGATCTTCGTTCTGGTTCCGGCCGGTGGCGCTGGTGCACAGGCGCCGGTCGAGATCGACCCCCATGTCGAGTTCGCACCCCCCAGTTTCTTCACCGCTCCCGACGGCGACCTGTGGGCCGAGCTCACACCGACCGAACCCTGGGAGGACGGCGCCCCGGTCGACGCGTTCTCCATCTTCTTCGCCCTCGACGTCTCCAACGACATGTCAGTCGGCGGCGGCGGATGGCAATTCCATGCCGGCGAGCAATCGGTGTTCGGCACGTTCGACGGCCCCGACGGCTCGGGAGAGTTCGCCCCCCGGGTGCTCCTCGTTGATGGCGGTCAGCGAATCCGGATCTCTCTCCACATCATGCCCGCCGGTCCCGGAGAGTCGCCCCTCTCCTTCCAGGTCAGCGCAGCGTCGTTGCTCACCGACGGAGGAGAACGGGTTGAGGCCACACCGATCGCCGGCCAGGTGGGTGCCGATCTCCCCACCGTCGATCCGCTCCTCGACGCCACCCACGAATTCGACGGCGTCGGGTTCACCGAAATCGTCGATCCGATCAGCAGCGCCGATCAGATCGACCCCTTGGTCGACTCAGGCAACGACACCATCACCGGAGACCCAGAAACCGCAACCGCATCCCCGGACGGTTCCGATGATGTCGACCCGGGAGACGACGTGAGCAGCGAAGAGCCCGAAACTGCTTCTGCGCCGATCACCGCCTCGGCGTCCGACGGCCCTGCCGGGGATTCGTCCGGTGGGAACAGCAACGTCGTGGCGTTCGGTGCCGTCATCGCGCTGGTGGCTGCCTTCTTCGCCTGGATGCTGCTTCGCAGGCGCAAGAATCAGGAAGCGGATCTCGAAAAGGTCGACGCGGCCGGAAACGAGATCCTGCAAAACATCGACGCAGTTTCGGCCGACGAACCTCCTGACCTGCCCGACCACTGAACGTGGTTGAGGCTGGCAGGTGGGGCATCGATGACGATCGCAGCGGCCTCCATCGCCACAGCCTGCCCGCCGATTTGCCGACGATAGACCCCCGGGCCGGCCCAGTCGGCGGATCTGACCACGCCGGCGACGGCAGCAACCGGCCGCCCGACAAACCCGCCGGGATCTGACCGCTAGCCGCTCACCGTCGCCATCACCGCCAGCCGATCGGCGCCCCTGTCCCGGACCTCGACGGTCGCGAGACTGTCTCGGTCGCGTTGCAACAGCTCAACGACGCGGGCCTCCACCGGCCCCTGCCTGATGGCTCGCATGAATCGCAACACGATGTCGGTCGGTTCACCGATTCCGGCCGCCTTCGCCGCGTTCTCGACGAGCAACCCGGTCAGGCCACCGTGGAAGATCCCCCACGGGTTGCGTGTCCGCTCGTCGAGCGGCGCCGACACGACCGAATCGCGGCCGCGCCCCGTCGTGTGGATTCCGAAGCTGTCCTCCAAGGTGCCGTCGGCGGCGATTCCCGGGCGACGGAACCTGTGGACCGAGCCGATCGGGGTGTTCGCCATGAACGTGTCCCATTCGGGTTTGAGCACTCCATGGTTGGCCGTGACGATGGCAACGAGTGCGTCGTCGGCGCCTTCGTCGTGAACCCGGGCCTCGGCCAACGACTGGTGACGACCGGGACGCACGCACCTGGCGTCGACCCGCAGTGGTCCGACCATGCATCGACCCACGAATCGCACCTCGGTATCGGCGGTGACGGTCCAATTCGGAACGACCCCGAGACCGGCCGACATTCCACAGGCCATGTCGATCGCCATCAGGACCACGGCCGGCCGCAATGCCCCGTCAGGCCCGCAGAGACCGGGCTCAATGGGCACATGGGTGGTAGCGGCCACTGGTCCGGAACGGGTGACGGAGATGCCATACCGGCCGGGAATGGTTTCGTAGGATTCGCCGCTCATCGACTGGCCTCCTCCAACATCGTGACGACTTCGCACAAGCCCCGGAGCCTACGCACTGCCTCTTCCCCAACCAGAATCCCGACATTATTGTGGCGTGACGGCCACTGGCCGTGATAGTCAGTGGGTTCTGTCACGTGACCGGGGGGCCATGTTCTCAGCAATTGGACGATTCGTTGTTCGTCACCGAAAGCTCGTGCTCGCAGTATCGGTGATCGCGTTCGGCGCCAGCGCGGTTGTGGGCGGCGGGGTCATCGACCGGCTTTCGAGCGGCGGATTCGACGACCCCGGTTCCGACTCGGTACACACCCGCGAGATCCTCGACAGGGAGTTCGACACCGGTTTCTCCGATCTGGTCATTCTTCTCACCTACGGCCCCGGCACCGGAAGCGACGGCACGTTCGGAGTCGACGAGCCCGACGCGGTTCAGTTCGGCTCGGCATTCACCGACGAGGTCGCCGCTGTTTCCGGCACCGACGACGTCGCTTCCTACTGGAGCCTCGGTTCCCCGGCATCGATGCGATCGACCGACGGTCGCCGGGCCATCGTGGTGTTGCGAATTCCCGGCAGCGAGGACAGCAGCGAGCGCGACCTGATCATCTCCGACTTCATCGACCGTTTCGACCACACCACCTTCGGACCGTTCGACGTGGCCGTGGGTGGACGCGATGCGGTGTTCGACCGTCTGTCCAGGGTCATCGAGTCCGACCTGGCCAAGGCCGAGGCGATCGCCATACCCCTCACCCTGCTGCTGCTGGTGGTGGTGTTCGGCGGGATCGTTGCTGCTCTCCTGCCCGTCGGCGTCGGAATCGCGGCGATTCTCGGTGCCTTCGCGGTGCTGTTCGGCATCACCGAGTTCACCAACGTCTCCATCTTCTCGCTCAACCTCGTGACCGCTCTCGGTCTCGGGCTGGCAATCGACTACTCGCTGTTCATCGTGTCGAGGTTTCGAGAGGAACGCGAGGCCGGTCGTGGTGTCGACGACGCGGTGGTGCGCACCATCGCCACTGCCGGTCGAACCATCGCCTTCAGTGCGGTCACCGTGGCCATCTCGCTGTCGGCCCTGCTCATCTTCCCGCTCTATTTCCTGAGATCATTCGCGTTCGCCGGGATCGGTGTGCTGACGGTGGCCATGACCACATCGTTGTTTGCGCTGCCGGCCCTGCTGGCGATTCTCGGAGACCGGGTCGACAGCCTCCGCGTGCTCCGGCGTCGGCCACCACGCGGCAGGTGGTCGGCCCTCGCCCGGGGAGTGATGCGACACCCGTTCCTCGTGCTCGTGGCCGGCGTCGCTGTCCTGGTGGTCGTGGCCACGCCGTTCCGCCGTGTGGAATTCGCCGAAGCCGACGACCGGGCGCTTCCCCCCGGTGACGAGGTTCGCGACACCAGCGACATCCTGCGCACGGAGTTCGCCTCGGGTGAAGCCAACGCCTTCCCCGTTGTGGCCATTGGCTCGACCAACGACGTGAGCATCGTTCGTTTCGCATCCGAGCTCTCCACCCTGCCGGGCGTGGCCCGGGTTGATTCGTTCCGCGGCAGCTACGTTTCCGGCGACGAGGTCACGTCCAATCCTGAGGCCAACCTGCGGTTCTCCGGCGACGACCAGACCTGGTTCAGTGTGGTTCCCTCGGTCGAACCGATATCTCCCGAAGGGGAGGCGCTGGTTCACCGGATCAGGGAGCTCGACACGCCTTTCGACTCCACCCTCGTCGGAGGTGGGACAGCCGCGCTGATTGATTCGAAAGACGCGATCTTCTCACGAATCCCACTGGCGGGCGGACTCATCGTCACCGCCACTTTCGTGCTGTTGTTCCTGATGTTCGGGAGCCTGCTCGTGCCGTTGAAGGCGATCGTGCTCAACACGCTCAGCCTCAGTGCCACGTTCGGGATGATGGTCTGGGTGTTCCAGGATGGTCACGGTTCGGGGCTGCTCAACTTCACGGCCACCGGCCAGACCGACACCACCACTCCGATCCTCATGTTTTGCATCGCGTTCGGCCTGAGCATGGACTACGAGGTGTTCCTGCTGTCGCGCATGAAGGAGGAATACGACCGAAGCCACGACAACGAACAGGCCATCGTCGCCGGCCTCGAGAAGACCGGACGCCTGGTCACCGCAGCCGCGCTGTTGCTGGCGATCACGTTCTTCGCATTTGCCACCTCGGGTGTCTCGTCGATCAAGCTTTTCGGCATCGGTCTCGCGGTGGCGGTTCTGGTCGACGCCTTCATCGTCAGGGTCGCTCTCGTTCCTGCGTTCATGAAACTCGCCGGCGACCTCAATTGGTGGCTGCCCGGTCCGCTGCGCCGTGTCCACGGCCGGTTCGGCATCGACGAGGCCGGGGAACAGCCGGTCATCGACCTGCGTGATCACGGCGAGATCGACCTTCGCGATCCTGCTCGTGAGTCCGAGGAGGCCACGCCCGGCGGCCGATAGCCTGACCCACCATGAGCCAGGCTGAGAATCCGCCGTATCCGCATGTCGAGAGTCCCGACTTCCCGGGTATCGAGCAGCGGATTCTCGACTTCTGGGCGGCCGACAACACCTTCGAAAAGTCGCTTGATCAGCGCCCTTCCGACGACGAGTACGTGTTCTACGACGGGCCCCCGTTCGCCAACGGCCTCCCCCATCATGGTCATCTCCTCACCGGTTACGTGAAGGATGTGGTGCCTCGCTACCAGACCATGAAGGGCCATCGTGTGCCTCGACGATTCGGTTGGGACTGCCACGGTCTTCCGGCCGAGATGGAAGCCGAGAAACAGCTCGGTGTCGCCGGTCGGGCTGCCATCCGCGAGTACGGCATCGAGAACTTCAACGACTACTGCCGCACCTCGGTGCTGCGCTACACCAACGAGTGGGAGAAGACCGTCACCCGCCAGGCCCGTTGGGTCGACTTCGAACACGACTACAAGACCATGGACATCGACTACATGGAGTCGGTGATGTGGGCCTTCAAGCAGCTCTGGGACAAGGGCCTGATCTACCAGGCCAACCGGGTGCTGCCCTACTCGTGGGCGGCCGAGACACCGTTGAGCAACCATGAGATCCGTCTCGACGATGCCACTCGCCCCCGACAGGACCCGGCGGTCACCATCGCGTTCGACCTCGACCCTCTCGATGGGGACCCCGGGCCGATGTCGATCCTGGCCTGGACCACCACGCCGTGGACACTTCCGTCCAACCTCGCTCTCGCCGTGGGCCCCGATGTCGAATACGCGGTCATGGCCGAGACCGACGACGATGGCGTCACCCGCCACTACGTGATCGGTGCGGCCGCGGTGCCCAACTACGCCAAGCAACTCGAGAACGCCGAGCAGGTGGCCACCCTCCGGGGATCCGATCTGATCGGTCGTACCTACCAGCCGCTGCTTCCCTACTTCGCCGATATGGCCGAGGTCAACCCCGACGATCCCCGCCACGGCACCTCGCGGGCGTTCGTGATCCTCGGCGGCGACTTCGTCGACACCTCCGACGGCACCGGCGTGGTCCACATGGCACCGGGTTTCGGCGAGGACGACCAGAAGGTGTGCGCCGAAGCCGGCATCGGCATGGTGGTGCCGGTCGACGACTCGGGCAACTTCACCGACGACGTCGCCGACTGGGCCGGGCAGAACGTGTTCGACGCCAACCAGGGCATCATCCGCCACCTGCGCGATCAGGGGCGGGTCGTCCGACAAGACTCCTACACGCACAACTACCCCCACTGTTGGCGCACCGACACACCGATCATCTACAAGGCCATGCCTTCGTGGTACGTGAAGGTCACCGATTTTCGTGATCGTCTTCTGGAGACCAACCAGGAGATCAACTGGGTGCCCTCCCACATCCGCGACGGCCGTTTCGGCATGTGGCTCGAAGGAGCACGCGACTGGTCGATCAGCCGCAACCGTTTCTGGGGTTCACCGATCCCGGTTTGGGTGAGCGACGACCCGGCCTACCCGCGCACCGACGTCTACGGTTCGCTCGACGAACTCGAAGCCGATTTCGGAATCCGGCCCGACAACCTTCACCGTCCCTACGTCGACGAGCTGGTTCGCCCCAACCCCGACGACCCGACCGGCAGGTCGATGATGCGTCGGGTGCCCGAGGTGCTCGACTGCTGGTTCGAGTCGGGTTCGATGCCCTTCGCCCAGGTCCATTACCCGTTCGAGAACAAGGATTGGTTCGAGGAGCACTTCCCGGCCGACTTCATCGTCGAGTACATCAATCAGTCGCGCGGCTGGTTCTACACGCTCCATGTGCTGGCCGGCGCGCTCTTCGACCGTCCGGCGTTCGACAACGTGATCTGCCACGGAATCCTGCTGGCCGACGACGGCGCCAAGCTCTCCAAGAAGCTGCGCAACTACACCGAGCCTTCGGAGATATTCGAGAAGCAGGGCTCCGACGCGCTGCGCTGGTATTTCATGTCGGCCAACATCGTGCGCGGCGGAGACATGCGCATTTCCGATCAGGGCATCGACGATGTCGTTCGCCAGGTGATGCTGCCGATCTGGAACGCCTATTCGTTCTTCACCCTCTACGCCAACGTCGAAGGGCACCGGGCCCGTTTCCGCACCGATTCTGGCGAGGTTCTCGATCGCTACATCCTGGCCAAGACCGCGGCCCTGGTGGCCGCGGTCGAGGGGCGCATGGACGCCTACGACCTGCCCGGAGCGGCATCCGAGATCCAGGGGTTCATCGACGCTCTCAACAACTGGTACATCCGCCGGTCGAGGGATCGTTTCTGGGGCACCGGCGGCACCGGCCACGCCGATGTCGACGCCATGGACACCCTCTACACGGTGCTGGTCACGCTGCTTCAGGTGGCGGCGCCGTTCCTGCCGATGATCACCGAGGAGATCTGGCAGGGTCTCACCGGCGGCGACGACTCGTTCCCCCGCTCGGTCCATCTGAGCGACTGGCCCTCGATCGACTCCTACCCGGCCGATCCCGGCCTGGTGGCCGCCATGGACCGTCTGCGCGATGTCGCATCCACGGGCCTGCGTCTCCGTGAGGATGCCGGTCTTCGGGTGCGTCTCCCGCTCGCGTCGGTCACAGTGGCCGGGGCCGATGCCCACACCCTCGAACCGTTCACCGATCTGCTGGCCGACGAGCTCAACGTGAAGGCGGTGAAGCTCACCGACGAGATCGGCGATCTGGCCACCTTCGTGCTGCAGCCCGACGGCAAGGTTCTCGGGCCGAGGCTCGGCAAGGACGTGCAGGTGGTGTTCGGCGCGGCCCGCAAGGGCGACTGGACCTCCAACGACGACGGCACCGTCACCGTGGCCGGCCACGTGCTCGCCGAGGATGAGTTCTCGTTGGCCCTGCAGTCGCCCGAGGGGGTCACCGCCGCGGCGCTGCGCACCAACGACGCTGTTGTCACCCTCGACACCGACCTCACCCCGGCCCTGGAAGCCGAGGGTCTGGCTCGCGACATCGTGCGCGAGATCCAACAGGCCCGCCGCACCGAGGATCTGGTGGTCACCGACCGCATCCGTGTGTGGATCACCGAAGCCCCCGATTCGGTGGCGGCTGCCATCGGAGCCAACGAGTCCTACGTGGCCGAGCAGGTGTTGGCCACCTCGATCGAGTTCGGCCAACCGTCACTCGACGGCCTCCCCTGCCACGAGTCGAAGCTCGCCGCGGGCCGGGTCACCTTCTCCCTCCAAGTCACCCCCTGACCCACGGCCCGTCCGCCCCAGCCCCGGCGGCCTCCCCCGCCTTCCCCACCCCAATCCCCCAATCCCCCGGCTTTTCTGACCTCGGGGGACTGATAGCGACGCCCGCGAGGTCATAGATCCCCACCCTTGGCTTTTCTGACCTCGGGGGACTGATAGCGACGCCTGCGAGGTCAGAAAAGCGGGGGGACGGGAAGGCGGGACGGGACGGAGGGGGTTGGGGGAAGCCGACTGGGTGGGGTCAGGTCATGCGGCGGGTCTGGACGGGGCGGCCCGAACGGAACATGGCGGCGATGACCATCCCGACAGCGAGCGGGAGCACGATTCCGAGCAGGCCCATCGACACCCACGGGAGCGTTGGGCTGGCGTCGTAGCCACTGCTGTTGCCGTCGTTTGTTATCGCCCAGTAGAGCAGGAGGCCGACGGGGATTCCCAGGACCGCCGCCAAGCCCACGTGGTAGGCCGACTGCACCCCGAGGAAACGTCGCCGCAGCGAGGGCGGAGCACCCGCAGCCACCATCACGCCGAGATCGCGATCGAGCTCAACTGCCGAGAGCGCCGCAACGACGATGGCGATCAACGCCGCGATTACCGATGCGGCCAACACCACCAGCAGGGATTTGTCGGAATTGGACATGGAACTCCCCGACCTGTGCATCTCTGCATAAATGCCGCCGGATAGACCGGCCAGCGGTCCAAATGCCAAGCGAGAAGTGCCACCACTCGCAGCCCACACAGCCGAGTCGACTGATCGGCGGTCCGACTTGGACAGTTCCCTGGCGGCCACGATGACCGTGGCCGAGATCGGTGGCAGAGGCACTCCGGTGGCGGAGTGTGTCTCGGGAGAGATCCAAAAGAAGGGCAGCGCCGGCCCGGCCTTGGCCCGCGCTGACTGCCCAGAGTGAACAATCTCAAGTCCGTCAATCCACCGGGTGATGTTGGTCGAGCCCCGATTGGCAACTGCAATCCCAATTCCTGGCGATGTCACCGAAAGGTAGTGCCGAAGACCACCGGTGTTGAATCCCATGTCACCGGGCAGGGTCACCACCACCTTCCCCGAGGCCAGAGCCGATAGATCGGCCGGCCCAAAGCCAAGCGCGCGAACCGCGGCCTCGTCGGCGACACCCACCCGCCAGAAGCACTGGTCGGAATCCGCTGGAGCGCTGCAAAGGTACTCCGTGGAAGCATCTCCCGCGACGGGCGTTTCGGCGGGCGCTGCCCCATTGCCCGTGTGGAGGTAGCTTGAGGGGGCCGCGCGGATGGCCGCAACATCCGCTATGTCGATGGTCTCCCGAAGTGTGCCGACGATGCTCGCTGGCACCGCAGCGTCAACAGGTCCAGACGGCGACGTGTGGCCCAGCACCACATAGTGCGGGTCGACGCCATCGCCCCAATTTGCCCCGTCGGTGCTGGACAATGCGGTGGCGGATGCCGTAGGGATGGCAATCGTCACCATCATCGCCGCCACCGCCGTGCCGGCCCGGGCCCGTTGACGGTCCGAGTCGCGCACTGCCAGCCTTGCCACTGACCTGAGACGTCCGGCGCCTCGGCCCATCAAACCGATGAGCGGTCCGGACAGCAGAGCCGTACCGGCGAGCACCGCAACCGCTCCAAACACGCCGACCAACAATTCGAGCTGTGACGGTGCTGCTTGATACTGCGCTCGGGCAAAAGCCACCACCAGGAGCAGCCCACCGCCCACCGCGACCAGCCCCAGCGGCGCCACCCAGCGAGGCTGCTTTCTGGACGGGACCCTCCCGGCAAGAGCAGTGGTGACCGGCACCCGCGACACCGTGCGAGCTGGGAACCATGCGGCGGCGATGGACCCCGCCAATCCGAGCAGCACCGGACCGACGACGTCGATCGGCGAGAACACGAGATGGTCGATGAATTGCCCGGTGGCCGATCCAAGCAGGTCACGTGCCAGCCAGACCCCGCCAAGGGCCACCCCGACACCCGATATCACCCCAAGGGAGCCCAGTGCGAGCGCTTCCGCCAGCACCAAGACCCGGATCTGGGTCGGTCCGGCACCGGCCGTCGCCATCTGGCCGAACTCGACGACGCGACGCCGGGTGCCAACGGCGAACGCCGCCGCCGCCACCAGGGCGACCTCCATCACCAAGGCCGCCGCCACGAGCGTCGACAGTTGGGCGGGCCGACGGGCCGGGTCGATCGTGGGTGCATTCTGTTGGGGATACATTTCGGCAAACACGAATTCGCTGCTGAAACCTTGACGGCCGGATCCAAACACTGAAATTCCACCCCGGAACACGATCGGTTCACCCCGTGCCATCACGGAGTGCATGCGTGCCAGTTGAGTGACCTGCGCCCACTCCGCGGTGACGGCGTCGAGTCGTCGTGCCAAGTTCGGCCACTCGGACTCAGGTCCGATTGCACCGAATAGGGTCACCGACGTTGCGAACGGCAGTGGCAGGGAGTCGAACAGGGTTGGCGCAACGACCGCGATCTGCGCATCTCGCGTCCCGGGACGAACCACTTCTCCCACGACCTTCAACAGACCGACCTCCGGGACATCCAGGAGGTCTCCGATTCTCACCCCCGAACTGTCGGAGAGCGCCGGACTGAGAGCGATTTCGTCGTTGGCGATCGGTGCCCGCCCAGAGCGCAGATCAGCGATTCCGCTGGTGAGAGGGTCGGAAAGGTCCAAGTCGTATATCTCCGCTCGGCAGGCGAAACACAGCCGAACGCCGGCATGGCGGTGGGTCGACCAGATCGATGGAGCCGCCAGCGCGTCGTCGACCACGGAGGCCAACTCAGTTGGCGTCGGGCCAGCCTGGTTGCCCTCGACGGCTCTGGCGGTCGATTCCCGAAGGTTCTGGTACGCACCGAATCCCAACTGTGTTGCTTCGGCATCGAGTGCTTGTGCGACGTCGGTATCGAGAATCATTCCCACATCGACCGCCAGGTCGGCTGAACCCAGCCGAGCGATTTCAAGGTGTTCGGCCGGTTGGTCGGTCGTTCGCTGAATGACCGCCGCCGCGGTGCCTGCTGCAACCGGTATCGCTATCAGCACGACCACGAGCAGGCTTCGCAGAGGGGCCCTCCACATGGAACGCAGCGCTATCCGGACCAGAGCCCTGAGCGCCGGAACGCTCACCGACCCAGCTCCGAGAGATCGACCGGCACATCGGCACGAATGGACACACCGTCGATGCGCCCGTCACGCAGGCGAATCACTCGGTCGGCCCACGCTGCCTGTGATGGGTCGTGAGTCACCAGCAGCACAGCCGAACCGGTGTCGCACCTCTCCCGCAGAAGCCGCATCACTCCCTCGCTGGTGACCTCATCGAGGGAGCCGGTTGGTTCGTCGGCCAGCAGCAGCCGACGCGGGCCCGCCAAGCCCCGGGCGATCGCTACCCGCTGACGCTCGCCACCCGATAGTTCATCAGGGTGAGAATCGATCATCGACCCGAGCTCGACCGCCTCCAGTGCCGCCACCGCCTGCCGACGGGCCTCGCGCAGCCGGACCCCATCAAGTTCCAGCGGGAGCGCGACGTTCTCCGCAGCGGTCAGAGTGGGAAGCAGGTTGAGGTCCTGGAACACGACACCAACCGATCGCCTTCGCATTGCGGCCAGGGCTCGCTGCGACATCCCGACCAAACCCACGCCGTCGACCGTAACCGAACCTCCGGTCGGGGCACTGAGCCCGCCGGCCACATTGAGCAGGCTCGACTTGCCGGACCCCGACCGGCCGGTCACGGCCACCAGCTCGCCGGCCGCCACATCGAGGTCGATGTCGATCAGGGCATCCACCCTCCGTGCGCCGGCACCGAGGGTCAACGAGATACGACGCATCGACAGCACGATGTCCGTAGAGGGCCGATGGCTGGTCTCGCTGGTGGCGACAAGGTCGGCAATTGGGTCGGTCACGGAGACGGCTCCTTCTGGACGGATCGATCGGCGCGCGGAGCCGGCTTCTTGGCCTGATCAATCGTGGCGGTCCGGCGGTTGTCGGTGCGGGTCTGACCGTCGGCCTCGAGTCGGTCTTCGACCAGATCGAGCCAGCGAATCTCGGCCTCGGCGAGCATGACCATGCGATCGAGATTGAGCCGCCACGCCAACGCCTCGCCGGCCGAATCGGACTTGAGGGCCGTGAGCGACTGAAGTGTACGCATGGCGGCCAACCTCTGTGCCGCCACCACCTCAAGCGCCGGTACAACCGACGTGGCCAGCGCCACGAGCACCTTCATCGACACCTCGTCGCGAGTGGCGAGGGGCTGGGCGACCGGTTCGGCCATCCAGGCATGGAGTGCCTCGCGCCCATCGGCGGTTATCCGATAAGCCTGCCGGCCGTCGCTGTCGGGGTCGCCGTCGGCAGCGACCAGACCGTCGCGCTCGAGGCGCTGGAGGGTGGAGTAGACCTGCCCTATGTTGAGCGGCCACGCCGCGCCGGTGGCCGCGTCGAAGTCAGCCTTGAGCTGGTAGCCATGACAGGGCCCGCCAGCCAAGAGTGCAAGAAGCGCGTCCTTGACAGCCATTACTCACTGAGTATGCATACCCAGTATGCATCTGTCAACCCGAGCCCTCCGTAATCCCCCAATCCCCCCGGCTTTTCTGACCTCGGGGGACTGATAACGACGCCTACGAGGTCATAGATCCCCGGCCGCCGCTTTTCTGACCTCGGAGGATTGATAGTGACGCCTACAAGGTCAGAAAAGCCGGGGGACGGGGGACGAGGGACTGACGGACGGGACCGGGCCGCGGGGACGGGAAGACGGGGGTCAGTTGCGGTTGCCGGGCATGTTGGCGGTGATGTAGCGGATCATGTCGTCGGGGTTGCGGGACTGCATCATCAACTCGCCGGGGCCGGTGAACAAGAAGACGAGACCCTCGCCGGACTTCATCGACTTCATGGCCGAGGCCGATGCCCGCTTGAGTTCCATGGTGACGCTCTCGGAGAACGCCACCATGTGGTTGGTGTCGACGATCACCTGCTGGCCGGCCTGGAGCTCGAAACGGTCGAGCGCGCCGTAGGTGGACAGGACCACCTCGCCGGAACCGGACGCCTTCAGCAGGAAGCCACCCTCGCCGCCGATCAGGTTCTTCATACCGCCCCACTGGGTGTCGATCTCGACCCCCTGCTCGGCGCACAGAAACGAACCCTTCTGGATCATCAGCGGGTTGGCGGGAGTGATCGACGCCACCGTGACATCGCCGGGCAGCGACGGGGCCAGGTCGATCCACCCGCCTCCGCTGCCGGCGGTGGCAGTGGTGATGAACAGCGACTCGCCGCCAAGCACGCTGCGCTTGAGGCCCTTCATGAGCCCACCCTCAATCTTGGCATCGAGGTCGGTGTCGGCGGCCATGGCCATCATCGCGCCGGACTCGGCACGAATGGATTCACCGGGACCCAACAGGGCTCTGGCAACTGAGAATGACGGATTGTGACGTACTTGGATTTCCATGGAAGCGACCATACTTCGCCGGCCGGCAGCGATGCGGGTCGCTCGGGTCTAGGAACTGAGGTTGATCTCCCACAAGACCTTGTCGAGCGCGTCGGCCGCCGAGATGGTCGGATACCGCAAGGGATTCTCGGGGGTGACACAGGTGGCCAGCGGGGTCATGATGGTCCACGGGGTGGGGTGAGCGAACTGCACGACCGAGTAGCGGTCGCCCGACTGGCCGGCGGGGGCCACCACCCGATGGATACCGGCGGGTACGAGACCGTTGGTGAGGTGGTCGAGCAGGAGGCCGGTGTTGATGATGGCCCGGCCCGCGGGCGGGGCCGCGTCGACCCATCCTGCGTCGGTTCTGACCTGCAACCCCGGAGCGGTGGCCCTGGGCAGCGCGGTGATGAGGTTGATGTCTCCGTGCTCACCGGCCCACACATGTTGCTCGCCCGGTGCAAGATCCATTGCCGGATAGTGGATGGCGCGAGTGAGGGTGGCGCCGTCGACCAGCATCCGATCGAAGAACTCCTCGTGGACGCCGAGACCGCCGGCGATGATCCGCAACACCCGCCGTTGCAGATCGATGACCGTCTCGTGGAACCGCAGGAGCAGGTCGCGGATCCCGGGGATGTCGGCCTCTGGGAGAACCGGATCCCCGTAGCGATGCGGATACTTGGCGCGCAGCGGATGACCCTCGGGTAGCGGGGCGCCCCAGTTGAGCATCTCCTTCCAGTCGGCATGATCAGAAGTGGCGGCGGTCTCGACGAGCAGGCCCGTGTAGCCGGTCTGGCCGTGAGCACCGGGAACGTTGTAGGACTCCTTGGTTTCCCGGGAGAGCGTGAAGAAGCGTTCGAGCTCGCCGTAGACCTCGTCGAGGAATCCCTCGCTGATGTCGTTCTCGACATACACGAACCCGGTGGTGAGGCTTCGCATCACCCCGTCGACCACCGCGGCCCGACGGGTCGAGTCGCCGTTTTCGTGTGCGATCAGGTCAACATCGAGAATTTCCACCCGGAGACGTTATCGAGGGGCGCGCTTGCCTCCGCCGAGGTCGAGACGGCCGGGACGCATGCGACTTCCGGCGTGGCGTCTGGCATGCTTTGGCCATGGCCATCACCGAAGAGTCATCGTCCTCCAACAACCCAGATCCAGGAATCGATCTCACCGACGAAGTCGACATCGCAGCGATCGTCTCCGCGGTGCGAGCAACCTACGACTCCGGCCGCACCCGCCCCGTTGAGTGGCGTGTCGAGCAGTTGCAGGGCCTGGTCCGCATGCTGAAGCAGGAGGAGAGCCGTTT
>JAJRXJ010000371.1 GCA_024276355.1 Actinomycetes bacterium | reverse complement strand
GCACCCTGGGCAGCTGCGAGTGATTCCGCGGTGGAACGCTGGAGCCGCCGGGCGAGCTCCCCGTAGTGGTCTCGCAGGGTGCGCTGAATCTGCTTGACCGAGTCCTGGATGCTCTTTGCGGTCTCCGTGGACGCGGCATCGACGAACTTCCGGATGGATTGCCGAGCTGACTGTCGGGCAGCGTTCAGCTGCCTCTCACGCTCACCCTTCACCGCCTTGCCGCCCATGAATACCCCCAACACGATTGTGACCGGGGCAAGGACGGATAGCCCCAGCATTCCGCCCAGCATGTTGAACATCATCATGCCCGAGTAGGTGCCTCTCAGGCCGGTGATCGCGCCTCCGAGGGCTTTCCCGAAGCTTGCTGGTTCGGTCTTTCCGGCCAGCTGGTGCTCTGTCGGCTCGGCCGGGCCGATCCGCATCAGGTCGGCGATCTCTGAGCTGTCGGTCTCGAAGTTCTGATCAACGAGTGCGGTGAGCGACTCGGTTCTTTCACGCAGGAGCTCGAAGTTGGAGACGATCGCCTCGCGAACTGCCCGCTCGGTGAGTGCCTCGAGTTCATCCCAGATGGTGGCGGGGTTGTTGACCTCTATCAGCGCATCGGTCTGCTCGACGGCCTCTCGGAGTCGCGTTTTCAGATCGAACATCACATCCGACGAAAGGTCGGCCAATCCATCGGAGAGCTGGTGTTGCCACCGGGCTCCGGTGGACCTCAGCTTCTCGGCCCTTTCCCGGGCTCTTGTGAGATCCTCGAGCAGCATCTCCCGTCGTTCCGGGTTGCTGAGGACAGCCAGTTCGGATTCGAACGGGGCCGCGAGCTCGGTGGCGACATCGGATGCGTGTCGGGCCGAGTTGCGTACGGCGGCGCCGACGCGTCCGGACTCGGCGATGCGAATGTGTTGCATGAGCCGGTCGTAGCCGGACTCCTGGTTGAGCTCTCGGCTGTCGAGTCGGAGAGCTTCCAGTCGCATCGGGGTGGAGACCGGCAGAATGGTTGTGTCGACGCCGGCGTTGCGGAGGTGCTGCTCGTCGAGTTCGACTATCTGCCGCCAGTGTGGATAGAAGTCGGTCTTGGTGACAACGCAAACGACCGACTCACAGAGACGTTGTGCATGGCCGAGGAATTCCATCTCGGGCGCGGTGAGTTCCTGGGAGGCATCGGTGACGAAGATCACCAGATCGGCGAAGGCGAGAGTGCCGAGGGTGGATGCGCCGTGATTGGAATCGAGGCCGCCGACCCCGGGTGTGTCGACCATCACCAGGCCGTTCTCAAGTAGCCGCCGGGGCAGGATTATCTCAACGAGATCAGCGGTCGTACATCAACGATTCCGTCTGTCGTGTTCCTCCGTGACGACCAGACCATTCTCACTGGTGAGGCCGCCGAACGTCGGGCGGCGAGTGATCCGGAGCGGGTGGCGCGAGAGTTCAAGCGGCGCGTGGGTGACCCCACCCCGATTCTGCTTGGCGGTACCCCGTATTCCGCCGACATGTTGATGTCCAAGTTGCTGCGATGGGTCGTCGATCACGTCACCCAGCGTGAGGGAACAGCGCCCGACGCCATCGCAGTGACCCATCCGGCGAATTGGGGGCCATTCAAGACCGATCTCCTCTCACAGGCCATCCGTAACGCCGACCTTGACGACGCGGTGAGCCTCACCGAGCCCGAGGCTGCCGCCATCTACTACTCATCGCTCGAGAGGGTGGAGGTTGGCACGGTGCTGGGGGTATACGACCTCGGAGGAGGCACCTTCGACGCCGCGGTGCTGCGCAAGACCGCCGATGGTTTCGAGATAATGGGACATCCCGAGGGCATCGAGCGGCTGGGCGGTATCGACTTCGACGAGTCCGTCTTTGCCCATGTCAGACGATCTCTCGACGGGCTGCTCGAGGAACTCGACCCCGACGATCCCACAGCAATGGCGGCGGTCACCAGGCTCCGCCGGGAGATCGTCGAAGCCAAGGAAGCCCTCTCGGGTGATACCGAGGCCTCCATCCCGGTGATGCTCCCCAATGTCCAGACCGATGTCCGCATCACCCGGTCCGAATTCGAGACGATGATCAAGCCCAGCCTCGTCGACACGATCAGCGCCATGAAGCGTGCCATCCGTGGTGCGGGTGTCGAACCCGAAGATGTGAACGCCATCCTCCTTGTCGGGGGAAGCTCCCGTATCCCGTTGGTGGCCCAAATGGTCGGTGCCGAGATCGGTCGGCCGGTCGCACTCGATGTCCACCCGAAACACGCGATCGCCCTGGGTGCTGCGATGGTGGCCGGCGGGTCCGCGGCGGGTCGCACCGCCGATGCCGCCGGTGTGGAGTCAACCGATTCTGCGGGGGCAGACGGGGCTTTGCCTTCCACAACCGATCCCGTCCAACCGGTCATCGAGAAAGCCGCGGATGTCCCATCGGCGGCGGCTCCAGACAAAGTCGAGAAATCAGCTGAGCCCCGCATCGCGGATTCGGCACCCCCGAAGTCCGCGTCCAACCGGACCCCGCTGATGGTCGGAGCGGGCGTCGCCGTTGTGCTGATCCTGGCGATTGTCGTGGTCGTTCTCGGCGGCGGCGGTGGAGGCGGCGACTCCACGGCCTCACCGTCGACCACGGTGGCGCCGTCGACCGCACCGACCGACACTGAGGCACCAACGACCTCACAGGCACCCACCACCACGCAAGCTCCAACCACCACGACGTCGACCACCACGACGACGCCTACCACCACGACCACGCTTTTCCCGACCGATCTGAACGCGGTGCGGATCAGTGGGATCGTCTTGAACGGCACCACCTATGAGGTCGCCTACGACACCAACTACGACCCCCTGATCAGTTCCGACCCGGCCAGCAACCACATCCACTTCTTCTGGGACATATACGAGCCGGCCACGGTCGGAGTGAACGAACCCTCCGCCACCCGGGGTGATTGGCAGATCTGGGATCTCGACCCTTCCGGGCAGAAAGTGTTCGACGGGTTCACATCGGCCTCGCAGCCGGTCGCCGCAACCAAGATCTGTGCAGTGCCTGCGACCTTCGACCACCAGGTGGCCAACGTTGCCAGGGTCAGCGAAGCGGTCTCCTGCGTCCCCCTCCCCTGACCACGCCCCCCTCTCTCCGGTTTTGTGAACGTTTGGAGTCCCGTACGGGACTCCAAACGTTCACAAAACCGGCAAGTTTGGGTGGTCAGGCGAAAATGTCGGCGGCTACCCGGTTCTCGCATTCGCGGGTGTCCCACCAACTGAGTTGGAGCTGCTTGGCACGGCGGAAGTAGAGCTGAATGTCGAAGTCGACCGTGAAGCCGACACCCCCGAAAACCTGCTGGGCCATGGCGGTGATGTCCCGGTAGGCATTGCCGGCGGTCAGCTTGGCCATCGGGGCCAGCCGGCTCAGGGGCCTTCCCGTGTCGGCCGCCCACGCGGCTTCGTGGACCAACACCCGCGCGCCGTCGAGGCGTGTCTTGGCATCGGCCAAATAGTGTGAGATTGCTTGGAACGCGCCGAGCGGTTTGTCGAACTGTTCTCTGGTCTTCGCATAGTCGACAGTGAGTTCCAGTGCCCGTGATGCTCCACCGATGGCCTGGGCTCCGACCAGAATCACGGCCTTCGACATGACCGCCTCCCATGTGGCCCAGCCACTACCGGCCGGGCCGATACGAGAGCCCGCCGAGACCTCAACGTCGTGGAAATCGATCCTGCACTGCGAGTCTGACGAGATCGACATCTTCTGCGTTAGCCGCAGGCCCGGGGCATTCGTGGGCACCACAAACAGGTCGATGTCGTCGGGGTCGCCTCCGGTGCGGGCCAGCACGATCAACATGTCGGCGGCCGCAGCAAAGGTGACGTGCATCTTCGTGCCGTTGAGCACGAACCCGCTGTCGGTCGGACGGGCCGGCATCTGAACCCCGCGGGAACCGTACCCGCCGGATGGTTCGAGCCAGGCCGGGGTGACGATCGTCGTGGCCGACGCCATCGCGGGCAGCAACTCCGCCCTTTGAGCGTCGTCGCCGGCGGCGAGCAGCGTGTTGGCACCCAGTACACAGCTCACGAGGTGGGGGACAGGGGCGAGCGACCGGCCCAGCTCCTCATGAACCACAACTCCCTCCATCACCCCCATACCCGATCCGCCCACCGACTCCGGGAGCATCAACCCGGCAATGCCGAGTTCTCCCATCTGGCCCCACAGGTCGGTCGCAACTCCAACAGGGTCGTCCTCGAGACGGCGTACCTCGTCGAGCGGCGAATACTGGGAGCAGACACCCCGAACCATTTCCCGCAGCATGTCCTGTTCGTCGGTGAAGTCGAGGTTCAGCATGGATCGTCGGCTTTCTTGATGAATCGTTGGTGGGCGATGGTCATGGCCTCCACCCGTCGCCGCGAAGTGACCACGGGTTGTCGGATGGATCAGATGGAAGCGCAACGCGGGCCGTGCATGAGGTACACGGCCGGTCGGCGGCCGTGAGTTGAATGTCGAGAGAGACCCACCCCTGTCCGGTTTCGTCGATGACGGTATCGACGACATCGCCGGAAAACATCATGCGATCGCCGGGGAAGATGCTGTCGTGCATCCGGAATCTCATGCGGCCGATTCGACCGCGAGGCCCGGTCCAGTCGGTGATGTAGCGCTCAAACCATGCGGCCTGGTTGGGGGTGTTGAGAAAGATGTCCCGCACCCCGTTGCGTTCGGTCGCGAACTTGTGGTCGTGATGCATGGGGCGCCAGTCGCGACTGGCCAGGGCGCCCAGTACAACGGTGGTCGGGGTCACGTCGTAGCCGAGTGGCGGGAGCTTGTCGCCGACGCTCACCGATCCGAAGACGGTGGTCATGCCGCCACCTCCTCGGTCTCGTCGGGCCGCTGGTATCCGAACCCGGTGTAGGACTCAACCCCGACCATTTCGCCCCGCTGGTTGTGGTACTCGACATCTATCACCCAAAACCGGCCGGTACCGAGCTTGGTGGTTTTGATCCCGCTCACCGATCGGAGCACCTGGTGGTGGCGGATGACATCGCCGGGCCTGACCGGTTCGTGAAAGATCAACGTGTTGTCACTCATGATGGCCTCGGGCAGCCCGAGACGAGCCTTGAGATCGAAGTGGACCTGCAACGCGACCTGCTCTGCCTCGGCGCCCGGTTGCCAACGATGGGGGCGCATCCAGAGGGACAGGGTGGCCAAGGGCATGGTCGGGCCGCCGGTGAGAGCATCGGCCACGGTGTCGTCCCAATAGATCGGGTTGGCGTTCTCGGTGGCAGCGAGGGTGTTCCACGCGTAGCCGCGCTCCACCGGGAAATCTGCGGTGACCGGGTACTGGGGCACACCGATCAGGGCTATCAGGTCGTCGGGAAGGTCGATCGGTGCTGGTGTCATGCCACGGCTCCGTTCCGGATCAGGTTGTCGATGGTCGACTCGGAGTAGCCCACCTCGGTGAGCAGATCCCGGGTGTCGGTGGTTGATGCGTCCGGGAGTCGGTAGCCGTTCTCCGGAACGTGAGTTGTACCGGCCCAGATCGGGGCCGTCTGGCGAAACGAACCATGGTCCGGGTGAGTGGCGTCGACAACCACAGCGTGCTCCACGAAATGGGGATCGGTGACGGCATCGCTGATGGAGAGAACGGGGGCCACGCAGCAATTCTCGGGACCGAGCATCTCGGCCCAGGTGTCTCGGTCGCGGCCGGCGAACACCCGCTTCAGCTCGCGTCGGATCTCATCTTGCATCGAGTCGTCGAGTTGTGAGTCGATGAATCGTTCCAGCCCGAGCGCCTCGCAGAGGTTGCGCCAGAAGCTGGGCTCGATCGCGGCGACAGAGACATGTCGGCCGTCGGAACAGGCGTAGATGCTGTAGCAGGCGTACCGACCGGTGAGGATGTAGTGGCCGGGCCCTGGTTCCGTGCCGGTGACCAGGTGTTCATCGACGAAGAGCGACATCATGGCGAAAGCGCCGTCGGCGATGGATACGTCGAGATACTGTCCGCGACCGCCACGGGCCCGGCCGAACAGTGCTGACATGATGGCCATGGCTGCGTGCATTCCGCCGGCCGCGATGTCGGCCACGGTGGCACCGGGCAGCGTCGGGACTCCATTGCCGTCACGCCCGGAACAATGGAGATACCCCGACAGGGCCAGGTAGTTGAGGTCGTGGCCGGCCCAGGTGGAGCGCGGTCCGGTCTGACCGAAACCGCTGGTGGAGCAGTAGATGATGCCATCGTTGACCGAATTGACCGCGTGATGGCCGATGCCGAGCCGGTCGACCACTCCCGGCCGGAAGCTCTCGATGATGACATCGGACCCGGCTGCGAGATCCATGAAAGCAGACCGTCCCCCCGGGGACTTGAGGTCGAACTCGGCCCGGCGCATGAGCCGGTTGCCGCTGTAGGCGTGGAATGGCGGTCGGATCTGAACCGCACCCGACCTGGATACCGGCCCGATCTTGACGACATCGGCACCGTAATCGGACAGGATTCGCGACGCCCTGGCCCCGGGCCCGACCGACGCCAGATCAAGGACGCGTATGCCCTCGAGGGTCGGCGGGGTGGGGTTCGTCGACACGATTCAGAAGTTCTTGGGCAGCCCGAGGCCGCGGCGGGCGATGATGTTCTTCTGGATCTCGGAGGCACCCCCGCCGATGGTGTCGATCACCGTGTAGCGGTAGGTCGACTCTGAGCGACCTTCCATCGGGGCGTCCTCGGTGCCCACGCGAAGTTGGCTGCCGGGACCGGCTATGTCCATGGCGGCGTCGGCGAGCCGCTTCGACAGCTCAGTGGCGAACAACTTGTATTCCGACGACACCACCGTGGGCGGCTGGTATCCCTCCTTGCCGGATTTCACCGCAGCCTCGACCTTCATTGCCTCGGCCACGAACTTGAGGCCCATCACCCTGGCCACCTCGGCGTCGGTGTGGAGTTGGGCCATCCTCTGACGGATCACCGGGTCGTCTCGGAGCGGCTCGCCATCGCGGGTGGCGGTCCTGACATAGTCGGTGAGCAGGTCGAGACGCTGCTTGATCGGAGCGAACGTGAACATGGTGAACCGTTCGAGGTCGAGCGCCTGACTGATGTAGCGGAACCCGTGGTTCACCTCGCCGACCACATGACTGTCGGGCACGAACACGTCGTCGAACCACACCTCGTTGGTGCGTTCGTCGCCCATCGTCCAGATGCCGTTGATGGTGATGCCCTCCTGATCGAGGGGAACGAGCATGAGCGTGATGCCCATGTGCTTGTTGGTGGGATCGGTGCGGGCCCCCACCCAGTACCACTCGGCGAAATGAGCCGACGTCGTCCAGGTCTTCTGGCCGTTGAGGATCCAACCGTCCTCTCCGACATCACTGGTGACCCGAGTGGCCTTGAGCCTCATGGACGCGGCGTCTGATCCGGCGTCGGGCTCGGAGTATCCCACCGCGAACTCGACGTCGTTTTCGAGAATCTTGGGCAGGAACTCGGCCTTGAGCTCCTCGGATGCATGGGCGATGAGGGTCTTGCCGATGATGCCGACGCCCTTGCCGATCTGGGGTCCACCACGCCCGGCCAGTGCCTCGTTGAGGATGTATTCGTAGATTCCCTCGCCGTCGGATCCGCCGTATCGCTCGGGCCAGGTCATGCCCAGCCAGCCCTTGTGGCCGAGCTCCTTCATGAACGCCCGCCGCTTCGGAGTGTCGACGATCTGGGCCATGTTCTCACGCGTCAGGTCGAACACTTCGGGGTCGTCGCGTGCGTCGAGAAAGGCATTCACCTCCTCGGCGAACGCCTTTTGCTCCGCTGTGAACTCGAAATCCATCACGGCTCCCGCCGGACGTGCCGGCATCGCGGATCTGTTGGATGTCCAGATAGTAGGCAGAGGGCGCGGTTCGGCCCCAATGCTCGGGCCGGTCGGGTCAGGCGATCACCCCCGACTTTCGGAGTTCGCCGATCTCATCGACGGTGAGGTCGAGTTCTTCCGACATGACCGAGTCGGTGTGTTGCCCGAGCCATGGCACCATCGTGTCGGGCCCGTCGGCCATCCGAGACATCTTGATCGGGTTTCCGGGGACGAGTACAGGGGGTCCGTCGTTGTTGGGTCGGGGGATCTCCACGAGCATGTTGCGTATCGACACGTGGGGGTCATTCACCACCTGATCGCTGGTGTTGGATTCTCCCGCGGCAATGCCGCTGGAGGAGAGGGCGGTCACCGCCTGGGTCGCAGTCAGTGATGATGCCCAGCTCTCCACTCCCGGACGGATCACGGTCTCGAAGTTGTCCTGCCATCCCGCTCTGGTGGACAGGCGAGCGTCGCTTGTCCACTCCGGTCGACCGATGACCCGGGCCAGGGCCTCGAAATGGTGCTCCCGGACAACCTGCATGACGAAATGGCCGTCTCCGGCCGCGAAGGTCTCGACAATCCCCACTCCACTTGACGCCTCGTCGGGAATGCCCATCGATTGGAAGTTGGTGACGATGTCGGTCATGGCGAGCGTGGCGTCGAGCATGGCGATGTCGATGAGTTGCCCTTCACCGGTCGAATCCCGATGCCTCAGAGCCGCCAGCACGCCGACAACGGCGAACAGAGCGGAACTGATGTCGCCGAGAGCACCCACGGGATTGGCGACTGGTGGTCGGTCCGGGCGGCGCTTGTATTCGTAGATGCC
This sequence comes from Actinomycetes bacterium, assembly GCA_024276355.1. Classification (GTDB taxonomy): domain Bacteria; phylum Actinomycetota; class Acidimicrobiia; order Acidimicrobiales; family Aldehydirespiratoraceae; genus SZUA-87. Next base: position 1,680 of record JAJRXJ010000371.1, on the reverse strand, counting down.
CGACATGGCCTCGACGATGGCGGCGTAGGCCGCGCGGTGAACGTAGGGTGAGGCCGGATCCTGCCCAAATCCCGACACCGACAGGTAGACGACAGCCGGGTGCACCGACTTCACCGCTTCGAAGCCGATCCCGATCCTGTCGGCCGTGCCGGCCCTGAAGTTCTCGCACACAATGTCGAATCGCGGGGCGAGACGGAGGAACAGGTCGACGCCGGTTGGTGATTTCAGGTCGATGCCCACTGATCTCTTGTTGAGATTGTTGCGCAGAAACGTGGCCCCGATGTGGCGTCCCCGGGGGTCGGTGATGCCGGGGGTTGAGGCTCGTCCGCTTTCCCCGCGGGTTGGGTGCTCCACCTTGACCACGTCGGCACCAAGACGGGCCAGGAGTTGCGTCGCAAATGGCAACGCGGCCATCTGCTCGGCGGCCAACACCCGGATCCCGTCGAGTGGACGTGGTATCCGGACAAGATCGGGGTCGGAGGATTGCCCGAGGGGTAGGTGGCGTCCGGTCATGATCGAATACTGTCGCAGCCGGGACGGTCGCGCACATTCCCCCCGAAACAGCACCCGGAGATGTCTGCGTATGGTGGTTGATATGGCTACTCTGTGCGCCATGGAAGTAGGAGGGCCACGCTGGGCGGCATGGGGTGGAGTTCATCGAGTGCCGGTCAACGACGTGGCTGGTGGCCTCTATCTGTGTGGTCTCGATGTTGCCGGTGCCGAGCCTGCAGCGATTCTCGATCACATTCAGGCATCGACGCTGGTCTGTCTGCTCACCGATGTCGAAATATTCACGCGGTATCCCGACTACTTGGAGTGGTTGAACTACCCCGAGCCCTACGAGGCCCTGCGACTGCCGACCCCCGACCACTTGGTCGCTGACGACGACGCGGTCACATCCCTGGTCATGGCGATCACCGATCGCCTCCGCGACGGCGACAACGTGTTGGTGCACTGCGGGGCCGGGTGGGGGCGCGCCGGGGTGATCGCCGTATTGGTGATGGTGGCTGCCGGGGCTGTCACCGACGACGCGATCCGCGATCTACGCGCCGCCCGGCCGGCCGCCGGCCCCCAATCAATGGATCAGGATCTCCAGATCGAGCGTCTGTCGCGTCAGCTCGTTGATCTTCCCGATTGATCGGGCGGCATCATGCCAGGCTGTCGATCAGCCGACGAAGTTCGTCGACGTGTCGAGGGCGGGTCCATGTGGCCCCGATTGACACCCTGATGAATGCACGACCATCGACCATCGACGGGGTGACGTAAGCCTCACCGGAGGCGTTGATCGAGTCGGCCAGCCGGGTGGTTTCGCCGTCGTCGCTGCATCTGAACGAGACCAGCGCAAACGGTGTGGGCGCGATGACCTCGAATCTGGAATCGGACTCGAGCCACCCGGCCAGGGAACGGGCCTGCTCCACCGATTCCCGGATCATCGCCCGGAGCCCCTCTGCACCGAACGATCGCAGCACCCACCACAACTTGAGGGCCCGGAATCTGCGGCCCAGCGGCACGTGCCAGTCGCGGTAGTCGATCACCGCTCCGGATTCGGATGCCGAGTCGCGCAGGTAAGGCGGCAGGATCGAAAGTGTTTCGATCAGCGGCCGACGGTCGGCAACCCAGAAGATCGAACAATCGAAGTTGGTGGCCATCCATTTGTGGGCGTTGAAGGTGTAGGAGTCG
>JAJRXJ010000370.1 GCA_024276355.1 Actinomycetes bacterium | reverse complement strand
TCCAGGACAACGGCCAGCCGTTGGTCGACGGCGACTGCTTCATGCACCGTCAGGCCTCGTTCTACACGGCCTTCATCCCCGATGGAACCGCCTTCGCCGACGGGTCGCCGGATGCCGTCGACGTGTTCTACTTCCCGTCGATCAAGGGCGACAAGCCCGTTCTCGGCGCCGGCACCCTGGCCGCCGGGTTCAACGACAACCCGGCCACCATGGCCGTGCTCGAGTACCTCTCGACCGCTGACTACGCCAACGCCCGTCAGGTCGCCCAGACCGCCCTCAAGGGTGGCGGACTCTCCGGATTCCTGTCGGCCGTGAACGGCCAGAACATGGACAACTACCAGCCACTCGAGAAGTCGTTCATCAACATTCTCGCCACGGCCGATCCTGTTCGCTTCGATGGTTCCGACCTGATGCCTGCCGATGTGGGCGCCGGCACCTTCTGGAGCGAGGGCACATCGTTCGTCAACGGCGATGAGACCGCCCAGGAGGCAGCAGACAAGATCGAGGCTTCTTGGCCGGCGGGCTGATCGATTCCTCGTTCTGAAATGAACTGATCGGGGGCGTCGTCTCAGTGGAGACGGCGCCCCCGGTGGCGTGGTAGCAATTGCGTTGTCAGTGATGGCACCGGTAATGGGGGGATTTGGCACGTGGGCGACTTCATTCACACAATCATCGGGCCGGTTGTGGCCGTCGGCTCGATGGCCGTGTTCCTGCGTGCCCAACCCCGGATCGCCAACAGATACCAGGCCCAGTGGAAATCGGCGTTCGTAGCACTGTCGGCCTTCTTGGGCCTCGTGTTGCTTTCTGCCATCAACATGGTCGGAGGTCTCCGGCTGATCGGATCCGAGTTCAACACGATTGTCGGCTTGCCCGCCTGGCTCTGGCGACCGGTCATAGGTGCCGCAACCTTCGCGGCCGTGGCCGTCTATCTTGTGGTCGCCGAGGAGTCCCCCCGTCGGTTCAGGTCGTCCCTGCCTGGTCTGGCCGTGTTCGCTCTCGCCATCGGGTTCCTTCAGGTTGGCAAGTATCTCGACACCATGGTCAACGTCTCGATAGCGGTGTCGGCCAGCGCCGCGATCTGGGTCGGTGCCAACATGCTCTTCAACCAGGTCACCGGCCATTGGGAGCGCTTCAACGTCCTGGCTGGCGCGGCTATCGGGTTTCTCATGATGGTGCTGCTCGACGGAAACGGAATACTGAGATCGCTCGGACCGGGTCCCGACACCATCGGCAAGTTCCTGGCGTTCATGTGGACCCCGCTGATCGGCTCGGTGATCATCGGAGCGGGCGCAGGTTGGCTGTCCACCGTCGACGATCCCAAGCGGAGGTTGGTGGCGTCCGTTGTCCTGTTCGGGGCGGTCGGCGTGGCGATCGCCCTGTTGATCGACGATCGATGGCGGCCGGGCCTCGACTACGGGTCACTGCTCGGCTGGACCCTGGCGCTGGCCGTCATCGGAGCCGGGTTGGCGCTCTTGGCACGGGGCAATCCGGTGGCCGGAGCAGCTGTCGGTGGATCCATCGGATGGATCCTCGGAGGATTCGGTTCGGCCGCGTTCGGCAGCGGATCGGCTCTGGAGACGCTCATCGCGGCCGTGGGCCCGGCCGTCCTGATCGGATGGAGGTTCGGCATCTCCCGGAACGCCGACCGCCCGACCCGCAATCGCATCGATACCAGCTCTCGCGGATTCATCTTCCTTCTACCAGCCTTGTTGTCCATCTTCGCCACTCTCGTGGTACCGACGCTGCGCACCATTTACCTGTCCCTGCTCGACCGCGACTCCGAAAAGTACGTGGGGCTCGAGAATTACGGTTCGGTGTTCTCGGGCTCCGACAGTTTCGACGTCAGCAACTGGACCGCAATCTTCACCAGTCGTCTCTTCCTGATCGGAGCAGTTCTCCTGGTCATGGCACTTGGCGTCGCTTGGGTGAACAGGCATGCCAGCGGGTCGGCGTTCGAGTTGGGTGGCCCGGCGTTGGCGCCAATGGGGGCGGCTCTGGTTTTCCTGTCGTTTGCGGTCTTCACGGTGCTGCGGGGAACGATCTTCAACAATCTCTGGTGGGTGTTCACCGTCACCGGGGCCTCGACCGCCCTCGGGTTGGCGATCGCGGTGCTGGCCGACAGAGCCAAGCTCGAGTCTCTGGCCAAGTCGATCATCTTCATGCCGATGGCGGTGTCACTTGTGGGGGCCAGCATCATTTGGCGTTTCATGTACGTGGCCCGCAATGAGAAGAAACCACAGACCGGGCTCATGAACTGGTTGTGGGTGGGCCTCGGGCATCTCAGCAAGGGAAGCGGAATCCCCACGATCGTCATGGGCACGCTGGTGGCCGTGGTCGGGCTCGCATTGTTGGCGGCGCTGGCTCGAGCACTGGTTCGACGACGGTTCAAGAGTGTTCCGGCGCTGGCCATGGCGACAGCCGGAATTGGATGGTTCTTCGTGCGATTCGTCGGATCGGGTATCGGCGGGTTCAGATACAACTCGTCCGGGGTTCTGAAGGCGAATCCGATTCTGTTCGTGCAGGAACGCCCGTTCAACAACTTCTGGCTCATGGTCATCCTGATCTGGATCGAGACCGGCTTCGCAATGGTGATTCTCTCTGCGGCCATCAAGGCCGTTCCTTCCGACCTGATCGAGGCAGCCAAGGTCGACGGTGCCTCCGAGTCGCAGATCTTCTGGCGGGTCACCATCCCACAGATCGCCACCACGATCGGGGTCGTGGTCACGACGCTGATAGTTCTGGTCATGAAGGTGTTCGACATAGTGAAGGTGGTCACCAATGGACAGTTCGGCACACAAGTTCTGGCCAACGACATGTTCAACACGGCGTTCAACAACTTCAACCGGGGGCGGGGCGCCGCTCTGGCGGTCATTTTGTTCCTGTCCGTGCTTCCGGTGATGGTCTACAACATCCGGCGCATGCAAAAGGAGGCGGTGTGACATGACGGCGATCAATCCCCGTGCCGCGAAACCCGGAGTCGGGGCGACCATCAAACGTTTCCTGGGCGACATCCCGACCTGGATTCTGTGGCTGATCGTCGGGCTGTGGAGCCTGCCCACGGTTGGGCTCTTCGTGAACTCGTTTCGAGC
>JAJRXJ010000369.1 GCA_024276355.1 Actinomycetes bacterium | reverse complement strand
CGGCCACCACCGAGATCATCTCTCGCTGACCCTCGCGCCGCTCCCCGCCGCCGGGCAGAGACGGCGTGATGGAATCCAGCAGGTCGAGTGATTGTTCGGCGAGTCTCAAGTGGGACGGGCTGTGAGGTCGCCAACCGCGTTGCGCATGTGGCTACAGGGTAGTTTCCACATTGTGAAGCTCGACGAACTTGATCCCAAGAGGATCCCCGCCCACATTGCGTGTGTGATGGATGGCAATGGCCGATGGGCCCAGGCACGCGGGCTGGCCCGCACCGAAGGACACAGGGCAGGTGAGGAATCGCTGTTCGATGTGGTCGACGGATGTCTGGAAGCCGGCGTCGAGTGGCTGACCGTCTACGCGTTCTCCACCGAGAACTGGCGGCGCCCGAAAGATGAGGTCAAGTTTCTCATCAACTTCAACGAGGACATCCTCCTGCGCCGGCGTGATGAGCTGAACGAGCGAGGGGTACGGATCAGGTTCGTGGGGCGCCGCGACTGGCGGGTCCCCAAGAGGCTCATCAAACGCATGAACGAGTCGAGTGAACTCACCCGCAACAACCGAAAACTCACGTTCACCATCGCGTTCAACTACGGGGGCCGAGCCGAGATCATCGATGCTGTGAAGCGAATTGCCGAGGCCGGGGTGAAACCCGACAAGATCACCGAAAAGATGATCAGCCGCCATATGTACGACCCTGAGATGCCCGACCCCGATCTTGTGGTGCGAACCTCCGGAGAGTTTCGAATCTCCAATTTCCTGTTGTGGGAGCTGGCCTACAGCGAGCTCTATTTCACAGACACGCTGTGGCCCGAGTTCCGCCGCTCTGACCTGTTCGACGCGATCCACGAATACCAGGAACGTGAGCGGCGCTTCGGCGGAGTCGGCAAGAGCAAATGAGATGAGCCTCTACCGCGATGAGGCCGTCGTCCTCCGGACCTGGAAACTCGGTGAGGCCGATCGAATAGTGAGCCTGCTCACCCGCGACCACGGAAAGGTGCGTGGCGTGGCCAAGGGCGTAAGGCGAACACGATCCAAGTTCGGTGCCCGACTCGAGCCCACCAGCCATTTGGCCATACAGCTCTATGAGGGCAAGAGCGATCTCCACACCATCACCCAGGTCGAGACGATCAACCGCTTCGTCGGCCTACGGTCGGATCCTGAGAGGTTTGCCCGGGCCGAGTCGATGCTGGAGGCGGTGGAACAGATGGCGCAGGATCACGCTCCCGAACCAGAGGTCCACATGATGCTCTGGCGTGCACTGGCGACTCTCGATGCCGACGGCCCGTATTTTGTATCGGCAGCGTTTTTCCTGAAGCTCCTGGCCCACGACGGGGTTCAGCCAGAACTCGACAGATGCATCGAATGCGGAACCGGTGATGCCCTCGTTTCCATCGATGTCGTGGGGGGCGGCGTTCGATGCGGGAAGTGCCGCCGTGGCCGCCCTCTCGGCGCCGCGGCGCTGTCGTTGCTGCGTCGGATCTACAGCGGTGATTTGGCAGCCGTGTTGAGGGAGAAGTCGAGCGAGGCCGGGGCGGAAGTTGATCTACTGGCCACCGCCCTTCTCGAATCACATCTCGAGCGGCGCCTGAAGTCGACTGCTGTCATCTCTCAGTCGTTGCCCGGGTAGCAGCGGTTGTCAGCTGCCGATTGCGCTCCGGCAACTCTCGGGGCCCGGACCGGGGACCGGCACGCCGACAGGCGAGGTGAAGACCTCCGTGCCTTGATCTACGAGGCTGCCTCCCACCAGGGCGTAGTTGTTGCGGGTGATGGTGTAGGACACCTCCACCCCCAGGAAATCGCCGGAGAGATTGGAGAAGATGTCGGTGACTCCGTCGCCGTCG
>JAJRXJ010000368.1 GCA_024276355.1 Actinomycetes bacterium | reverse complement strand
CACCGTCTTCCTCGAGACGCTGCCAGCTCATGCCCGCGTGGGCCGCCGAAAGCGATCTCAGCTCGTTCCACAGATCCTCGGGCGACGGGTGGCCCCAGTCGACGCCCATCCTTCGGGCGATCTCGCCGATGATCTCGATGTCGTCGCGGGCCCCGTCGGGTGGGGGGACGGCGGCTCGCACCCGCTGCACCCGGCGCTCGCTCGAGGTGACGGTGCCTTCGCTTTCGACCCACCCCACGGCAGCCGGCAGTACGACGTCGGCCATTTCGGCGGTCTTGGTGAGAAAGATGTCCTGCACCACGAGAATGTCGAGGCCCGACAGCAGCCGACGAATGCGAGCAACATCGGCCTCGGAGTCGGCGGGGTTCTCCCCGATCACCCACAGGCCGCGCAGGATTCCTTCTTCCATGGCCTCGAACATGAGCGTGAGGTGGCGGCCCGGAACCGGGTTGAGTTCCATGCCGTAGACGGCCTCGAAACGGGCCCGATCCGCATCGTCGGCGACGTTGCCGAAACCGGGCAGCTTGTTGGGCAGCGCACCCATGTCGCCGCCGCCCTGCACGTTGTTTTGGCCCCGCAGCGGCACCAGCCCCGACCCCCACCGGCCGACATGGCCGGTGAGCAGGGCGAGGTTGCAAAGCGCGAACACGTTGTCGGCTCCGTTGTGGTGCTCGGTGATGCCGAGGGTCCAAAGGATCTGGGCCTTTTCGGCGGTGGCGTAGGCGTGGGCCAGCTCACGAATTGTCTCGCCCGATACGCCGGTCTCGGCGGCCGCGTACTCGAGGGTGTAGGGCTCGACCGCGGCGGCGTACGCCTCGAATCCCTCGGTGCTGTGTTCGATGAAGCTGCGATTGTGGAGGCCGGCGTGGATGATCTCCCGGCCGAGCGCGTTGGCCAGGGCGATGTCGGAGCCAACGGTGATGCCCATCCACACGTCGGCGAACTTCGCCGAACTGGTGCGGCGCGGGTCGACCGAGAACATGCGGGCTCCGTTGTCGAGCCCCTTCATCAGATGGTGGAAGAAGATCGGATGGGCCTCACGGGCGTTGGAGCCCCAAAGCACGATCAGATCGGTCTCCTCGATCTCGGTGTAGGACGATGTGCCTCCGCCGGCTCCGAACACTGTCGCCAGACCGACGACGGAGGGAGCGTGTCAAGTTCGATTGCAGGAGTCGATGTTGTTGGACCCCATGGCGGTGCGGATGAATTTCTGCGCCGCGTAGTTCATTTCGTTGGTGGCCTTCGAGCAGCTGAACATGCCGAAACCGTCGGGGCCGTGGTCGTCGCGGATCTGCCGGAAACCGTCGACAACGCGGTCGAGGGCCTCGTCCCAGGTGGCGGGTTGGAGCTCGCCGTCGCGGCGGATCATCGGTGTGGTGAGCCTCGGCAACTGCTTGGTGTGGCGCAACTTCCTCATGGCGGAACAGTACCGCAGTGCGGAACGCTCGGTCGTGGTCGCGGACCGCCATGATCGGGATGCCGGCCGCTCCCGGCGGGCATGACCGAAAACGTGCTTCGCGAAGGCCCCGACACGGGTACCGTGCATGTCCATGCGCTGGTCGAACCTGTTCATTCCCACGCTGCGCGACGCCCCGGCTGATGCCGAGGCCGCCAGCCACAAGCTTCTGGTCCAGGGAGGCTTCATTCGCCAGCTCCACGCGGGCCACTACTCGCTTCTGCCGCTCGGGCTGAAGGTCCACGACAAGGTCGAGCGGATCGTGCGCGACGAAATGGACTCGATCGGCGCCCAGGAGTTCCTGCTGCCGGCCATGCACCCGGCCTCGATCTGGCGCGAGTCCGGACGCTGGGAGGTGATGGGCGACGAGATGTTCCGACTCACGGATCGCAAGGGCGCCGATCTGGCCCTGGGCATGACCCACGAGGAGATCTTCACCACGTTGGCGCTGGAGATCTCGTCTTACAAGACGCTGCCCCAAATCTGGTATCAGATCCAGTGGAAGTTCCGCGACGAGCCCCGCCCGAAGAGTGGCCTGTTGCGGGTTCGGGAGTTCGCCATGAAGGATTCCTACAGCTTCGATCTCGACGAGGCCGGCCTCGATGCCAATTTCCGGTTGCACCACGACGCCTATGTGCGGATCTTCGACCGCCTGGGCCTTCCCGCGATTCCGGTCGAGGCGTCTTCGGGGTCCATGGGCGGCTCCGGCAGCACCGAGTTCATGGTGCCGTCAGACGCCGGCGAGGACGACGTGGTCCGTTGCCCCAACGGCGATTACGCTGCCAATCTCGAGCGGGCCACCTCGGCGCTTCCGGCCGTGGCCGATCGCAGCGAGTTGACCGATCTGGTGCGCTTCCCGACGCCCGGGATCCGCACCATCGCCGCGCTCGAGGAGGTCGAGGGCGGAGCGCCGGCCGTCCACCAGATCAAGACCATGGTGATGGTGCTCGACGGTGAGATCACACTGGCGTTGGTCCGTGGCGACCACCAGCTCAACATTCAGAAGCTCCTCGACGCGTCCGGTGCCATCGAACTTCGCCCGGCCACCCCCGAGGAGACGCTCGAGCATCTCGGGGCCAACCCGGGGTCGCTCGGGGCTGTCGGCGTTGAGGGAAAGCGGATCATCGCCGACGAGTCGCTGCGCGGCCGTGTCGGGCTCACCACCGGCGCCAACGAGGACGACTGGCACTACACGGGAGTGTCCGTCGAACGAGACATCGCCGTCGACCAGTGGGCCGATCTGCGCGAGGTGTCAGCCGGCGAGGCCTGCCCCGTCTGCGGCACCGATCTCGAGATCGCGCGCTGCATCGAATCGGGGCACATCTTCAAGCTGGGCACCAAGTACTCCGAGGTGTTGGGCGCGACCGTTCTCGATCCCGACGGCAAGAACGTTCCGCTGGTGATGGGCAGTTACGGAATCGGCATCGGCCGGGCCGTGGCCGCCATCGCCGAGACCCACCGCGACGACCGGGGTTTGATCTGGCCGGTTTCGGTGGCGCCGTACGAGGCGGTGATCACCGTTGTGAGCATCAAGGACGAGGCGTCGATGACCGCGGCCGAGGCCCTCTACTCCGACCTGAGGTCGCGGGGAATCGACGTGGTTCTCGATGATCGAAACGCCCGAGCCGGTGTCAAGTTCGCCGATTCGGAGCTGATCGGGATCCCGTTCCGGGTCACCATCGGCCCCAGGGCGCTGGCCGATGGCCAGGTGGAGTTCACTGCGCGCCGGTCCGGCGAGACCGAACGGGTGTCGCTCGACTCGGTGGCCGATCTGCTGGCTGGGGCGGTCTCGGCCGCCCGCTGACGGCGTTCCGCATCGTGGAACAGCTCCACTATGCGGTATCCTGCCGGCATGACGGTGCAGTCGATAGAACGGGCGTTCACCATTCTGCGTGCCCTGTCGGTCGGCCCTCTCGGCGTCACCGAACTGGCCGAACGCGTCGATCTTCCCAAGTCGACCGTGGCCCGATTGCTGTCGGCGCTCGACAACCAGGGTGCGGTCACCCAGGACGACACCGGCGGCGAATACCGGCTCGGTGAAGGCCTGCTCGAGATTGCCGGGGCCACTCAGCCCGGTCGCAACCTCGTCGCCACCGCCCGCCCCCACCTCATCGAACTCGTCGAGGCCACCGGTGAGACCGCGGGGATTTCCGTCCTCGACGGGAGGTCGGTCTACTACCTCGAACACGTTGAGGCCGAGGGCGACGTGCAGGTGCGGGATTGGACCGGGGAGAACGCGCCTCTCCACGCGGTGCCGAGCGGGCTGGTCATGCTGGCCCACTTTTCCGAACGGCGCCTCGACAAGTACCTGAGCGGGGAACTGGCCGCCATCACTCCGTGGACCATCGTCGATCCCGACGCCATTCGGGAGCGGCTGGTGGCCATTCGCAGCCTCGGATACGCCTGGGTTCACGAGGAGTTCGCGGAGGGCATCAACTCGGTGGCCGCACCGGTTTTCGATGCCAACGGCAAGGTCGACACGGCCATACATGTCCACGGTCCCGCCTACCGATTCCCCAACCCCGACCGAGCCCACGACGTCGGCATGCAAGTAGCCCAAGCCGCCGCCAACATCCCCCCCCACCACCCCCACCCGGTTTTGTGAACGTTTGGAGTCCCATTTGGGACTCCAAACGTTCACAAAACCGGGTGTGAGGCGTTGACCGCGCTTCGAATCTCTCTGGCGACGGCGCCGGGGCGGTCGTGGATGTCGGCCCACGTGAACCTGAGAACGGTCCAGCCGTCGAGCACCAGGAGATTCTGCCGACGCCGATCCTCCACGAACCTGATTTCGTCGGAGTGGACCGATCGACCGTCGAATTCGATACCCACCCGCGCATCGGGATAGGCCAGGTCGAACCGGAATCGCCGGTGACGTGACACGACCTCCCATTGCAGTGCCGGCGCCGGGAGCCCACAGCCGAGGCAGATACTGATCAACTCGACCTCAGGACCGGACTCCGCCTGTTCGGCCATCCTCGGGAGGGCTTCGAGCACCCGATCGAGAACCCCGGCTCCGTTGCGACCCTGTTTGCCCACGCGGTGCCTGAAGTTCCAGAGGGCGGCCCTGGTGACCACCCCGGTTGATATTCCGTGATTCACCATTCGCTTCACCTCGTGATCGGGGTAGATCAATCCGGAGTCACACAGTGTCCGGATGGGCGTGGTCAGGGGAATCCCCTCATGGGTGGTGATGTCGGCCATCTCCAGGTCGCGGGATCGGTGTACCACGGCGCCGGGGATCAGGCAGCGACGCGGGTACCTGACCGAGATCTCGATCTCGCTGTCCGATCTGAACCCCCACAGGCGAAGGGCACTGCGGTGGCTGGCCACCGGCCTGGGCACCGAGGTGAGGGTCGCCTCGAGGAGATCGACGATCCATTCGTCGATCGTGTCCCATCTTCGCAGCACGCCCGGGACTCTCTCCACGAACTGCCCCGACCGGATCAGCCCGGCGACGCCCTTGGTGGTGAATCCCAGATCACCCAGTTGACGTCGGCTGACAAGGCCGCGCTGGGTGGTCGCCAGGCGGTGGAGGTCTTCGAAGTCCTGCATCGCCACATCCCACACCGCCACTGTGACATTTCACCGCCCACCCCGGCCTTCTTCCCGGTTTTGTGAACGTTTGGAGTCACAAATGGGAGTCTAAACGTTCACAAATCCGGGTGGCGGGAGTGGATTTCGGTGATTATGGCGGGGATCACCTCGTGGAGATCGGCGATCACGGCCCAGTCGGCCTTGGTGACCATGTTGGCCTCACGGTCGGTGTTGATGGCCAGGATGTGTTTGCTGGCCATGGCCCCGACCCAGTGTTGGATGGCCCCCGAGATGCCCGACGCGATGTAGATCTCGGGCGCGATCCGGGTGCCGGTCTGACCGACTTGGTCGGTGTGGGGTCGCCATCCCAGGTTGGTGACCGCCCGGGAACAGCCCACGCGACCGCCCAGCAGAGCAGCCAGCTCCTCGAGCGACTCGAACCCCTCGGCGGAACCGACACCTCGGCCTCCGCCCACCACCACCGGCGCGGTGGGGAGGGTCACCCCCGCGGCGAGAACGACCCGGTCCCGTACCAACGTGACCAGGTCGGCCGGGTCGAGTTCCAGATCGAACTCCTCCACCTCCGGGTTGGAGCCTCCTCCCTCTGCCGGTTCGGCGGCCACCGTGTGGAATCCACAGGTGACGAGGGGCAGGTCGGCGGTGAGGGTGACGTCCTCGAGCAGCGAACCGCCCCACTGCACTCTGGTGCACTCCCAAGGCGAGCCGGGGGTGATGTCGACACAGTTGGCCACGAACGGTGCGTCGAGCCGCGCCGCCGCCTGCGCCATGACCTCGTTGCCACGGTCGCTCCCGCAGGCCAGAACCGCGACAGGGTCGAGTTCATCGATCATCCGGGTGACAGCCGAACCGTGGGCGTCGGGGCCGTATCCGGTGAGGTCGTCGTGGGTCGCGACGTGGATCACCTCGGCCCCGAAGGATCCGGCCTCGACGACGAGGTCGTCGGAATCTGAACCGATCAGGGCGGCGTGGATCTCGCTGCCGAGTTTCGACGCCAGCACCCGGCCGAATGTGAGCGCCTCGCGGGCGGCTTCAGCCAGCTCTCCATCGTGATGTTCGAGCACCACCAGAAGCATCAGATGACCCCCAACTCTTCGAGCACATCGACGACCGCGGTGGCGGCCTCCGGACCCTCGCCCAGGATGACGGTGTTGGACGCCACCTCGGGCGGACGGTGGAGCCGTACGCGTGATTGCCCGCCGGGCGAGGCGTCCGCGTTGATGACCCGGATCTCGAGCTTCTTGGAGGCGAGCCGGCCGCGCATGGTGGGATAGCGGGGCAGGTTGAGGCCTTCCTTGACCCCGAGCACGGCCGGTCGGGGCAGTACGTAGACCTCGGACCCCCCGTCGACGGGACGGGACGCCGTGACCGACGCGTCGCCCACCTCGATTCCCTTGATCCCGTTGACGATGGGCCTCCCCAGTGAGCGAGCGACCCGCACGCCCACTTGGAATCCGCCGGCGTCAGCCGACTCGTTGCCGAACAGGATCAGGTCGAACGGAGCTTCATCGCCGGATTCGAGGTCGGTGATCGCCGCCGCCAGCGCGGTCGCCGTGCGCTGCGGGTCCCAGTCGACATCTTCGATCGGGACGAGTACCCCACGGGCCGCACCGACCGACGCCGCGTAGCGCAGCTGCTCTTCGGCCTCGCCCGACCCGAGTGTGAGCACGGTGACCTCCCCTCCGTGCTCTTCGACGAGTTGAACCGCCCCTTCGACCGCACATTCCTCGTGGGGAGAGGTGGTGAATCCGAGATGGGTGGCGTCGACGTCGAGGCCGTCGTCGGTGATGTTGATCTTGGCGCCGGGCGCGGGCACACGCTTCACGCAGCAGAGGATCCGCAGGCTCATGGGGGCGCTCCGTCAGCTCTTGAGTCGGATGTCGTCGGGGTCGAACACCGATCCGGTGGTGGCCGCCACCTTCACCGGGAACAGTTCGTTCATGTACATCACCTGCAGGTCGGTGCCGACGACCGCGTGTTCGGGCGGGAGATAGCCGAGCAGCAGGTACTTGCCGACCGAGGGTCCGCTGGCGGCCGAGGTGACCCGGCTGACCCGACCGTGGCTGTCGACGATGCGTTCACCGTCGAGCGTGAGAATGGGCTCGTTGCCGCCCTGCATGAACCGCCGGCGACCCTGGCTGTCGGTGTGATCCTCGACGGTGAGGGTGCAGGCGATAGCTGCGGGCCCGGCCTCTCGGGCTGCGAGGTAGGCCTCTTTGCCGATGAAATCGGCGGCCTTCACCTTGGGGCGGGCCAGCCCGGCTTCGACCGGGTTGTATTCGCTTTCGAGTTCGGCTCCCATCAGTCGGTAGCCCTTTTCCATGCGGCCGGTGCCGCCGTAGACCCCGATGCCCATCGGGCGCAGGCCGTGGTCGGCCCCGGCGGCCATGAGGGCATCCCAGAGCGCGGGGCCGTCGTCCCATGCGCAGTAGATCTCCCAGCCGGTGTCGCCCACGTAGGAGATGCGGAACAGCGTGCAGTCGATCCCCGCAACCGAGACGTTGCGCAGCGAGCCGTAGGGCGAGCCGTCCTGGCTGAGGTCGTGGTCGCACACGCCGCCGAGAATGGCCGGCGCCTTTGGTCCCCAGAGCCCGAGCGTGGTGATCTCCTCGGTGCGGTTGGTGAAGGTGACGGAGCCGTCGGTGGGCATGTGTTTGCGCACCCAGAACTCGTCGCGGCCGCCGTCGAACGCGCCGGTGACGATGCGGATGGTGTCGTCGGCGGTGCGCATCATCGTGAGGTCGGAGTGGAAGCCACCGTCGGGGGTCAGCCACGGCGTGTAGACCGACGATCCGACGGGCTTGTCGACCTTGTTGACGGCCAGGGTCTCGGCAAACGCCACCGCGCCCGGCCCCGACAGTTCGAATATCTGGAACGCGGTGAGGTCGACCATGCCGGCGTTCTCGCGCATGTTGAGGTGTTCGCCGTCGATGATCCGACTCCACCAGCGTTGGTCCCATTCGGTGTCGCGATCGCGGACCTCGTAGCGGTCGGCGAGGTCGGCGTTGGTTTCGTACCACTGCGGGCGCTCCCAGCCGCGGGCGTCGTAGAAGACGGCGCCGAGGGCCTCGGCGCGGGAGTGGAAGGGGCTCGTCTTGAGGCCGCGGCGGCTTTCCCACTGCTCGTTCGGGTGGACGATGCCGTAGGTTTTGTTGAAGTGTTCGTCGCAGCGTGCGGTGATGTGGTCGTAGCCCCGCTCCCATTCGTAGAAGCGGGCGATGTCGGCTCCGTGGGGGTCGCACAGCGTCGGGTAGCCGTAGGTCATCCATTCGGCGATGATCTGGGCGATCGACGGGCCTTCTTTCACCCACACCGCGGCGGCCGACCACAGGTTTCGGACCTCGACTGTCTCGCCGAGCACGGGCATGGCGTCGGGGGTGAGGGAGAGGAGTCCGTTGATGGCGTACTTGATCTCAGCGTCGCCGAGCATGTCCATCAGTTCGATGGCCTGTTCCATCTGCGGGTCGAAGTCGTCCTGTGTGAGGGGCAGTTCGGTTGGCGACAGGGCGGCTTCGGCGTTGGAGGGGATGGTGTCGGGGTGATGGAAGATCGCCTTGTGGGCGTAGGAGCCGACCTCCAT
>JAJRXJ010000367.1 GCA_024276355.1 Actinomycetes bacterium | reverse complement strand
TCAATCCCGAACACCCGGCCCTCGACCGTCTGGCTGCGGCCGGTGCTGTCGGCATCGCGTTTCGGATCGCCGCCGAGGGTCCGGTCGGCGATCAGGTCGGGGTGGCGGTGGAACGTGCCCGAGCCCTGGGGGTGGAGGCCGTCTGCCATGTGGAGCTGCCGTTCGGCACGGAAGCGGTCGCGCAAACCGACGATGCGTTGGTCACGGAGCGGGTCGTCGACTCGGCTCGGGCGGCCGCTGAACATCGCGAGGCCCGCGTGTTGCTCGACCTGCTGGTCGACAAGGACCGCGGGTATTGGTGTCGCCACGGGCTGGTTCACCCTTCGGGCCGGCCGCGTCCGGCCTACGTGGCCCTCAAGTCGATGGAGGTGTCGTGATCGATTCGACATGGACCGAGCCGGAGCGTGAGCTCCCGGTGATCGGTCGTCCCGATGTGTTGGTGGTGGGTGCCGGATCGGCGGGGGTGGCGGCTGCGCTGGCCAGCGCGAGGAGAGGGGCCGACACCTGGCTGATCGAACGTCTCGGCCATGTCGGTGGCCTGGCGGGGTTCGGGCTGATCAATCTGCTGCTCACGCTCGACGACGGCGAAGGCACTCAGGTGGTGGCGGGCATATGCCAGGAGTTCGTCGACCGGCTCGACGGCCTCGGAGCGGCGCGCCATCCGGAGCGGGGCGAGTGGGGGAGCGAGGATCCCGGGGCCGTCGCCCGCTGGCGGAGCTACGGCCTGGTGTGGGGTGCTCCGCCGGAGAACGTCCGCTACTCGGTGGCTTTCGAACCGGAGTCGTTCCTGAGCGTGGCCTACGACCTGCTCGAGGCGCATGGCGTTCATCTGCGGCTCCACACGTCGTGTGCGGTCACCCACACCATCGACGGTCGTGTCGAGGTTGTGGTCGTCGAGTCGAAGGCCGGCCGGGAGGTGATCGTGCCCACCGTGGTCGTAGACACGTCGGGCGACGGCGATGTGTTCGCTCGTTCCGGGGCCGAGACCGAAGCGGTGGAGGTCTACCCGTATCAGTGGTTCCGGATGGGCGGCGTGGCCGGGCTCGACGGCGAGGGGCCCGCCGCCGGGGCGCCGTTTTTTCGTACCACCGACCCGGGTCGGGTGCTGGTGCCGTGGGGCGGTCCGGGGGTGGCCCCGGCCAGGATCAACCCTCTCGATCCGGTCGATCTGACTCGAGCCGAGGTCGAATGTCGGCGTCTGGTGATTGCCGAGGCCGACCGGCTGCGACGTGAGGTGCCCGGGTTTGGCGAGGCCTGGCTCGACGACATCGCCAAGCAGTTGGGGATCACCGAGTCGCGCCGTCTGGTCGGCGGCTACGTGTTGGGTCGCGACGACGGCGACACGCACTTCGCCGATTCGGTGGCCCGCACCGGTCACTGGACCAAGCGGGGCGTCGTGTACGACATCCCCTACCGCTGCCTGACCACGCCGGTTCTGTCGAACCTGCTCACCGCGGGCCGGTGCATCTCGGCGAGCCGCTATGTCCACCAGGCCACCAAGGAGATTCCGGCGGCGATGGCAACGGGGGAGGCCGCGGGAGCGGCGGCGGCCGCAGCGCTCGATGTCGGTGGTCGGGTTCACGAAGTCGACGTGGATGCGCTTCGGCGGGATCTGGCGGCCGGCGGAGCCATGGTGGGGCCCGGCCGAACCTGAACGGGTCCGATCGAGCCCCCGGTTGAGGGCTCCGGTCAGGCGTCGGCCAGCAGTTTGGCGAGCTCCTCTTCGTGGACCCTGGTTGCCAACGCCACCCGGTCTTCGCCGGTTTCGTCGGCAGCCAGTGCGGCCAAAACGGCCTTCTGGGCTTCGTAGTCGACGTTGGTGATGCCGGCACGGCTCTGCAGCATCCGCCATCCCCGGCGCCTCTCCACGCAGAACAACACCATCTGTCGCGACAACACGACGGCGCGGACGTTGCCGGCATCGTCCTCGACCTCGGTGTAGACGCCGAAGTCGGGGATGAAGGAACGGTGGTCGGGGTTGAACACGTGGCGTTCGACAACGTCGTTCTGGGTGACCAGAAGCAGCATCTGGTCGAGGTTGATGAGCCCTTCTGTGGACGCCGCGGGCTTGGAGTGGCGGCGGAACCTGGCTTCGGTGACCGCCCAGTGGGCGACGGTGTAGGCGTAGTGGCGTCCGGAGGCTTTCGAGGTCTTCTGGTACCAGTCGCGGTTGAGGCTCGGGTTACCGCCCAGGTCGAGGGCGTCGGCGTAGGTTTCGCCGCGGGCGGGGCGGAACACGAACTGTGGCATGGCCCGTGAGTCGCGACTGCGGATGGCCTGCTGGGTCGACATGTCGTCGGGCACACCGTGTTCGGGCTGGCAGGTGGTGTAGCACTGGAAGAACGCCGTGCCGCGGTATTCGAGGCCGTCGAGGATGGCCTTGTAGAACTGGGCGGTGTTGGCCACCGACACCTGGGCGACGAACGGCGAGCCGTGTCCGCCGATGAAGCTCTCGGCCACGCCCTTCTTCTCGGTGAGTTTGCCTTGGGAGGCTGCTCCGAACTGGTTCATGTCGAGCCCGCCGGGCATGGGGGTCGAGTCGGAGTTCTGGCCTCCGGTGTTGGAGTAGACCTGAGTGTCGAGAAGGATCAGGTGGACGTTGGGGCGGTTCTGCAGGACCACCTTCGACACGTTCTGGTAGCCGATGTCGCCCATGCCGCCGTCGCCGCCGACGGCCCACACCTTGGGCAGTTCGCGTATTTCACGGGCGGTCATCTGCGAGTCGGACATGTGGACCATGAGGTCGTATTCGTCTTCGTTGAAAATGTTGGTGTCGCGATCAAGCAGCGTGTCGCAGAGGCGTTCGGGCATCACGGACCGGCGGGCGTGGTCAAGGATGAAACTTTCGCCGAACAGCCAGGAGATGGTGGCGCCGTCCTGGAACAGCGAGTTCATCCACGGGTAGGGGTGGGGGTTGTTGACCGGGGTGGAGCCGTAGACGCTGTTGCATCCGGTGTGGGCGCCCATGGCCATGACCGACATTCCGTTGGGGAGGGTGCCGTCGACGGCTTGGAGGTGGCGGTGGTTGAAGGCGTCCTGGCGCATCGCGGTGGCGATGGCGTCGACGACTTCGGCGTCGGTGATCTTGCCGTGGTCGGCCAGGCGGGTTTCCATGTCTTCGGGGGAGTCGCCGCCGAGGCCCATGAGCAGGTGGGCGACGGCCCGGTGGAGGAGGGCGTGTTCTTCGGGGTGGTCCTTGGCCAACGCGGCCATGAGGTCTTCGCCTTCGGCGGCGAGGCGGTCGGCTTTGGCGGCGAGGCGGTCGGCTTTGGCGTGGTAGATCGGCCTCATGTACGACTCGGTGATCGAGGCGATCGCGTGGAGTGCGGTCTTTTCGCCGCAGCCGGCGCAGGCACCGTCGCCGCTGACGAGGGCTTCGTAGCTGCTGCGTTGCATCAGCAGGTTTTTGAGCTGGGCGACGTGTGACTCTTCGGGGTGTTCGGGGTCGAAACGCCCGAGGTACTTGGCGGGTGTGTCGGCCAGCCTCTTGAGGAAGTTGGTGCCGCTCACGTGGTCGGCGTTGATTTCTTCGGTCTCGTCGATCATGTGGAGGGCGTCGTGTTCGCCGCATTCGACGACGCATTCGCCGCAGCCCTTGCAGAGGTCGGACACCATGATGGCGAACAGGCCGCCGGCGCCGGGGGTCTTCTTTTCGAGTGTGCGGTAGACCGCCGGGGTCTTGAAGTAGGCGAAGGGAACGCGTTCGAACAAGGCGAGGAACTGTTCGCGGGCGGCTTCGCTGATCGTGGTGGATGCGTTGACCTCTTCGCGCAGCAGGTCGACGAAAAGCTTGGGTTCTTTCTCGGCGATGGCGGCGTTCATTCTCTGGCGCACCGCTGTGTCGAGTTCGGGGATCGCGGCCAGCACGGTTCGGCGATCGTCGAGATCGGCGACGTAGGAGTTGGCGGCCGCGGTGAGCACGGTGGCGATGTCCTGGGCGGTGTTGGGCAGGGCGGTGTCGGGGCACGCGGTGATGCAGTCCATGCATTGGGTGCACTTGTCGGGATCCCACACGGGGGTGCGTCGACGGGCTCCGTATTTGCTGGCGGTGGCGCCGGTGGCTGCTGCCATCATGCCGACCGATGCCAGCGGTGATGCCGGCTGGTTGTAGCCGAGGCCGGCACGGAACTCGGCGTCGAAGGTTGATGTGCGGGCGAGGGGGATCCGCACCTGCTGCTCGGATGGGGTTTCGAGCGACAGCGGTGCGGGTGTGCAGGTGGAGCAGGAGTCGAGGGCCGGGGCCCGCATTCCGGAGCGGTCGGGGGCGTCGATGGGTCCGTGGGGGACTTCTTGGACGAGGTTGAAGCCTTCGGTCATGACGACCATGTTCGATTCGACGACGGCGTCGCCGAACCGGCCGAACTTCTTGTTGTATTGGGCCCTCACGACTTCGTGGAAGTGTTCCTCGCTGACGCCGTATTCCTCGAGGAATCCGGAGAAGTGGAAGAACGCTCCGAGGAAGGCGTTGCCCTGCATGCGCAGTTGGAGGTCTTCTCGGGAGGTGGCGTTTCTGGCGATGCGGAAGCCGGGCAGGGAGAAGACCCGGATGTCCTTTTCGATGATCTCGCGGCGGGAGGGCACGGGGATTCGTTCCCATACCGATGCCGGGTCTTCGTCGGATTCGATGATGAAGGTGCCGCCGTGGTTCATGCCTTCGAGCGGGTTGGTGTGGGTGAACGCCTTGGGGTCGCAGCACAGCACGACGTCGACGTGGCGCAGGTCGCAGTTGACCCGTACCCGTTCGGGTGCGGCCACGAGGAAGTACTGGGTGGGGGCGCCCTTCTTCTCTGAGCCGTATTTCGGGTTGGCGGAGATGTGGAGGATCTCCTTGGGGTGGCCGAACTCGTCGAACTCGCCGCGTTGGCGCATGAGGTCGTCGCCGAACGCTCCGATGATCTCGCCGAGGTTCTTGCCGGTGGTGATCATCCCCCAGCCGCCGATCGAGTGGAAGCGAACCGCGATGGCTCCCTCGGGGAGAAGCGACGGTTTGCGGTCGGCGACAACCGAGAACGGGTGGTCGATACCGAGCACGAAGTTTCTGACGCCGTCGTGGTGGCCGCTTCCGTCCTGGCGGTGGATCTTGTCGACCGCGAATTCGTAGGCGCCGATCACGTGCTCGGGTCGGAAATCCCGCGAGCCGAGGCCGTAGGTGCCGCTGAACATGAGCGGTACCTCTGAGGGTTCGAGGACGGGAACGTCGCCTTCGGGGTGTTCCCGGCCGACCTCGACGCCCTTGTTGATCGAGGCCCGGATCTCGCGGGTGAGGGGGTTGTCGCCGGAGAGGGGATCGTCGGTGCGTTCGAGCACGATCACCCGGCGCTTTCCCTTGAGCGCGGCGACGAGGGCGGCTTCGGGGAATGGGCGCAGGACGTTGACGTGGATAGATCCGACTTTGGCGCCGTCTTGTTCGCGCATGTAGTCGACGGCGGCTTCGATGTTTTCGGCGGCCGATCCGAGCGACACGAACACGGTGTCGGCGTCGTCGGTCTTGTATTCGGTGAGCATCCCGTAGCGGCGTCCGGTGAGCCGGGCGAATTCTTCGTAGGCCTCTTCGAGGAATCTGCCGATGTGGGCGGTGAAGTTGTTGCGGCGGGCGATGACGCCGTTCATGTAGTGCTCTTGGTTTTGTACCGGGCCGAGCAGCATCGGGTTTTTCAGGTCGATCATTTCGGGCACCCGGCGGCGGGTGGGGCCGAACAGGAGGCGCTGGGCTTCGGTGGGGCATTCGATGATGTCGTCGTGGGCCCCGAGGAACTGGCGGATCAGTTCGGATTCGTGGCGGAAGAAGCTGCGTTCGAGGTGGGAGGTGAGGAAGCCGTCCTGGATGTTGAGCGCCGGGTTGAGCGACAGTTCGGCGACCCTTCTGGCGATGAGGGCCTGGTCGGCTGCCTGCTGGGCGTCCTTGGCCATGAGCATGGTCCAGCCGGTGTCGAGAACGGCGTAGAAGTCGTCGTGGCCGCAGTGGACGTTGAGCGCGTGTTTGGTGAGGGCGCGGGCCGCCACTTCGACCACCAGGGTCGAGAGCTTTCCGGGGGCGTGGTAGTACTGCTCGAGGCCGTAGACGAGGCCCTGCCCGGAGGTGAAGTTGACCACCCGCCGGCCGGTGAGCGAGAGCGCGATGGCTCCGCCTTGGGCTGCGTGTTCGCCTTCGGCTTCGATGGCCACTTTTCTGTTGCCGAACACGTCGAGCTTGCCTTCGGCGAACGACAGCTCGTAGTTTTCGCCCATTTCGGTGGAGGGGGTGATGGGGTAGAAAACTCCGCCTTGGGTGACACGAGCTTCGGTGTGGTAGGCGACCAGTTGGTTTCCGTTGGTCGTGATGCGAGTACCTGGGAAGGGGGGATTTTCCATGACCTGGCTCCTCTGTAGGCCGAGCGCGGAAAGGGGGCTTCGGCAATGCCACGATAGTCATCGGATCGGTGCTAGTTCCGTGCTGGGCGGGTGATCGTCGGGATGTGGACTTTGGTCCCTATTGGCTCGTTTGGCGGTGGTCGTGGGCGACGCTGCGGCCGTGAATGGCGGGGACCGACGGTTCTACTGGTCGATCAGCGGTGACAGGGAGTTGAGAATCAGGTCGAGTCCGAACTCGAACTCGGATCCGAAGTCGTAGCCGGGCTTCATGACGTGTTCGACGGCCAGTTCGGTGAGGTGCGGGTAGTCGCCGGTGGGCAGCGGTTCGATGATCGTTTCTGCGAGGTCGGCCATCTCGTCGCCTCCGGTGGCTGGGAGGTTGGCCTCTTGGAGCGCGAAGCCGTAGATGTAGCTGTCGATGAGCGCGTAGGCGTGGGCGGTCATTTCGATCGAGAACCCGCCTCGGCGCAGGCAGCCGATCACGGAGTCGTGGTGGCGGAGTGTCTCTGGGCCCGGTGAGGTGCGTGATTCCATGAGGGGCACGGCCCAGCGGTGTCGGGTGAGTGCCTCTCGGGCCGACAGCGATCGGAGGCGTATGGCTGATCGCCAGTCGAGGTGGTTGGGTGGTTGGTCGATTTCGCTGAACACCCGGTCGACCATGGCGTCGAGAATCGCTTCCTTGCCGGCGATGTGGTGGTAGATCGACATTGGTTTCGCGCCCAGGTCGGTGGCGAGCCTGCGGATGGTGAGTTGTTCGATTCCGACTCGGTCGGCAACGTCGATTGCCGCGGTGATGATCCGGGCCGCGTTGAGCCGCGGTCTGCTTTGTTCAGCGGATTTCACGGGCTGCTCGAGGTGTCATGGTTGTGCATCGTACTTAGTACGGGTAGTGTGTGCAACGCGATCGTACTAAGTACGGCAACGTGGGCCGAGGCCCCAAGACCGGAGATGTGAATTGCAATCATCAATCGACCACAACGAGACCGACGCGGCGAGCGACGCTGCCGGCATGGACAGCAAACAAATGCTGGCGATGGTCCAGGATCGCTATGGGTCTGCCGACCTCCTTGAGCTTCGCAGAATCGACCGGCCGAGTCCCGCGCCGGGTGAGGTGCTGATCGAAGTCCACGCCGCCGGTGTCGACCGCGGCGTGTGGCACCTCATGACCGGGTTGCCGTACCTGGTGCGCCTGGCCGGTTTCGGCATGGTCAGGCCCAAGAGTCCGGTGCTGGGCCTCGACGTGGCCGGGCGAGTGATGGCGGTGGGCTCTGAGGTCACCAGGTTTTCGGTCGGCGATGAGGTCTTCGGCATTGCCAAGGGTTCCTACGCAGAATACGCCGTTGTTGCCGAGGGCAAGCTCGCACTGAAGCCCGCCAACGTCACCCATGAGCAGGCCGCGGTGTCGGCTGTGTCCGGCATAACCGCTCTTGAGGCCCTCACCGATGTGGGTCATCTCCAGGCAGGGCAGAAGGTGCTCGTGGTTGGGGCCTCGGGTGGTGTCGGGAGTTTCGCGGTTCAGATCGCCACGGCTCTTGGCGGCCGCGTGACCGGTGTCAGCGGCCCCGACGGGGTCGACATGGTGTTGGCGCTCGGGGCCGGCCGCGTGATCGATCACACCCGTGAGGATCTCGGTGATGACGATGAGCGTTTCGATCTGATACTCGACATAGGTGGTCGAAACAGCGTGAAACGGCTTCGCAGTGTGCTTTCACCCGAGGGAACCCTCGTGATCGTCGGCGGGGAAGACGGCAACCGTGTCACCGGCGGGGTGGGCCGTCAGGTTCGCGCCATGCTGCTCTCGCCGTTCATACGCCAGCGGCTCACCAGCTTCATCAGCTCCGAGAGCCGTGCCAACATCGAACGGCTTGCCGACCACCTGGAGTCGGGTGCGGTGGTCCCCGCCATTGGCCGACGTTTCACCCTCGCCGAGGTGCCGTGTGCGATCGCAGCTCTGGAGACGGCCGGATCGGCCGGCAAGTCGGTGATCGTGATCCGGGGCGAAACCGAGGGCCGTGAGCCGCTGATGTAGGAAGGGCCGCGGTGTCAGCCGGCGGGGGTGTAGCCGAGGCGCGCGGGACGTATCCGCGGGGGGAGTTCATCCTTCGGTGAAGAACTCGATTGTCGGGGGACCGGGTTCGTGCGGCGGCCCCGGCTACCGGGCACGGGATGACCACGGGAGGTGTCGCGTGGCAGACTCCCGGGGTGCCGGACGCGATGGAGCGCAATCTTGATCGCTACCGGCAGCTGCAGGTGGCGTCGGGTGCGCTGTTCTGGTTGCCCACGTCGCTGCTGTATTTCATCGATCGTTTCGGGCTCGGCGGCGCCCTGCGGTTGCAGGCGGTGTACTACCTGGCCGTGGTGGCGTTGGAGGTGCCGTCGGGCTGGTTCAGCGACCGTGTCGGCCGGGTGGCGACCCTGCGCATCTCGGCGGTGTGTTGGGTGTCGGCCCATGTGATCTTCCTGTCGGCCGGGAGCTTCATCGGTGTCTCGACGGCTCAGGTGTTCGTGGCTGCCGGTTTCGCCTTCGCGTCGGGGACCGATGTCACGTTGCATTACGACACGCTCGAGTCGTTGGGCCGCGCCGGCGACTTCACTGATCGTGAGTCGGTGATTCGTCGTCACAATCTGGTGGCCCTGGCCGCCGCGACCCTGGTGGGCGGGGCGCTCGGGGTGGTCGATCTGCGCCTGCCGTTCGCAGCCGCTCTCGCTGCGTCCGTGATCCAACTGGTGATCACCATGGGGCTGGTGGAGCCGCCGTGGCAGCGTCCGTCAACCGGCGCGGTGAGGCAGTTCGCGGCGGTGCTCGGAAACCTCCGTCAGCGGATCCTCGTGTGGGTTGCGTTCTATGTGGTGGGTGAGGTGATCACCGTGCATCTCACTTCGGAACTGGCCGCTCCATACCTGGCGGAGATCCTGGGGAAGTCGCTCGATCAGATCAACCGGGCGCCGCTGGCCAACGGAGTGTTGGCGGCGGTGGTGGCGATCGTCGGGGCGACGGTGGTGCGTTGGGTTGGTCCGGCTGCGCGACGGTTCGGGCCGGTGGCCGTGTTCGTCGCGGTGGCTGCGATCCCGATGGTCACCATCTCTGCGATGGCGCTGGCCGCGTCGGTGTTCGTGTTGCCGCTGATCGTGTTGCGCAGCGTGCAGACCGCCACCGCGTCGGTGTTGGTGCCGGCGACCGTCGCTCCGAGGGTCGAGAGGGAGCATCGGGCGACGTTTCTGTCGCTCACGAGCCTGGCCGGCCGCTTGGGCTACGGCTCGGTGTTGTTGGCTTTGGGGGCTTTGGTCGACCTCGGGGCCACGTTGAGGTGGGCTTCGGCGATCGCGGTGGTGACGTTTGTGGCGGTGGCGGGGTCTTCGAGGCTGGTGTCGGGGTCGGTCGCCGATTAGCGACCGGTCGCCGCGGCGGACATGACCGCCACCAGGAAGTCGGAGTCGTCGGTGAACGGCTGCACGTCCCACGTGGCGAGCTTCAGGTCGACTTCGAGGCCGGAGGCTTCGGCGTCTGCGAAGAAATCGTCGAACTCGTAGCCGCGCCCTGATCCGAACCCGGTCACGAGACGCCCGCCGTCGGCGAGGTGGTGGCGCAGCCGCTCGAGCACGGCTCGTCGGGTGGTCGGGGCCAGGAACGTCATCACGTTGCCGGCGCTGACGATCAGGTCGAACCCGTCGGTGATGCCGTGGGATGCCAGGTCGAGTTCGGCCAGGTCGCCCACGATCCAGCGGGGACCGGGGTGGTCTTGTTCGGCGGCGGCGATCAGCACCGGGTCGACGTCGACTCCGACCACGTGGTGGCCGAGCTCCGAGAGATACCCGCCGACCCGTCCGGGCCCGCAGCCGGCGTCGAGGATGCGTGAGCCCCGTGCCGCCATGGCGTCGATCAGCCTGGCTTCGCCGGCCAGATCGTCGCCGGCCTGCTCCATGGCCCGGAACCGTTCGATGTACCAGTTGGAGTGATCGGGGTTCGACTTGGTGAGTTCGATCCAACGACTGTCTTTGACCATGTGGGTGCCTTTCGGGATTCGTGAAGGCTATCGACGGGCCCGGTGGTCATACTGGTGCAT
This sequence comes from Actinomycetes bacterium, assembly GCA_024276355.1. Classification (GTDB taxonomy): domain Bacteria; phylum Actinomycetota; class Acidimicrobiia; order Acidimicrobiales; family Aldehydirespiratoraceae; genus SZUA-87. Next base: position 720 of record JAJRXJ010000367.1, on the reverse strand, counting down.
GGACGCATACGAGGCAGTGATCACCAAGCGCGATGTCAGGCACTACACCGCCGAGCCGATAGGCGACGATCTCCTCAACAGGATCCTTCAGGCCGGTCGCATGGCCGGCAGCGCCAAGAACGAGGAGTCGAACCGCCTGATCGTGGTTCGCGACCAGGCGGTGCAGGACGCCCTGGCTGCTTCGGGCGACTACGCCTCGTGGATCGGGACTTCGGCTGTGGTGGTGGGCATCGCCGCCCCGGCCGAGTCGGTGCGGATGTTCGATGTTGGTCGCATGGCTCAGAACATGATGATCGTCGCCCATTCCGAGGGAGTGGCGACATGCCCGGTCACGCTGGGGCATCAGGCCGAGGCCCGAGCCGCGGTGGGCCTCCCCGACGACTGGGAGATGCTCATGGTGATCACCTTCGGCTGGCCGATCGCCGATGCGCCCGACAGTCCCCTCAAACGCCGCCGAGTACCGCTGGACGACCTCGTGAGATACGACCACTGGAGCTGAGGGGCGGGGCTCGTCGGCCATGCGAAACCGCCTGGATCTCTGAGGTGCCCGACCGCGGGAAGAGAGCAATTGTCAAGAGTTGCAGACTTAGAATCTGAAGTCAGGCGGCGACGTCCTGTTGGGTAACGTGGGTGTGGCGCTGGTTGGAGGTCCTCTCTTGCAGTTTGCTGGCTCTTCGGATTCCAGCGGGGTGTGGGTCCACTGGTGGGTACGAGGGCTCT
>JAJRXJ010000366.1 GCA_024276355.1 Actinomycetes bacterium | reverse complement strand
CTCAGGGGCACTAAAGGACACCAGCGGGCACCACCGGAAATGGCCTTTCCGCGACTCATAACCCGAAGGTCGCAGGTTCAAATCCTGCCCCCGCCACCAACCAAGAGGCCCGGAATTCCAACGAATTCCGGGCCTTTGTTGTTCTCGGGTGGATTGGTTGATCTACCGGGAGGCCTACCGGCTGAATCGGTTGCAGGTCGTTGACGTGGGGTTTGGCGTGGTTGGTGTCGGTAGATGTCTACCGGGTGGCGTCTATGAGCTGCGCGAACTGGTTGGCGGCAGCGGCGCCCATTCCGGGGAGGAGGTGCTGGTAGGTGTGCATGGTGAATCCGGGGTGGGCATGGCCGAGACGTTCGGAGACGACCTTGATCGTGACGCCGATTGACGAACATTGGTGTGACTTGGCAGGTCCGTGCGATGGCGATCGATTTGGTGGCGGTGTCGAGGTCACCCCAGTTCAATCCGGCAAGTTCACCGCGTCGGATCCCGGTGTACGCGACGAGATGCAACGCCGGATACAGGCGCTTGGTTCGTGTTCGTTGGAGGAACTCGCCGAGTTGGGCTGCGGTCCAGATCGCCGGGACCAGCGAGCGGGTGACACGCCGCGGCGGGCGGGCTTCGCGTTCCGGGTTCGTTTCGATGATCCGGCGGTCAACGGCGAGGTCCAACGCGTTTGAGATGACCCGGTGAACTTCTAGCACCGTTTTCGCTGACAATCCTTGGCGCTTGCGCCCGCCGTTGTCGAGCAGGGCGCGGTAACACGCGTCGAGATCGACCGGCCGCAACACGTCGATACGTACTTGGCCAATACGCGGGGCGATGTTGTGGTCGATCATCCACTCGTAACGACACCGGGTCTGATGAGTCAACGTCATCTTCGAGTCGAGCCAGGTGGTGGCCATGAACCCTCCCAGAGTCAGTTTCCTGCGTCGGGGCGTGGCATCGGCATCGATCCGGGATCGCATCGCCTCGGCTTCAGAACGGATGGTGCCAGCGGGATGCCAGCGTCGGCGTTCGGTTCCGGTGATCGGGTCGCGGCCGTTGTAGGCCACAACATAGAAAAGATGGTTGCGTTGCACGATGTATGACATCACCACCCATCGGCTCTTCGGGTCACCAACCCGAAGGCCACCGCAGTGGGGGGCCAGGACTGTGTGGGGGCTTGTGTCAGTCCGACATCCATGACTATTCCGCAAGTTGGAAGATATAGTTCAGTTTGTGGAACGTTCAGGGTCGCCGGAGTTGTTGCCGATCTTTCGGTCGCGTCAACAAGCGGAGCTGCTCGCCGACATTCTGGACGATCCCGAACGCGAGCAGTCTCTGGCAGATCTCACCGAACGTATGGGGATACCGGCGGCGTCGGTGCATCGTGAGATCGAAAGGGCAGAGCGGGCCGGCATCATCGGGTCCCGTCGGGTCGGCCGTACTCGACTCGTCAGAGCGAACACCGCCAGCCCGTACTTCGCTGCCCTACGCCAGCTCCTGGTGGCAGCGTTCGGTGTACCGCAGCGTCTCAGAGCCGCCATGGCAGGCATCGGCGGGATCGAGGAGGTCTACATTTTCGGTTCGTGGGCAGCGCGTTGGCATGGCGAACCCGGCACCCGGCCAGTTGGCGACATCGACGTCCTGGTTCTCGGTCGCCCCGATCGCGAACAGCTCTACGCCGCGGCGCACGAAGTCGGCCTTGATGTCGGACGCGAGATCCAAGTTCAAATACGCGCTCCTGGTTGGCTGTCGAGCGGCACCGGATCGTTCCATGACACTGTCACGGCCCGCCCCATGTTGAAGGTCCTACCAGCCGGTGGTCACGACACGAACGACGAAGCGTCGGATACCGCCCGCTCGGCGAGCTGAACCGCCCACCGGGCGTCGTCCTCGCCCACGACAGCGGACGCCAACGCAAACGTCGCGCGATGTGCGCCCGGGCTCGCCAAGACCCGGTAGCCGGCTGCGAGATCAACTGCCTCCGCGGCATGACGGTAGATGTCATAGGCCGCGTTGTACGCCACCCGCCACTGACCCGTCGTGAGGATCGGCTCAAGTACCGCCAGCTCCGAGCGGGCCCGCTCCAACCACGCGAGCGCCGTCGCTTGAGTGTCGCCCTCAACGTCATCGCTGATGTTGCCGCGACTGAGAAACATCTCGACTACTCGAACAAGACGATCATCGGGCATCGACATCGACAGTACCGGCCCGACACCACCGCCCCACGCCGAGGCCGGCTGGCTTCGTCCTGGGCGGCGAGGTAATGGGGTGAGCCTGTCACTCGTGGCAGCCGCACGGCAGACCCCGTTTGCTTCGGGCCCCGAATCGCCTGTGTTTGCACGGGTCGGCCCCTCAGCCTCTGATGGCGAGTCTGGTGTCGGGGTCGAAGAAGTGGAATCGGGCGGTGTCGACGGCGACCACGATGTTGTCGCCGGCTCTGGCGCGGCTTCGTGGGCTGAATCGGCCG
>JAJRXJ010000365.1 GCA_024276355.1 Actinomycetes bacterium | reverse complement strand
CATGGTCCGGAACTCACCGGTCTTGCCCTTCAGTTCATCGTCGCTCAGCGCCTCGTACTCGGGCTCGAGCGCATTGATGTCGGGGACGAGCGCTTCGAGCGCCCGCAGCTTACGGCCCTCACCGGACCTCAGTACTCGCTTGAAAATACTCATACGTGAGGCTGAGCCTACCGACCTCAGTCGGCCTCAGTCGGCCACGTCGATCAGACCTACATCTCCGTCGTCTCGGCGATACACCACGGCCGCACGGCTGGTCTCCTTGTTGACGAAGAAGAAGAAACCATGTCCGAGCAGCTCCATCTTGAGAACGGCATCGTCGGGGGTGAGCGGTCCGATGTGGAAGCGCTTCGTTTTGACGATGCGGGGCATCGGTTCCTCGTCGGATTCCTCGAAATCCACGCCGGCCAGATCGACCACGTTCGGAGCCTGACCCTCGGCCACCCGGATGGTGTCGGAACCCTGATGAAGGCGCCGCAGCCTGGTGCGAAGCTTGCGAATCTGCCTGGTGAGCTTCTCCTCGGCCAGATCGACCGCGGCATAGGGATCGGATGGCGAAACCTTGCACCGAATGCGATGCCCGTCGCCGTCGAGCACCACCTCACAGCTGATCTTGTCGGATATCCGCGGATTTCGTGTCTCGGTGAAGTGCACCACACCCGAATCGAGTTTCTCGAAGTATCGGTCGAGATCTCCGATCTTCTCGCGTATCACCTCCTCCAGTCTCGGCGTGACTCTGACGTGCCGGCTACTGATGGAGATTTCCACGCTTGGCCTCCGTGCTGTTGGGGTGTCTACACAATAGATCGGCGGACCGGTGGTTGGGTAGCGCCTTTGGTAACAACTTTCGCAACAACGGCAGCAGAAACGACCCAGTCCGACGAATCGGACAATGTGAGGGCCGCGGACGCGAGTGTTGATCCGGTGGTGGCAACGTCGTCGATCAGCAGAATGCGACCCCGGTGCCGACGGTGTCGGCCCACGAGCGCGAAGCTCGGACCCTCCAAACGCCCGGTGAGATCCCGAGATGTCTGGGCATCATGATCGACCCGCCTCAGCAAGGCGACGGACCGGACTCCCAAACGACGAGCCACGGCCCTGGCCAGGAGTTCACTCTGGTCGAAACCCCGATCGCGGCGGCGTTGCGGAGTGGCGGGAATCCACGACACCAGATCGCAGGCTGGAGAAATCAGACACAACTCGTCGGCGAGCCGGCCCACCATCGATGTGGAACGGCCGTATTTCAGACGGCGAATACTCTCCGCAGCCTCGCCTTCGTAGGCCCAGCGGGCCACGGCCCGGTGAATCCCCATGACCTGAAACTCGACCGGCACTGGATCTCTCGACATGAGCGCAAGCTATTGGCGGGGTACGACAGTCGCTGCCGCCACGATGCACCGACACCGTCGGCGATCGTCCGATCCGGGAGTCACACCCGTGGCCTACTCTTCATCCGGATGAACCAGAGCCAAGAGCAATCGATCCTGTGTGGCCACTGTGGCCGCCGTCATTCCACCATTGCCGAAATCAGGTCCTGCGCCTCCTCCCCCTCCGAACCACACCTGCCTGTTCACCCCACGCCGACGCCGACGCCGACGCCGACACCGACCACCATGCCACCCGACTGGGATCGACTGGCCGGCCCGGAATCGATCGGACGCTCGATCGTTGTTGCCGCGGGCTCCGATGCTCCCGCCCCGTGGGACAACGCCCCGAGGCTCGCCGTGTCCGTGTCGGCCATGGATGCCCTCCAGGTGGCGTATTCGAATCGGGTCCGAACGGTCCTCGAGGTCGACGGCCCACTTCCCGAGCCCGTGTCGGTGACGCCGTCCGCCCTGTCCGACCTCCGCCCCTCACTCGAACCCGCCAACGAACGGTTGCTGCATCTGGTGTTCTCCAATTCGGTCGACGCCAGGGACCCAGCGGCGCCGTCCATTCCGGCTGTCGACATGGCCATCCGATGCGGTGGCAGGCTCGCCCCCGGTGAGCCGGCCGGCGACATCATCGATCGCGACGGGGTGCCGCTCTGGTGCGACGGCGGACCTCTGCGGCCCTTTGCTCCCAACGAGGTCGACGGACTGGGGGTGATACCCCGAATCCACCTGCCTGCCGGGCTGCTCTCACCGATCACCGACAGAGCACCCACCGTCGAACTCGCTCCCGACCAACTGGCGGCGGTCAGGACGCGAAACGCGGGGGCACGCATCGTGGCGCCGGCCGGATCCGGCAAGACCCGGGTCCTCACCGAACGCGCCCGGCACCTCGTGGCCGATCTCGGTGTGTCCCCGTCGACGGTGTGTCTGGTTGCGTTCAATGTCAAGGCCCGCCAGGAGATGCAGTCGCGCACATCCGACCTGCCCGGACTCGAGGTACGCACACTCAACAGTCTGGCCCTGGCGATCTGTCGTGGCACCGGTCCCTTCCTGACTCCCTCCGATCCACGCGTGCAGGTGATCGACGAGCGTGGTATGCGCGATCGGATCCGCGGCCTCGTGAAGGCGCCACGCCGGGCCATGACCGATCCGTTCGCGGCATGGATCGAGGCCTTCACCGCGTGTCGTCTCGGCCTCCGAGACGCCGATGAGGTCGAAGCCGAATTCGGCGGCGATGTTCCCGATCTTGCGGCCGTCATCGGCCGCTACCGTCGGATGCTGGCCGACAACGGCGAAGTCGACTTCGACGAGCAGATCGTCAAGGCGATCGGAATCCTGCTCGAGGAACCCGACTGTCGTGCCGTGGCCCGCGCTGCGTGCGGCACTCTTCTCGTCGACGAGTTCCAAGACCTCACACCCGCCCATTTACTTTTGATCCGGCTGCTGGCCGGCCCGGCCGCGGAGGTCTTCGGTGTCGGCGATGACGACCAGACCATCTACGGCTACTCGGGGGCATCACCATCGTGGCTCATCGATTTCTCCCGCTGGTTTCCGGGTTCGACCACCCATGATCTGCATGTCAACTACCGCTGTGCCCCGGTGGTCATCAGCGCGGCGGTCAAGCTGCTGAGCCACAACCGACGCCGCATCCCGAAGAAGATCGTGGCCGGGCCCGGTCGTACGCCGATCACCGAACCGCCTGAGAATGGCCGGACCCCCATGTCGGTCATCACCGGACCCGACCCGCTCTCGTCATTGGTGAGCGAGATCGGGCGGCTCATCAACAGCGGCGCGGCGCCCGACCAAATAGCGGTGCTGACCCGCGTCAACGCAACCCTGCTGGCCCCGATGCTCGCGCTGCGAGACGCGGGCATCGCCACATCCACTCCGGTCGACTCGACCTACTTGTCACGCACCGGGGTGGCCGCCTCCCTGGCCTGGCTCAGATTGGCAACATGCCCATCGAGGCGACTCGACGACGACGCTATCGGCATTGCCGCTCGCCGACCGCCGCGTGGCCTCTCACCGATGGTGGTGGGATGGGCGGCAGAGCAGAACTCCACCTCCGATCTGCAGCGTTTGGCCGGCCGCATGCGAACCCCCCGTGATTCGCAGAAGATCACTGATCTCGCCGACGACATCGACGCGATCAGGTCCGAGGCCGACCACGGTGCCGACACCGCCCGACTGCTCACATTCGTGAAGGACACGATCGGCCTCGGAGGCGCACTCGACTCCCGTCTCGACGCGTCGCGCCGGTCTGTGGATCGCTCGAGCCACGGAGACGATCTTGATGCGCTCATCTCGGTCGCCCATCTTCAAGCCGACCCGTCACTGTTCTCCTCCTGGCTCCGCGACCAGCTGGCCGAACCGCGCGGCACCGACCGACACGGCCTGACCCTCTCCACCATCCATCGGGTGAAGGGAATGCAATGGCCCCATGTGGTGGTCCATCGGGTCGACGCCGGGCTGTGCCCACACCGGCTGTCGAGCGACATCGAGGAGGAGCGCAGGATCTTTCATGTGGCCATCACCCGATCGAGCGAGACCACGGCTGTCATCACCGGCCCCAACCCGTCATCGTTCGTCCCCGAGCTCCGCACCGAAGCACCTCCCGAACCTACAGCTGGCTCGGAACCGCTCCCGTCGTCTCCATCAACCCCGGGGCTGAGGAACCCTGTCGCGCGCAGCACGAAATCCGCCGATGCCGACAACCGGCTCGGCGGTGACGACCAGGCGGTCTTCGAACATCTTCGGCGGTGGCGTTCGATCAGGGCGAAAGGCGACGCAGTCCCTGCCTACGTGGTGTTTCCGGATCGCACCCTGGTCGCAGTCGCCCGCGCCCGCCCCACCACCGACGCCGACCTGCTCGCCATTCCCGGCATCGGTCCGACGAAGCTCGAACGCTACGGGCCCGACATCATCGAGATGATGCTGGAGCTCTAGCGGCCGGTGAACCGCGGCGGTCGCTTCTCTCTGAACGACGCGAACCCCTCCCGAAAGTCGTCGGTGGCCGCCAGCTTGGCCTGGGTCGCGGAGAAGGCCGCAATTGCCGCCTCCTGCCCCTCGGCCAGGTAACGGGCCGATGACTCCTTGGTGGCCTGCACCGCGAGCGGGGCACCCTCGCAGATCTTTCGGGCCAGCTCACGAGCCCGGTCGAGTTCCGCTCCGGCCGCCACCACCTCCTGAACAAGGCCTATTCGATGGGCTTCCCCGGCGTCGAACTCGTCGCTGGTGAGCAGGTGGTACATGGCGTTGCCCCACCCGCCCCGCTCCACGAACCGGATCGTGGCCCCGCCGGTGGCGTGAATCCCACGAAGCGGCTCGAGTTGTGAGAACCGACAGTCGTCGGCGGCCACCACGATGTCGCCGGCCAGCATCAGCTCGATTCCGAGCGTGTAGGTGATGCCCTTGACCGCGGTGACGATCGGCTTGCGACAGGCCCGACCCAGAGCGGTTGGATCGACCATGCCCCTTTGTTGGCTCGACCGCTCTCCGCCGGCCATCCTGGCCGCGAACCTCGGCAGATCGAGGCCGGCGGTGAAGTGCGATCCCCACGCGTAGAGGACTCCCACCCAGAGATCGGGGTCCTCATCGAGACGCGTATAGGCATCGACCAGTTGAGCCATCATCTCGGGGGTGAATCCGTTGAGCTTGTGGCAGCGGTCGATGCCGATTTCGAGAATGTGATCGTCGGCCACCTCGGTGGTGATTCGACCGAGGTCGGGGGCGGATCCGGCTGTGGCGTCGCTCAAGAGTCGGAGCTCCCGAAGTCGGTGTAGACCGCCGGACGCTTCTCGAACCAGGCGTGAACTGCTTCAACCTGATTCGGCTGCCCGATCAGCGAACCTATGACCTTTCGCTCCTCGGCGAATCCGGTTGCCCAGTCGACCTGGGTGGACATGTCGATCAGGTGCTTGGCTCCCCGGACGGCGTGTGGGCTCTTCGATGCGATCTCCGCGGCCATAGCCAGTGCGCTTGCATGGGGATCATCCGACATGTGGGTGGCGAGCCCGATCCGAACGGCCTCCTCACCTCCCACTTCACGCCCGGTCCAAGTGAGCTCCTTGGCCATGTCGAGTCCCACAAGCCTGGGCAGAACCTGAGTGGCGGTCATATCGGGGCTCAGTCCCCAGCGAATCTCGAGGACGGCCATTCTCACATCCGGAGCGACGATCCGGATGTCGGCACCAAGTGCGAGCTGAAGTCCGCCACCGAAGGCCACGCCATGCACGGCTGCTATCACGGGAACCGGCAGTTCGTGCCAGGTCCAACAAGCCTGCTGGGCATGGTGGGTGATCTGCCCTTCTGGGACGCGCCCGATGGAGCCGGTCCCGCCCGACTCTCCCGCATCTCCGGCCATGGCCTGGAACCCAGAGAAGTCGAGGCCCGCGCAGAACGCGCGTCCTTCGCCCGACAGAACCACCGCTCTCACCGACGTGTCGGCAGCCAGTGTCCGGCCGGCATCGACCAGCGCATCGAACATCGCTCCGTCGAGGGCGTTCATCTTGTCGGCACGCGTGAGCCTCACATCGGCCACACCGTTGTCGATCGAAATCGAGACGCGCTCGCTCATCTTGCCTCCTGTTGGCGGGTGCCAGATGTTAGCCAGCGTTCACTTCAGGAGCACTTCGGCGGTGCCGAGCCATCACGACCGACACCGCCGGGCCGCGATCAGTATCGGTAGTGGGACGGCTTGTATGGTCCGTCGGGGGCGATGCCGAGGTAGTCGGCTTGATCGTCGGTGAGCTTGGTGAGCTTCACACCGAGGGCATCGAGATGGAGACGGGCCACCTCCTCGTCAAGGTGCTTCGGCAGCGTGATCACCTCGTTGTTCATCGAACCATCGTCGGCGTGGAGCGCCATCTGGGCCAACACCTGGTTGGTGAAGCTGCACGACATCACAAAGCTCGGGTGGCCGGTGGCGTTGCCGAGATTGAGCAGACGGCCCTCGCTCAACATGATGATCGAGTGACCATCGGGGAACACGAACTCGTCGACCTGGGGCTTGATGTTGATGCGTTGCACGTCCGACATTCGTTGCAGCCCGGCCATGTCTACCTCGTTGTCGAAGTGACCGATGTTGCCGACGATGGCCTGATGCTTCATTCGTGCCATGTGGCCGGCCAGGATGATGTCCTTGTTGCCGGTGGTGGTGATGAAGATGTCGCCGATACCCACCACAGCCTCGAGAGTGTTGACCTCGAATCCCTCCATCGCGGCCTGCAAGGCGCAGATGGGGTCGATTTCGGTGACGATCACCCGGGCGCCCTGCCCTCGCAGCGACGCGGCACATCCCTTGCCGACGTCGCCGTAGCCGCAGACAACCGCAACTTTGCCACCGATCATCACATCGGTACCGCGATTGATGCCATCAATCAGCGAATGGCGGCAGCCATAGAGGTTGTCGAACTTCGACTTGGTGACCGAGTCGTTGACGTTGATGGCCGGGAACAGAAGCTCGCCGGACTCCATCATCTGGTAGAGACGGTGGACACCGGTGGTCGTTTCCTCCGACACGCCACGGATTCCCGGGGCGATTCTGGTGAAGAACCCGGAATCTTCGGCGGCGATCGAACGAAGACGATCAAGGAAGACCCCCCACTCTTCGGAATCATCGTCGCTGGTGGCGGGAATGGCTCCGGCCCTTTCGAACTCGAGACCCTTGTGGACCAGCATGGTGGCGTCGCCGCCGTCGTCGAGGATCAGGTTGGGGCCGCCACCGTCGGGCCAGTGGAACAACTGTTCGGTGGCCCACCAGTATTCCTCCAGGGTCTCACCCTTCCATGCGTATACCGGGGTGCCCTTGGGAGAATCGAGGGTGCCGTCGGGTCCGACGGCAACAGCCGCCGCGGCATGGTCCTGAGTTGAGAAAATGTTGCAGCTCACCCAGCGAACGTCGGCACCGAGAACCTTGAGTGTCTCGATCAGCACGGCGGTCTGGATGGTCATGTGGAGCGACCCGGCGATGCGGGCTCCGGCGAGCGGCTGATCGTCGGCGTACTTGGCCCGAAGGGCCATGAGCCCGGGCATCTCGTTCTCTGCCAGGCGAATCTCGTTGCGGCCGAATCCGGCGAGCGAGAGGTCGGCGACCCTGAAGTCGCCGGAGGTGTCGTTGATGGCCATGATGGCCCTCCTGTG
>JAJRXJ010000364.1 GCA_024276355.1 Actinomycetes bacterium | reverse complement strand
CGTACCATACGGTTCCCGACACGGCCAACTCGGTCATGCCGATCTGTGTCGGAGTGAATCCTGCCGTGACTCCGACCACCACGACTGCAGCTCCGACCACCACTGCGGCTCCGACCACCACGACGACCGCGGCTCCGACCACGACTTCGGCTCCGACCACCACGACGACCGCGGCTCCAACCACCACGACGACCGCGGCTCCGACCACAACTGCGGCTCCGACCACCACCGTGAAGACCCAGGTTCTGCCTGCAGTCGAGGTGGCCCAAACTGCCACCCCCACCGACGGCAACCCGACCTTCACCGGCTGATCAGCAACATCAATCGATTGCACCCTGGAATCGGGACGCGGGGCTCCGGCCCCGTGTTCCGGCGTTTTTGGCCCGATCCTCGAGTTCCTCCACCGCGGCTGAGCCGCTAACCTTCCGCGGTAACGCAAATCCTCGAGAGGAGAGCGCCGTGCCGGCGACCGTAGTCGTAGGTACCCAATGGGGCGATGAGGGCAAGGGCAAGTTCACCGACCTCGTAGCACGCGACATGGACATGGTGGTCCGCTATCAGGGGGGCCACAACGCCGGCCACACCCTGGTGGTCGATGGCGAGAAGTTCGCTCTTCAGTTGGTGCCCAGTGGTGTTCTCTATGAACACACCACGCCTGTAATAGGAAACGGGGTGGTGGTCGACCCGCGTGTGCTGCTCGCCGAGATAGACACGCTCACGTCGAAGGGTGTCGACTGCAGCCGACTGAAAGTGTCGGGTAATGCCCACCTGATCATGCCCTATCACCAAGAGCTTGACGCTCTCCACGAACGCCACTTGGGAGCTGCGAAGCTTGGCACCACCAAGCGGGGTATCGGGCCCACCTATGCCGACAAGGCGATGCGAACCGGGATCAGGGTTCAGGATCTTCTCGATCCGAAGATCTTCCGCAAGAAACTCGACGTGGCTCTCGACCATCACAACAAGGTGCTCACCAAGGTCTTCAACCGACTTCCTGTCGACGTCGACTCGGTCGCCTCTCAATACCTGGATGAATGCGCGCCTCGAATGTCGGGTTACATAGCCGACACCGTCTCTTTGATCCACGAGAGGCTCGAGGCCGGCAGCGAGGTCTTGTTCGAGGGGGCACAAGCCACATTTCTCGATCTCGACCACGGCACCTACCCATTCGTCACATCGAGCAATCCGGTTGCAGGTGGGGCATGTGTCGGATCGGGTGTAGGTCCACGACACATCTCCCGGGTCATCGGAATAGCGAAGGCTTATGTGACCCGGGTCGGCTCAGGCCCCTTTCCCACCGAGCTCAGCGACGAGATCGGCGATTACCTCGTCGACGTGGGCCACGAATACGGTGTCAACACCGGCCGTCGACGACGCACCGGCTGGCTCGATCTCGTGATGTTGCGGCAGGCCGCCCGGCTCAACTCGCTCACCGAGATCGCGCTCACAAAGCTCGACATTCTCGACGGGCTCGACTCGATCAAGGTCTGCGTGGCCTACGAAGCCGATGGGGAGCGATACGAGTACGTCCCCTACCACCAAAGCGTGTTCCACAAGGTGAAGCCGATCTACGAGGAGTTGCCGGGATGGAAGACCGACATAAGCGGCATCACCGATCACACCGAACTGCCTTCGGCCGCGGCGGACTACATCGAGTTTCTCGAGGACCGGATCGGGGTTCCCATTCGTCTGGTTGGGGTCGGTCCCGGCCGCGGCCAGTTCCTGGATAGGGCCGCCTGAGCCGATGGTCTCAACCGAAGGGACGGCTCCAATCAATTGGCGGCGCCACCCCTGCGGCAGGCTCACCGGTTGGGGCGGGCAAGGGTTGCGGAGGAACGTTCGCCTCATCGATCAGCTCGGCGACCGCTTGTACGGGTGCCGGGTCCTTCCGGAACGCCCGCACCCGGGCCCGCAACTCACGCGTGGGCATGGCCGTCCGGGCAGCAGTGGATCTCACACCCGAGATGATCATCGCGCAATCCTTGCAGAGTGGCTTCGAAGCCCCGAAGGGCCTCACCACGCAGTCACCGCAGAACTCACAACCACAACGCCTGCAGATGGCGGTGGCAGATTCGAAACTGTGGATCCGGCATCTGCCGGTCAACTGGCGTTTCAACTTCGACTCCCTGTTGGTGCCTCCACAATGTCGGTAGCGCGCCGTCGCCCCTTGATGGGCCGAAAGACCAAGATTCCCGGGCCCAACGACCGGGCACCGCGATGGAGCCACAGATGAGCGATCCGATTCCCAACGTCTTGTCCCAGCGGTACGCCAGTGAGGCCATGACCGCCATATGGTCGCCCCGACACAAGGTGGTGCTTGAACGTCGCCTGTGGATCGCAGTCATGCGTGCCCAGGCCGAACTCGGCGTCGACATCCCCGAGCAGGTGATCGCGGATTACGAGGCTGTGGTCGACTCGGTCGACCTCGAGTCGATGGCCCGGCGCGAGGCGATCACCCGCCACGACGTGAAGGCTCGTATCGATGAGTTCTGTGAACTGGCCGGTCACCAGCAGATACACCGCGGGATGACCTCGAGAGATCTCACGGAGAACGTCGAGCAGATGCAAGTCCGCGACTCACTGCGGCTTGTGCGGGATCGCCTGGTCGCGGTTCTGGCAAGAGTCGTTTCGCTGGCCGAGGACAACGTCGGGGTGGTGATGGTGGCCCGTACCCACAATGTCGCGGCCCAGGCCACCACGCTGGGCAAGCGTTTCGCCGATGTCGCCGAGGAGATCATGAGCGGTCTCGCGCGCCTCGAACAGCTCATCGAGAGGTATCCCCTGAGGGGAATAAAGGGTCCCGTCGGAACCCGATTGGATCAGCTCGACCTGCTGGGATCGCCCGACGCGGTCGACAGGTTCGAGCGGTCAATAGCCGCCTACCTCGGCTTTGAGAACCTCCTCGAGAGCGTCGGCCAGATTTATCCCAGGTCGCTTGATTTCGACGTGGTGTCAGCCTTGGTCCAGGTGGTGTGCGGCCCGTCCAGTGGTGCCACCACCATCAGATTGATGGCTGGAAACGAGCTGGTCACCGAGGGGTTCAGGCCGGGCCAGGTCGGGTCATCAGCCATGCCCCACAAGATGAATGCCCGGTCGGCTGAGAGGGTCGCCGCTCTTCGTACCGTTCTCGACGGACATTTGGTAATGGCGTCTGGCCTGGCCGGTCGGCAATGGAATGAGGGCGACGTGAGCTGCTCGGTGGTGAGGCGGGTGATGCTTCCCGACGCTTTCATGGCTGCGGAGGGGTTGTTGCAAACTGCGATGGGAGTGTTCGAGGATCTCGGGGTCTTCAACGCGATGGTGTCGGCCGAATTGGCTCGAGACCTGCCGTTCCTGGCCACAACGCGAATACTTGCTGCGGCGGTCGAGGCCGGGTTGGGCCGTGAGGAGGCCCACGAACTCGTGAAGTTCCACGCGGTGGCCGCGGTGCTGGATCGACGCGACGGACGGGGCGACGGCGACTTTCTGGCTCGGATAGCCGACGACGATCGGATACCGCTCAACAGAGAGGAACTTGATCGCATGCTTTCGCAACCAATGGATTTCGCGGGCACAGCCGATCGTCAGGTTGCCTCAGTGGTGGCCCGGGCCAAACTCCACATCGATCGTCACCCTGAAGCCGCGGCGACAGCGGCGCAGGTCAGGGTCTGACCCGCGCCGCTGCACGCGGTCCCACGAATCAGGATCGGCGGGTGATTCCGGCCTGCTTGAGAACTCCGGGGGCCACCCCTATCTCGCGCCATGCCGAGTATGAGATTCCCTTGCTTTGCCCGTATGCAGCCGCGACTTCCACGAAGTTCTGCTCGAGTTCGGTGATGTCGAACGATTCATCGGCGCTGGCGAGTGCCTTTTCGATATCGATGCGCTCCTGAACCAACTCAAGTCGCTTGATGGGCGAGGCAGAATCGATCTGCGACTCGATGCTCGCCAATTTGGCGGCCATCGATTCCTTGGTACGCCTTCTACCGCGCCTCGGTTTGTGAGACTCGAGAGCTTCCAGATACTTGGACACTATTCGGCTCTGACGACGCCCGTCAGCCATGGCCGCTTTGTGTTCAGGCGACAGTTCTCTTCCCTTTGCTGGTGACATTCTGACTCTCCTTGTGTCTTGTCCCCATGTGGGTCATGTTTCGGATTAGTTGTGAGAGCCGCCGATCAGCCGAGATCATAGAGCAAATCACGACGTTTGGATATGGCATCCAAATACATGCCGCATGTGGCGGTTGTCACTCAAGGGGATTACCGGGCTCGGTATTGGACGGTATTGTCGAGCCATGGCATCCACGAGTCTGATTCAGCATTTGATCGAGTATTCGGTGAGAGAGGGAGATTTCGTCCTTAAATCTGGTCGCAAGAGTCGCTGGTTCGTGGATTCGAAACAGACGATCTGTCGTCCCGAAGGAATACTGGCGATCGCCGATGCCGCACTCGAGTTGATCCCCGCCGATGCCGATGCCATCGGTGGCCTCACCATGGGCGCCGATCCCGTGGCATTCGGGATTGCGGCTGTCGCGGCCACCCGGGGGCGCAGGCTGAGGTCGTTCTCGATACGCAAGGAGTCGAAGGGCCATGGGGTCACCGGCCGACTTGCCGGAGCGCTCGAGGCCGGCGACAAGGTTGTGATCACCGAAGACACGGTCACCAGGGGATCCTCGCTTCTCGATGCTGCGGCAGTAGTGCGAGAGTTGGGTGCCGAACCGATTCTGGCATTGGCGGTCGTGGATCGCGGGGGCACCTGTGAGGCACTGGCGGCGGAGCAGGGAATTCCGTTCGTGGCCCTGGCACGGGCCGCCGATCTGGGGTTCGGGTTCGCAGACTGACCCCCGGCCGGGCCAATGCCGGTGCTTGCTGCTTGTCTGGGTATCGTCGCGACGTGAAGAACGCACCCACAGCCGCATATTCGATCACCATCAAGGTCGCACTCGACAACGTTCCGGGCACCTTGGGCCGTTTTGCCGTGGCCGTGGGTGAAGCAGGCGGCAACATCGCGGCGATCCCCGGGTTCGAGGCCAAGGGACCCACTGTGGTGCGGGCAATTGATGTCAACTGCCGTGACGAAGAGCATGCGCAGGCCGTGGCCGAGGCGGTTGGTCGGGTGCCGGGCGTAACCGTCGTGGAGTGGTGGGACCGCACCTTCCGGCTTCACGAAGGCGGCAAGATCGAGGTCAATTCCCTCTGCTCCGTGGCCGATTCCGATGATTTGGCCATGGCCTACACCCCGGGTGTCGCCCGGGTGTGCATGGCCATCCACGACAATCCGGCGCTCGCACACGAGTACACGATTCGCAAGAACACGGTGGCGATCGTCAGTGACGGCACCGCCGTGCTGGGCCTGGGCGACATCGGTCCACTGGGGGCCATGCCGGTCATGGAGGGAAAGGCCCTGCTGTTCAAGGAGTTCGCCGGTGTCGATGCCTTTCCGCTCTGCCTCGACACATCCGATCCCGAAGAGGTGATCGAGACCGTGATGAGAGTGGCGCCCACGTTTGGCGGTATCAACCTCGAAGACATTGCCGCGCCGGCCGCATTCGAGATCGAGGAGCGCCTCAAGGCGGCCCTCGACATACCGGTGTTCCACGATGATCAGCACGGCACCGCAGTGGTGTGCCTGGCTGCGCTCATCAACTCGCTGCGGGTCATCGACAAGCAGATGTCCGACCTTTCGGTGGTCATATCGGGGATGGGCGCCGCGGGCATGGCCATCGGCAAGATTCTCCTCGACGCCGGGGTCGGGGAAATCGTCGGATGTGACCGTCTGGGCGCAATACACAGTGGTCGGGATCGGCTCAATTTCGCCAAGGAATGGTTCGCCGAACACACCAACGTCGACCGCAAGGCCGGCACCCTCCGCGAAGTGTTGGTCGGTGCCGATGTCTTCATCGGGGTGTCGGCCCCCAATCTTCTCGACGCGGCTGATCTGCGCACCATGGCCACCGACCCGATCGTGTTCGCCATGGCCAACCCCGACCCCGAGATTCGTCCGGAGGCGGCCGACGGGATCGCGGCGGTCATGGCCACCGGGCGCAGCGACTTCCCCAACCAGATCAACAACGTGCTGGCATTCCCCGGGATCTTCCGGGGGTCGTTCGACGCCAAGGCAACATCGATCACCGAAGGCATGAAGCACGTGGCGGCGATCGCGATCGCCGGCTGCGTGTCCGACGACGAGATCGATGCCCGGCATGTGGTGCCATCGGCGTTTGATCGATCGGTGGCCCCAGCGGTCGCTGCAGCCGTCGCCGATCAGGCTCGCAAGGAAGGCGTGGTCAGGCGCTGACCCGGAGCGTGATGCGCAGGTCTGGATCTGCGCCATCCACCGGGTCGACATAGCCTCGGCCCTCATGCACGAGCATCTGCTGTCACCGGTCGACATCGGTGGGCTGCGGCTTCGCAACCGCATCGCCATGGCCCCCATGGGGGTTGAAATCGTCGGCCCCGACGGGATGGCCAGCGACGAACTCACCGCCTACTACGAGGAACGTTCACGCGGCGGCGCGGGCCTCGTCATCACGGAGGTTTGTGCCATGGCCTACCCGCGTGGCGCAAACTCGGCACACCAGCTGGCCATATCGGATGACCGCTTCATCCCCGGCCTGTCGAGGCTCACCGAGCGGGTCAGGGCCCACGGCGCAGCCATCGCGGTTCAGCTGGTCCACCATGGCAAGGTCTCGCGACTCGACATCAAGGAGGGCCGCGAGGTGCTTGTGCCGTCGATACCCGACTGGCACGGATCGTTCGACATGGTCAGCGACCTGACCCCGAATGAGCTGACACTGATGATGGCCGCGAACGGAGGCGGGCGGCCCCGTTACAAGGCGGCCACCAGAGCAGACATCGAGGAACTGATCGTCGGGTTCGCGAAGGCAGCCGAGAGAGCCCGTGAGGCCGGATTCGACGGGGTGGAGATCCACGCGGCCCACGGATATCTCCTGTCGGGTTTCCTCTCCAGACAGTGGAACCGGCGCGACGACGAATACGGGGGCGACATCGAGAACCGGTCGCGTCTGTTGTGCCAGGTGATCCGTGGGGTGAAGGCGGCCACCGGACCGGGGTTCCCGGTCTGGTGCCGGCTAGACGCCCGCGAGTACCGGACCCCGGACGGGATCACATTCGATGACACGCTCGTCACCGCGCAGATGGCGGTGGAAGCCGGAGCAGATGCGATACACCTCAGCGCTTACGGCGACATGACCTCCGGCCCGGCGTTCACTGAAGGAACCATTCCGTACCGCGAGGCCACCCATTCTGCCTTGAGCGGACATCTCAAGACCGTGGTTGCGGTACCGGTGATGGCGGTGGGTCGCATATCTCCCGATACGGGGAACGAGATGATCGCCCACGGCAAAGCCGACATCATCGCCATGGGGCGCCAGATGCTCGCCGACCCGGCGCTGGCCCGAAAGCTCGTTGCGGGCCGCGCCAAGGAGATTCGTCCGTGCATCAACTGCTACGTGTGCGTGGCACAGCCGTTCTTCGATCGTCGCGTGAAATGCACGGTCAACCCCGCATTGGGCCGCGAGATGGAACTGGGTGGCTTCGAGGGATCCATGGGGCACGAGCCCAAGACCGTCGTGATCGTGGGCGGTGGCCCGGCAGGGATGGAAGCGGCGCGGGTGGCGGCTGGTCGGGGCCACCGGGTCACCCTGTTCGAAAGATCGGCCCGGCTCGGTGGTTCGCTGCGCTTCGCGGCGTTGGTGTACGAGCCGAACCGGCGTCTGCTCGATTGGATGACCGATCAGATGGCGGTGTGCGGAGTCGAGGTGCACACGTCGGCCGACCCATCGCCCGCCGAGGTGGCCGCGATGGACCCCGATGCCGTGATCGTGGCCACCGGAGCCAGGAGAGCAAGCCCTGGAATCCCGGGCATCGACATGACTCACGTATTCGACGGTGACGATCTTCGCGGGCTGCTGACCGGAGAGGACATCGGTCGGGGGTCATCGAAACTGTCACGTATCGCTCGGTTCACGGTGGGAGTGGTCAGGTTCCTGGGTTTCACCCAGGACCCCGAATCCGTGGATCGAATGTCGAGGCGTTACATGCCGATCGGCAGGAGAGTTGTCGTTCTGGGCGGTGGTCTGGTGGGGATCGAGCTGGCCGACTTCCTGGCCGAACGGGGGCGCAAGGTGACCGTTGTCGGTGAAGGCCCCACCATGGCCCCCGAGATGGCCCACCCGCGGCGATGGCGAGTCCTCGATGACCTGCGCCGGACCGGAGTGGAGTTTCTCACGGAGGCGCAGGTGCTCAAAATCTCCGACACGTCGGTGACGTGTCGGACGACGAACGGCACGGTCGAGATCGCAACCGACAACGTGGTCGTGGCCACGGGGCTGGAAGCCGATCATGGGGTCGCTGATGGGTTGAGCGACGCGGGGCTCGACACGGTGGTGATCGGCGATGCCAAAGGGGTGGGGTATCTGGAGGGTGCGATCGCCGAGGGTTTTGCGGCCGCGTTGGCGCTTGGCTGAGATCGCGGCACGCCAAAACGTCGACGACCCGGCACGGGGCCGGGTCGTCGTGGCGATGGTGGTCGGGACCGGCGTCGATCCGGTGACCTACCGCTTTTCAGGCGGTCGCTCTGCCAACTGAGCTACCCGACCAGGACACGGAGGCCACGATTTCGCGCGGCATTCCGATTGGCGGTCCCGACGGGATTTGAACCCGCGGCCTCCACCTTGACAGGGTGGCGATCACTCCAAACTGATCTACGGGACCACTCGCCGACCCGAGAGTCGGCGAAGCAGAAACGGTACGGCGCCAGGGTGCATATAACAACCCGGCACCGGCCCGGTCTCTGGGTACCCCCAACGGGATTCGAACCCGTGTTACCGGCGTGAAAGGCCGGCGTCCTAGGCCACTGGACGATGGGGGCCAGACCGGACAAACCGGCCGGCCGACAGCCTAGAGGTTTGTGAAGCATCGCCGACACGGGAATGCAAGGTTCGTAGCGTCGGTTCCCGACCAGATGATCATGTCGACCAGAGTTTCCAGATCGCGACCCGGGCCGGCCGGGCGCTTGGCCGCGGCCGCGTTCGCCGGGTACCTCGCCGGGACACTGCCGTCGTCACGGGTCGCCGTGTCGCTGGCCGGGCGCGACGACATCGATCCCTCCCACGACGGCACCGGCAATCCCGGTGGGATGAACACATCTCACCTCCTCGGCAAGAAGTGGGGTGCCGCGGTCACCTTCGCCGACATGGGCAAGGCCATGGTCGCGGCCCGTATCGGCCGCCGACTCGCCGGTGACACGGGCGCCCACATCGGCGCCACGGCGGCGGTGATCGGCCACTGCCATCCGCCCTTGCGAAAGGGCGGCAAGGGCATTGCCGCGAGCATGGGCCAGGTAGTGGCAACGTTTCCGATCTACCTGCCGGTCGACATGGCCGTCGGTGCAGCCACGGCATCCATCCCGTGGTTCCATCAGCGCACCCGAGCCGCGGCCGGTGCCGCCAGCCTCACCTGGGTGGGCTTCGCCGTTCTCTGGTGGCGTCGACACCTTCCCAATCCCGGCGGGGTGAAGGTCGACATCGGCTTGCCGCTGGCCGCGGCGATCAGTTCACTGGTGATCGCGGAACGGTTCAGGGCGGAGGCATCGCGGGTCGACAACTACAACCGGGCGGCGAATGCCGACCCAATCCGGGAGAACATCCAATGATCGGACTCGTAACCGACTCGTCTTCACAGATCCCGCGGTCGCTGGTCGCCAGGTTTGACGTTCGGGTGGTCCCCTTGGTGGTCGACGTCGACGGTGAGGAATACCACGAGGGCGTCGATCTCGATGCCGACGGTTTCTGGTCGAGGTTCGCGGGAGGCCACATGCCGGTGGTGAAGACCTCGCAACCGAGCCCCGGGGCATTCCTCGACGCCTACCGCCGTCTCGAGAGCGAGGGGTGCACCGAGATCGTCTCGATCCATATCGGTGAAGCCCATTCGGGCACGATCAACAGCGCCCGACTCGCTGCGGAGATCGTCGACGCCGACGTTCTCACGGTCGACAGCGGGACGGCATCGTTCGGCGTGTCCTGCTGCGTGTGGGAGGCCGGTGAGATCATCGCTTCGGGCGGAAGCGCCCTGGCGGCGGCCGAACGTGCCCGCAGCGTGGCACCACGGGTGGGTACCGCATTCATCATCCAGGCACTCGATTTCGCACGAGCCGGTGGCAGATTCGACCCAGAACTTCCGCCCGATGCCGAGGGTGTGATCGTGTTGGCGGGACACGGATCGGATCTCGACATCGTGGCCACTGCATCGACAGTCGACGACCTGTGTGATCGCATGGTCGAACAGTTCCTGGTGGACGGCGGGCCCATCCGGGCCGGTGTCTGCCTGGCCGATCCGGCCACCATCGCGTTCACGAACGGCATCGAGCAGCGACTACGTGATGCCGACATCGACGTGGAGATGGTGCGCTACCGGGTGGGTCCGTCGATCGCCGCCCACACCGGCCCGGGCACCGCCGGGGGATTCTGGTACACGGTGTGATCCCGTGGTTGTCAGCCGTCGAGGTTGGGCGTTGCCGCATCCACGAGTTGTTCGAGCAGCCATGCCAGCCAGTGATAGACGCCGACCAGTGGTGAGTCCCGGTTGTCGATATCGGGCTCGATGCCTTCGGCATCGAAACGTTCCCCCAGGATCAGCCGCAGACAGTTGAGAGCCTGCATCCACGCGCCCACCCCCTCCGAATCGAGTGTGGCACCGTCCAACCCGCCGGCCACGAGGTCGATCGCATCGAGTCGGGTCTGCAGAAGGTCGTGGTCGACCAAACCGCGGTACTCGGACTCCGATTCGGCATCGTCGGGTCGGGCCGGTGGCTTGAGACGGCGCAGGCTGGGATCGGTGTCGTCGACCAGCAACTCTCGCATCTGTCTCAGGAACTCCGCGAGAGCCTCACGTTCCTCTTCGGGCAATGACACGACCACGCTGCCGTCTCGTCGGCGTCGGAAGCGCCGGCGGAAGTTGGGGCTCATGCGTTCGCCGGAGGGGTCACGTGTCGCGTTCCATCGTGGCCCAGAGGCCGTGTTCGTGGAGGCGAAAGACGTCGAGTTCGGACTTCTCGAGGGTGCCGGTGGCCACCACTGACTTGCCGGTGGTGTGTACCTCCATCATCAATCTGGTGGCTTTCTCCTTGGAGTAGCCGAACAGCTTGCGGAATACGAAGGTGACATACGACATGAGGTTGATCGGGTCGTCCCAGACGATGACCTTCCACGGCTTGTCGAGATCGGTTTCGCCGTCGACATCGGTGGTCTCGACCGGGGTGATCACGGGAGCGGTCACGGTCGTGAGGCGTCCATGAGAACGCCGGGCCTGTCATCGGCGGTATGTCCGGTGAGCGAATCGACAATGGAGAGTTTCATACGCACGATCGAAATCCATGTGAGAGATGCCAGGGCGATGTGGATTCCG
>JAJRXJ010000363.1 GCA_024276355.1 Actinomycetes bacterium | reverse complement strand
CGGGGTGATCCACGGCGATATCGAGGTGTGGAAGCTTTTGCCCAGGAACGGCCCGAGGGGCTGGTATTCGAACGACTGGATGTCGCGGGCCGACCAATCGTTGACCAGGCACAGGCCGAACACATGATCCGCGAAGTTGGACGTGGGGACCGGAGCGCCGTCATTGCCGACGCCGACGACGAAACCGACCTCGAGTTCGAAATCGAGCTCCAAGGATGGGCCGAACCGTGGCGCGCCATCGACCATGCGAAGTCCGCAGGGTCGGTGGACATCGGTCCCCGACACCGCGATCGATGCTGACCGGCCGTGGTATCCCACCGGTAGGTGGCGCCAGTTGGGTAGCAGCGGGTCGCCCTGGGGTCGAAAGATCCGCCCGACGTTGGTGGCGTGATGCAGCGAACTGTAGAAGTCGACGTAGTCGGCGACGGTGAACGGAAGTGTCATCGTCACCCGGTCCGTGGCCACCGCGGCCGCGTCGAGGTGTTCGGCGTTGCTCGGATCGTTGACCAGTTCGAGCAGACGGCTTCGCAGGGCCGCCCATGCTTCGGGGCCGGCGGCGAGGATCGGGTCGAGGGTGGGGGAGTTGAGGGCCGGTGCGTCGAGGACACCGTCCGGCAGGTCGGGCCCCCCGGGCTCGGTCAGGCTGCCGAGACGGATCACCCGGTTGCCGGTGAGACACAACGGCAAAGGTGGACCACCGTCGATGGAACCGACACCGAGCGGTAGATGCGTGTCGGGAACCCTCGCTGCCATGGAGGCAGTTTTGCTCACAGGTGGCCTCTGCGCTCTTGTTCACGCTCGATGGCTTCGAACAGCGCCCGGAAATTGCCTTCACCGAATCCGGTGGCACCGCCACGCTGGATCAGCTCGATGAACACGGTGGGCCGGTCGGTGATCGGTTCGGTGAACAGCTGGAGCAGATATCCACTGGGTTCGTGGTCGACCAGGATGCCGAGCCGCTCGATGTCGTCCCACGCGATGTCGAGGAACCCGAGCCGGTCGCGGACATCGGCGTAGTAGGTGGGGGGAGCTTCGAGAAAGCGGATACCGCGCTCGCGCAACGCCGAGATCGTGGCGACGGCATCCGGGGTGCCGAAGGCCAGGTGTTGGACCCCGGGCCCGCGGTAGGTATCGAGGTACTCCTGGATCTGACTCTTGCGCAGTCCCTCGGCGGGTTCGTTGAGCGGCATCACCACGTTGTTGCCGTTCCACATGACCGTCGACCTGAGCGCGGAATACTCGGTTCGGATCTGGGTCTCGTCGAAGCTGCGAAGCTGGGTGAAACCCATGACGTCCTCGTAGAACGACACCCACTCGTCGAGTCTTCCGTCCTCGACGTTTCCGACAACATGGTCGATGGACTGCAGGCCGACCTCGGGACCGGGAGGGGACGTCGGCAGGCCCTCGCGAGAGAAGCCGGGGCAGTAGTGACCCCGATAGTTGTCGCGTTGCACGAGCGTGTGTTGGGTCTCGCCGAAGGTGGCGATCGCTGCCAGCCGCAAAGTGCCGGCTTCGTCGGTCAGTTCGTAGGGTTCGCGTACCGCCCGGGCCCCACGGGCAACCGCGGCTTCGAATGTGGCCTCGGTGTCGTCGACCACGAAAGCGAGGTCATGGGCGCCATCGCCGTGATCACGGACATGGTTCCAGATCGGTGATTCTGGGGTCAGTCCCGCGGTGACGACCAGCCGAATGCCACCCTGCTCGAGAAGGTACGACGCCCGGTCAGCGACCCCGGTCTCAGGGCCGGAGTAGGCAGTGATGTCGAAGCCGAATGCTGCGCAGAGGAAGCCTGCCGAGGCTCTGGCATTGCCGACCCAGAACTCGATGGAGTCCCACGACTGGAGTCGGTCGGCCGGAGCTTGGGGTGATGACATGGGGTTTCTCACGATGATCGACGGGTCCTGTTGACTGGTCAGTGAAACCAGAAGTGGGAGAAAGTGTCAACAAGAACGGCGGTCACTCGTCAATGTGTATGGTTCAACGAGAATCTGCCATCCGGGACCGGACAACATGCCTGACCACTTCCCCACCACCAATGAAGCAACCGGCGTCGTGGCCGTCGACGATCTCGACCGCCGGATCGTGTCGGAGATGCGGTCGAGGCCGAGAATCCCGGTGGTGGAGCTGGCCCGCTCACTCGGTGTGGCCCGGGGCACGGCCCAGGCCCGCCTGCAGCGTCTCGAAGAGTCGGGGGTGATCACCGGTCATGGCCCCGACATCAATCTCGATCGGGCCGGGTGGTCGGTCCTGTCCTTCACCACCCTGGAGATTGATCAGGACGCCGATGTCCGGATCGTGGCGCTTCTGGAGTCGATTCCGGAGGTGTTGGAAGTGTTCGCGGTGACCGGGCCGGGCGACCTTCTGTGTCGAATCGTGGCCCGATCCAACGCCCATCTCCATGAGGTGTTGCAGTTGGTTCTGCGTGATCCGGGGGTGATTCGGGCCACCACGAATCTGGCGCTCGCCACCCGTTTTCATCGTTCCGGAGCCGATCTCCTCGCAAGATCAACCGATCTGATGGGGTGACTTGACAAGAATCCGGGTGATCACCGCGAGTTCGGGATAGCGTTCCGGCGCCGGAAGCGTCACGCAACCGGCTTTGTTTGGTCAGAAGATCCCTTAGTAGGCTCACACCCCGTGTCGGACTTCCTCCGTAGCTATCTCACAGTCGGAATATTTGGCCTGATCGGCGTCGCCCTCGTGGGCGCGTTTCTCGGTCTTGGTCGGATTCTGCGACCCAATAATCCCACCCCTCAGAAACTCGAGAGTTACGAGTCAGGCGTCGACCCAACGGGCGACATGTGGTCGCAGGCCAACATTCGCTACTACATCTTCGCCTTGCTCTTCGTCCTGTTCGATGTCGAAGCCGTGTTCATCTTTCCGTGGGCGATACGCCTCGAGACCTACGGGGTCTTCGGTCTCATCGAGATGGGTATCTTCATCTTCATCTTGTTGCTGGGGCTGTTCTACGCCTGGCGTAAGGGGTTGCTCCGGTGGGTCTAGTCGAATCGGGGAAGGTTCCAAAGCCCCTCACCACACTGTTGAACATGAGCCGCAAGTACTCCCTGTGGGTCTACCAGTGGGGTCTTGCCTGCTGCGCGATCGAAATGGGGGCCGCCTTCGGGTCGCCGCGCTACGACGTCATGCGTCTGGGTGTGATCCCTCTGCCGGCCAGCCCCCGTCAAGCCGACCTGGTGGTGATCTCCGGCACGGTCACCGACAAGATGGCACCAGCTGTCAAGCGTCTCTACGAACAGATGCCCGAGCCGAAATATGTGATCTCCATGGGATCGTGCGCCAACTGCGGCGGCCCCTACTGGGACTCCTACTCGGTCACCAAGGGCGTCGATCAGGTGATCCCCGTCGATGTCTACGTGCCGGGTTGCCCACCGAGGCCCGAAGCCCTTCTCGAAGGCATCGTGATGCTTCAGGAGCGCATACAAAACGAGGACATGTCAGAGAAGTGGAGGGGTGAGCCGATTGTCGTCAGCTGACACCACCGAAGAAGAAGCGGTCCCCGCCACCGACGAGGCCAGAGAACAACTGCTGGCCTCCATCACCGCCGATCTCGGCGAAGGCGTCGTGGGCTCCCACATCCGCCCCGGTGATGACCTCTGGGTGAGGGTTGATCGCGATGCCTGGCTCGACACCGCCCGACTGCTGCGCACCAAGCTTGGTTTCCACTACTTCAGTTTTATTTCGGCCATCGACTGGATGCCGTCGCCCTACGGCCGCAGCATGGACAGCCGGGTCGATTTGGTTCTCGAGGGCGTCGAGGCCGAGGAGCCCCAGCCCATCGAGCAGGGCGTCGCCGGCGGCGACACCCGCTTCCAGGTGTTCGCCCGCGTCAACAATGTGGTCACCAACATGGGCGTCACCATCAAGGTCGATCTGCCCGACGATGATCTGCGGGTCACCACATGGGTTCCGGTGTACCCGGGAGCCAATTGGCACGAGCGTGAGTGCTGGGAGATGTTCGGCATCGAGTTCACCGGTCATCCGGGCCTGCGCCACATCTATCTACCGGGAGCCTTCGAGGGAAACCCGATGCGCAAGGACTATCCGCTGTTGGCCCGCCATGTGAGGCCCTGGCCCGGCATTGTCGATGTCGAGGCCATGCCGGGTGACGATGAGGTCAAGTCATGACCGCGATTTCGGATCAGCAACAACTTTCCTACATTGCCGCCCAGGCCGCCGACGCCCGGGTCAATGTCGAGATCGAATCCGAGGGAATGACCCTCAATCTCGGTCCCCAGCATCCGGCTACCCACGGCACGCTGCGCATCGTCGCGAAACTCGACGGTGAGCAGGTGATCAAGGCCGATCCGGTGATGGGATACATGCACCGCGGCTACGAAAAGCTGACCGAGGTTCGCACCTACCCGCAGGTCACCACCCTCATCAACCGCATCGACTGGCTCGGTAGCTTCGCCAACGAAGTGCCGTTCATCCTGGCCGCCGAGAAGTTGATGGAGGTCGAAGCGCCACCGCGTGCCCAGTGGATCCGCACGATCCTCTTCGAGATGAGCCGCATTGCCAATGTGGTCCTGTTCCTCGGCGACATGGCCGTCCAGGTGGGTGCCGTCACCCCGGTGTTCTTCGCCTTCCGTGATCGCGAACACATTCTCAACCAGATGGAAGCGGTCACCGGTGGCCGATTCCACCCCAACTTCGATCGCATCGGCGGCCTGAAGGACGACCTGCCGGCCGGGTGGATCGACGAGACCCATCAGGTAATGAAGAAGATGCGTCGCTTCTGCGACGAGATGGAAAATCTCGTGATGGGCAACGAGATCTTCCAGGCCCGTTCCCGCGGTATCGGTGTGATCCCGGCCGACGTGGGGCTGTCCTACGGTCTTTCGGGTGCCAACATCCGGGCTTCGGGCGTCGACTACGACCTGCGCCGAGACAACCCCTGCGGAATGGTCCACGATCAGACCGACTGGAAGGTCTGGACCCACCCCGACGGCGACTCGTTCGCTCGATTCTGGGTGCGGCTGCAGGAGGTCCGCGAATCCACCAGCATCGTTGATCAGCTCCTGCGCACCATGCCGTCGGGTCCGATCATGGCCAAGGTCCCCCGCATCATCAAGGTGCCCGCCGGAGAGGCCTACGTCGAAACCGAAAACCCCCTCGGCGCCATGGGCTACTACATCGTCTCCAAGGGCGACCTGGTGCCGTTCCGTGTGAAGATCCGTTCGGCGTCGTTTTCCAATGTGTCGATCACCCCGTGGTTGCTCCAGGGCGTATACGTTCCCGACATCATCACGATCCTCGGCAGCCTCTACTTCATCCTGGGAGACATAGACCGGTGATGATCCTGAGCGAATTGGCATATTGGGAGTCGACCTCACTACGCGTCGTCGGTGGTCTCGCCGCGGTGCTTCTGATGGCCGGCACCCTCGTCTACATCCACCTGTTCAAGCTGGTCAGCTTCATGCAGAGCCGTCTCGGCCCCATGGAGACCGGCCCGTATGGTTCGCTGCAGCTGCTGGCCGAGGTCGGCAAGTTTCTGCAGAAGGAAGACATTTTCCCCCGCAAGGCCGACCGTTTCGTGTTCGCGGCCGCACCGTTCGTCATCCTCATGTCGACCTTCCTCCTGGTGGTGGTGGTGCCGGGTGGGCCCGATGCGTGGTTCATCGACAGCGATCTGGGCATCTACCTGGCCATGGCCGTCTCGTCGGTGTCGGTCATCGGCATCCTCATGGCCGGCTGGGGCTCGGCCAACAAATACTCACTCATGGGAGGCCTTCGAGCCACCGGTCAGCTGATCGCCTATGAACTGCCGTTGATCCTGGCGGTCGTCGGCGTGGTCATCCAAGCCGGCACCATGAACATGCAGGGCATCGTGCTCGCCCAGGCCGACGGGTCGATCTTCGGCTGGAGCGGCATCGGCAACCCGTTCCTTCTCACCCAGGCCGTAGGTTTCTTCGTGTTCATGATCGCCATGCAGGCCGAGCTCACCCAGAGCCCGTTCGACATGCCGGTTGCCGAATCCGAGCTCGTCACCGGCTACATGACCGAATACTCCGGAATGCGATTCCTGATGTTCTTCATCGGCGAGTTCGCCACCGCCGGCGTGTTTTCGGCCATCGCCGCCGTGCTGTTCCTCGGTGGCTGGTACGTCCCGGGCATCGACTCGGCCAGCAACGCGTTCAACGTGATCGGCCCGTTGGTGATGCTCGGCAAGGTCGTGTTCCTATCGTTCCTCGTCTTCTGGTTCCGCTTCACCTTCCCTCGCTTCCGCGAAGATCAACTTCAGAAACTGGCGTGGAAGTTCCTCATTCCGATAGCTCTGGTCAACATCGTGGCGACCGGCATTCTCAAGGTCGCCTTCTAGGACTCGCATGGGACTCGTACCAGGAATCGTCAAAGGCCTCGGGGTCACAGGTGGCACTCTGTTGCGCACCGTTTTCCCCGGGGGTGTCAAGAAGCCGATCCCGGCCCCCATCAAGGGTGCCCAGACCGTGCAGTACCCCCACGAGAAGGAAACACCCGTCGCCAGGGCCCGCGGTGTGATCGCGCTCCATGAGGAGAACTGCACCTCGTGCATGTTGTGCGCCCGCGAATGCCCCGACTGGTGCATCTACATCGAGGGTCACAAGGAAAAGGCCCCGCCCCGACGTGCCGGCGGAAAGCCCCGTCAGAAGAACAAGCTCGATCGCTTCGACATCGACTTCGCGCTGTGCATGTATTGCGGGATCTGCGTTGAGGTGTGCCCATTCGAGGCGCTGTTCTGGAGCCCCGAATACGAGTTCTCCGAGCCCCACATCGCAGATCTTCTCCACGACAAGTCTCGCCTCCACGAGTGGATGACCACCGTGCCCGAGTTCGAGCCCTACGAGGCCGGGGCCTCGGTCAAATTGAAGAAGGTGCCGGCCCTATGAGCGCCCTCTTCGCCGCAGTGTCCACCACCGCCCCGATATTCGTGGCCCAGAACGTGTTTTTCGGCATCATCGCCTTGTTGATGATCGTGTCGGCGTTGAAGGTGGTCACCACCTCCAATGTGGTCCACGCCGCTCTCTGGCTTGTGCTGGTGTTGGCCGGGGCGGCAGCCCAGTTCATCCTTCTCGGTTCCGAATTCGTCGCAGTCACACAGGTTCTGGTCTACATCGGTGCCGTCGTGGTGTTGTTCCTGTTCGGCGTGATGCTCACCCGGGCCTCGATGGGCGACGACGAGACCGTTGCCTCCGAGAAGCGGTCCATGGCCGCCGTCGTGGCCGCTCTGCTGCTGGCGGTGATGAGCATCGCCCTGATCGACAGTTTCTCCGACGACCGGTTGGTGATCGACCAGCCACAGCTCGTCACCACCGTCGCCGATTCGATCTTCTCCCAATACATCGTGCCGTTCGAAGCGGTTTCGGTGCTGTTGCTCGCCGCCCTCATCGGGGCCATCGTCGTGGCAAGGAAGGACTGATCCGATGCTTCTCAACCAGTTCCTTCTCCTGGCCGCGGTGCTGTTCTGCATCGGCGTCTACGGCGTGCTCGTACGACGCAACGGCATGCTCGTGCTGATGTCGATCGAGATAATTCTCAACGCCGTCAACATCAATCTGGTGGCCTTCGGCGCCCTCACCGACAACGTCGGTGGTGAGGTGTTCGCTCTGTTCACCATCGCCGTGGCCGCTGCCGAGGTCGGCATCGGCCTGGCCATCGTCCTTCTCATGTACCGCAACCGCCGCAGCATCGACCTCTCCGAGGCCGACCTGCTGAAGGGCTGAAACAGTCGTGAATTTCCTACTCCTGGCCGCCGAAGGCGCAACCGAACTGCCAATGGCCGTGTCGAGCGGAACCAACTGGTTCCTCGAGCATGCTTGGATCGTGCCGCTGCTGCCGGCCCTGTCCTTCGTGATCATCCTGTTCTTCGGCAAGCGCATGCCCAAGAAGGGAGCCGAGGTTGGTATCGCCGCCGTCGGTTTGGCCTTCATCTTCGCGGTGATCACAGGTGTCGCCTGGATAGACCACCGAGACAACTTCCAGCCGTCACCCGCGGCCGAGCACGCGGTGGTGATCGACGGTTCGGTTTCGGTCGGCGATCAAGTGGTTCTGGCGGCCGCCGAGACACCGGTCGACGGTGTCGCCGCAGAGGGCACGGTCGGAGAAGCCGGCGCCGAGGCCGAAGCCGAACACCCCACCGTTGCGATCCACAAGAGCACCACCTGGCTTCACAACAACGGCGTCGGGTTCGATGCCGGCATTCTCGTGGATGGCCTCAGCGTGTTGATGCTGTTCGTGGTCACGCTCGTGTCGCTGCTGGTCCATGTCTACTCGACCGACTACGTCGCCGGCGACCGCGGCTACACCCACTTCTTCGCCTTTCTGAGCCTCTTCACCGCCTCGATGCTGTTCTTCGTGCTGAGCGACAACATCCTTCAGATGGTCGTCGGGTGGGAGCTGGTCGGCGTCTGTTCGTTCGTGCTGATCGGCCATTGGTGGGAGGAGAAGGCCAACTCCGACGCGGCCATGAAGGCGTTCCTCACCAACCGCGTGGGCGACACCGGTCTGCTCATCGGCGTGATCATCTTGTTCTTCACGGCCGGCAACGGCAGCTTCGACACCCTCACCATCAACTCCAACATCGTCAACGGCGGCGTGAGCCACACCGCCCTCGTGGTGGCGGCCATGTCGCTCACCGCCGCGGTGATGTCGAAGTCAGGCCAGTTCATCCTCCATACCTGGCTCCCCGACGCCATGGCCGGCCCCACACCCGTCTCGGCCCTCATCCACGCTGCCACCATGGTCGTGGCCGGCATCTACATGGTGGCCCGGCTCTACCCGGTCTTCTTCGAGGGCATGCAGATCGGTGGCTCCAGCATCAATCTCCTGGCCGTTGTCGGCGCGATCACTTTGGTGTTCGGTGGACTCTTGGCATTCGTGCAGAACGACATCAAGAAGGTGCTGGCCTACTCGACCATCAGCCAACTCGGCTACATGGCGATGGCTCTCGGTGTCGGTGCCTGGACCGCCGCCATCTTCCATCTGTTCACCCACGCGTTCTTCAAGGCCTGCCTGTTCCTCGGAGCGGGCTCGGCCAGCCATGCGGTCCACAGTTTCGACATGAAAAAGGACATGGGTGGGCTCAAGAAGTGGATGCCCCACACCTACCGCACATTCGTGGTGGCGTCGCTGGCGCTCGCCGGTGTGTTCCCCCTGGCCGGATTCTGGTCGAAGGACGAGATTCTTTCGGGTACGGGAGGCTGGGGCTTGTTCGGTGGCACCGGGGGCAACGGCTCCTACACCTTCATGCTGGTGATGGGCACCTTCGGAGCGGCTCTTACCGGTGCCTACATGACACGCGTGATCTACCTCACCTTCCACGGCGAGTTCCGCGGCCACGGAACCCCCCATGAGAACGGCCGTCGCATCATCGTGCCGCTCTACGTGCTGGCCACGGTGGCCCTGCTCGGTGGGTTGGTCAACCTGCCGCCGGGATTCATAACCGGCAACCACTCCTCATGGCAGGAGCGCTTCGGTCATTACGTCGAACCGGTCGCGGGCTACTTCCCCCACATTGCCCACGCCACCCCCAGCTATTCGCTGGCGATCGCGTCGAGCCTCGTGGCTTTCGCCGGAATTGGCTACGCGTACTGGTACTACTTCGTGAAGCTCGACAATCTGGCCAAGGCCACCGGAGAATCGCTCACCGAACTCCCTGACGGATTCGTGGCCAAGAGCGGCGTGGCCCGCGCCGGCCACACGCTGCTCGTGCAGAAGTACTACCTCGATCATCTCTACACCGACATCATCGCCGGCACCACCAAGGGTGCCATCGCCCGGGCTGCCAACTGGGTCAACCAGAACGTCATCGACGGCACCGTCGACCTGGTGGGTCGCACGTCGGTGAAGGCCGGCCGATTCACCTACGACAAGATCGACCAGCCGATCATCGATGGGATAGTCAACGCCAGCGGTTCTGCCTCGAACGCCGCCGGTGATGGATTCCGCATTGTGCAGACCGGCAAGATCCAGCAATACGCCGCCCTCCTGTTTGCCGGCGCCGCCCTGCTCGGCGGCGTCCTCGTGATCGTCCTCTCACTGTGATTTCGTCAATCGTGATCTCTCTCACTGGAACCCGGGAAAAAACAACATGACCGACTTCCTGAACACATGGGGCCTCAGCGCCATTATCTTCATTCCGCTCATCGGGGCGGCGGTGATGATGCTCATACCCGAGCGCGAAGAAGCCACCCACAAGGCGATAGCTCTGCTCACATCGTTGGTGACGCTCGGCTTCGTCGGCGCGTTGATGATCGACTTCGACTACGACGCGGCCGGAACCCTGCAGTACGTGCAGGACAAGGGCTGGATCGACGTCATCAACAGCCGTTACATAATCGGCCTTGATGGCATCTCGGTGCCGTTGCTGGCACTCACGGTGCTGGTGGTGCCGTTGGTGATCATCTATTCGTGGCACCACATCCCCAACCCGGGAAACGCCAAGGCGTTCCTGATCCTCAACCTGATCCTCGAAACCGGCATGGTCGGCACGTTCCTCGCCCAGGACCTGATCCTGTTCTTCCTGTTCTTCGAGGTCGTGCTGCT
>JAJRXJ010000362.1 GCA_024276355.1 Actinomycetes bacterium | reverse complement strand
GTCAACCAGAGGGATCTGGTCACATTCGAAGTCGACCAGGAGCGCGCTCTTCGCGTGGGAGAGGCCATCCCCGATGGTGTCGTGAAGGTGGCCGAGTCCGGGATTCGCGGGCGCCGGGACGCAGAGGTGTTGGCCGGGGCGGGATTCGACGCGCTGCTCGTGGGGGAGACCCTCGTCAGGAGCGGCGATCCCGCCGGAACCATCGCAAGCCTCATTGGTCGATGATCACGGCGGGAGTTTGTGAAATCGGCCGCCATCCCGCGTCGACTGACGAGTAGCGTGGCCACGTGTTCGTCAAGATCTGCGGCATAACAACGGAAGAAGATGCCCTGCTCGCGGTGGCCCTGGGCGCCGACGCCATCGGATTCGTTTTCGCTCCCTCGACCCGTCAGGTTGCCGTCGATCGGGTACACGACATCGTCCGGCGGCTTCCTCCCGAGGTTCTCACCGTCGGGGTTTTCCGAAACGAGCTGCCGAACAGGGTGGTGGAGATCGTCCAGCGAGCCGGTCTACGGGCCGCGCAGCTCCACGGCGACGAATCGGCCGAGCACACGCGCGAGGTCCGATCGAGGGTGAGCCTCGTGATCAAGGCCTTCGCGGCCGGACACCCAGGACTGGGCCGCCTTGCTGACTACGGCGCCGATGCCGTCCTGATCGACTCGTCGAGCCCCGGGAGCGGAGAAGTCTTCGACTGGAGCCTTGTCGAAGACGTTCCGCTGTCGGGCCACCGCGTGATTCTCGCCGGGGGCCTCGACGCCGGAAATGTCGCCGATGCGATAGCCCGGGTGCAGCCCTGGGGTGTCGACGTGTCGAGTGGGGTCGAGCGCGAACCCGGGGTGAAGGACCCGGTGAAGCTTCGGGAGTTCATCTCCAACGCCCGGGCGGCAGGCACCGATCTCGACACCGACTCGGACCCCGATTCGATCGACCACGATGGCGGCCC
Source organism: Actinomycetes bacterium (assembly GCA_024276355.1). Classification (GTDB taxonomy): domain Bacteria; phylum Actinomycetota; class Acidimicrobiia; order Acidimicrobiales; family Aldehydirespiratoraceae; genus SZUA-87. Next base: position 40,199 of record JAJRXJ010000362.1, on the reverse strand, counting down.
CTACGACTGGCAACTCGACTTCTGACCACGATCACCTCCGGACCCGCCGTGCCGCGGTCCGGAGCACGGAGGCAATTCGATGACCATGACCGACCCGGGTGAGCGGGGCAGATTTGGAGAGTTCGGTGGCACATACGTGCCCGAAACTCTCGTGCCCGCGTGCCACGAACTCGAGAAAGCTTTCCGCGAGGCATGGGCCGACCCGGAGTTTCGGGCCGAGCTGGATCGTCTGCTCTCCGACTACGCCGGGCGGCCATCCCCGGTCACCGAGTGCTTCAATCTTTCCGAGGAGCTCGGCGTCAGGGTGCTCCTGAAGCGGGAGGACCTCAACCACACCGGCAGCCACAAGATCAACAATGTGCTCGGCCAGGCGCTGCTCGCGAAGCGAATGGGCAAGACCCGCCTCGTGGCCGAAACCGGAGCCGGGCAACACGGCGTGGCCACAGCCACCGCGGCAGCGCTGTTCGGAATGGACTGCATCGTCTACATGGGCGAGGTCGACATCAAGCGTCAGGAACTCAACGTGTTCCGCATGCGGCTTCTCGGAACCGAGGTGCGCTCGGCCAAGTCCGGGTCACGCACGCTCAAGGACGCGGTCAACGAGGCGATGCGCTACTGGGTCTCCGTTGTCGACGACACCCACTACTGCCTCGGGTCGGCAATGGGACCCCACCCATATCCGTGGATGGTGCGTGAGTTCCATCGGGTCATCGGCGATGAGGCCAGGGAGCAATGCCGAAAACTGCTCGACGGTGGGATCCCCGATGTCGTCACCGCTTGCGTTGGAGGTGGCTCCAACGCGATCGGGATCTTCTCGGGTTTCGCCGACACCGATGCCGAATTGGTCGGGGTTGAGCCCGCCGGCGGTGCCGCGGTCACCAGGGCGGTTCCGGGGATCGTCCACGGCTCGAAGTCCTACCTCATGCAGGACGAGTGGGGCCAGGTTCTCGAGGCCGAGTCGATCTCGGCGGGCCTCGACTACCCGGGGGTCGGGCCCGAACACTCCCATCTGGCATCGATCGGCCGGGCCCGATACGTCCCGGTCACCGACGACGAGGTGATAGAGGCCTTTCAGCTGCTGTCTCGCACGGAGGGAATCATTCCCGCCCTCGAATCGGCACACGCCCTGGCTTGGGTCAGCCGTGACCGCCTCGAACTGGCCGGCCGGACCGTGCTGATCAACCTCAGCGGACGCGGCGACAAGGACGTGAATCAGATGATGGAGATTCTCAAGTGACCGGAGCCCTCGAGACCGCACTGCGGGCCCGTCGTGATGGCGGCGGCAAATGCCTTGTGCCCTACATCACCGGAGGCCTGGGATCCGACTGGATCGAGATCGCGAGAGCGGCCGCGGCCGCGGGGGCAGACGCCATCGAGATCGGCATACCGTTTTCCGATCCGGTGATGGACGGCCCCACCATCCAGCTGGCCAACGACAAGGCGCTGGCCGACGGGGTCACCCCCCACTCGGTCCTCGATGCCTTGAGAGGTGCGGACATCGGGGTTCCAACAGCGGTGATGACCTACGTCAACCTGGCGTTTCGCGGTGGATACCAACGGTTCGCCTCCGGCCTTGCCGCGAGCGGAGTGAGTGGTTGCATCCTTCCCGACATCCCACTGGAGGAGATCGGCCCGTGGGCCGATGCCGCCGACGAAGCCGGGATCGAGACCATCATGCTGGCCGCACCGACCGCCCCCGACGAGCGGCTACCGAGGATCTGTGAGCGCTCCAGGGGATTCGTCTACGGAGTCGGTCTCGTGGGCATCACCGGCGTTCGTACCGAACTTGCCGCGAGCGCGAAGATCATGGCTTCGAGATTGAAGGCCATCACCGACAAGCCCGTCCTGGTCGGGGTTGGTGTCGGGTCGCCGTCGCAGGCCGTTGAGGTGAGCGAGGTGTCCGACGGGGTGGTGATCGGCTCGGTGATCGTGCAGCGGATGCTCGACGGCGGTGGCCCCGAGGGGGTCGGTGATCTGGTGTCCGAATTCCGGGCCGCGCTCGACGCCGGTTCCTGACGACGGAAGCACCACCGTTCCGGTCGGGTTCCCGTCGGGATGCGAAACTTCCTACTCGAACTTGCACTGCCCAGGACCGACGCTGGTGTCTACGGGCAGACAATCGTGATGGCGATTGTCTGGTCGGTGGTGATCTCGGCTGCGGTCGTGTTGCGGGCACGCAAGGAGTACCGAACCTTCGCCATCGGGCTGGCGGTGCTGAACTTCGCCTGGTTCGCAGCGCGCACCGTTCACTGACGATGTGACAAATATGCGGCATCATCATGGAATGACCCGATGGGGGAGGAGGGTTCCGGCCCCGTGGACCACGACCTGATCATCATTGGTGGAGGTGCCGGAGGGCTCTCCGCCGCCCGTGCAGCGCGTTGGGTCGGGGCCGATGTGCTCCTGGTCAACGAAGGCCCCCTCGGGGGCGACTGCACATTCACCGGCTGTGTTCCGTCGAAGACCCTGCTCGCAGCGTCACGTGACGGACTCGACTTCGGGCCGGCGATGGAGCGGGTTCGTTCGGCGATTACCCGGATCGCGGCCACCGAGACGGCCGACGTCCTCAGGTCGGAGGGGGTCGATGTGATCGACGGGCGGGCCGTGATGGTCAACCACGACACCATCGCGGTCGACTCCAAGCGGATCAGCTCGCGTCGCATCATCATTGCCACCGGTGGCCGGCCATTGGTTCCGCCGATCCCGGGGCTCGATTCGGTCGACGTTCTCACCAACGAGACCATCTTCTCCATGACCGTGAAGCCGGCATCTCTGGGGATAGTGGGTGGCGGTGCGATCGGCTGCGAGATGGCCCAGGCGTTCTCCGGGCTGGGAGTCGACGTCGGTATCTTCGAACTGGCCTCCCACCTGCTACCGCGCGAGGAACCCGAGGCAGGGGCCGTCGTCAAGAAGGCGCTGGAGGCGAGCGGGGTGACCGTCCATGTGGGTGAGAACATCGAAAAGGTGGGCGCCACCGACGACGGCTCCGGAATCAAGGTCACGACTGCCGTCGGTGAGTCGACATTCGAGAAGGTCCTGCTGGCCGTGGGGCGGGCACCCAATTCAGCCGGCATGGGGCTGGAGGATCTCGGGGTGAAACTCGACAAGAGAGGATTCGTTCTGACCGACGACAGGCTGGCAACCGACGTGCGCGGCATCTACGCCGTCGGTGATGTCACCGGGAAGCTTCCCTTTACCCACGCGGCCGACGAAATGGGGCGACTGGCCACCGGCAACGCTCTGAGGAAGGGCCCCAAGGGGCCGTTTCACACGTCCTGGATTCCCTGGGTCACCTTCACCGACCCCGAGGTTGCCCGCATAGGCATGACCGAGGCCGAGGCCGCCGAACACGGCGGTCTGGTCGCCGAGCTTCCGATCACGGAACTCGATCGAGCGGTCACCGACGGATACCACCTGGGCTTCATCAAACTCATTGCCGGCCCGCGCAAAGTGTTGCGCCGCGCTGGTGGCGGGCAGATCCTGGGCGCGACGATCGTGGCTCCCAGAGCCGGTGAGATGATCCACGAGGTGGCGGTGGCCATGCGAACGAAGATGTTCACCGGGAGATTGGCCCAGACAGTGCATGCCTACCCGACATGGTCCTACGGGGTGCAGAAGACCGCCGGACAGTTTTTCGGAACCGTCGAGGGTCGATCCGCCCGTCCGGCGGTGCGATCATGAAACTTCGTCGGTTCGCAGGACTCGCCTGGGCGTTGGCCGCGGCCGGTGCATGGATCGTTCTGGCCACGCGCACTCCCACCTCGACCTTCCACTTCGCCCCGCTCGTGGTGGCCGGCGCGTGGGTGGTCTACGACGGCTATTCGGTGGCCGGCATCACCCAGCATCGGGCCGTCAATGAAGCCGCCATCGGTTTCGCCCTTGCTGCGGTTGCCACACTCATACTCGAGTCGATGGGCAATCTCTCCGGCCCGGTGTTCTGGCAGGAGGGTCCGGACTCCCCGGTGGTGTTGGAGCATCTTCTGTTCGGCGCTGGTGGCGCGGTCCTGGGATTCGGACTTGCCATGCGAAGGGCCAACAAGGCCCCGGCACCAGGAGAACTCACCCACAAATAGTCGCATTCGCGACATTGCTGGGAGGGTGACCGATCGAGGTGTGTTTCGGATCTCACAATCAACGTACGACGCCGCGGGTGTCGTGAGAGGAAGACCATGAGTGAGCAGCCCGACATCGAACACGTGGATTTCGTGGTGATCGGCATGGGGGTGGCCGGCGAGAGCATCGCCGGTCCGCTGGCAGAATCAGGTGCGAGAGTCGTCGGAGTCGAGGCCGGCTTGGTCGGCGGTGAGTGCCCCTACTGGGGATGCATTCCGTCGAAGATGATGATTCGTGCCGCCAACACCCTCGCCGAGGCCCGCAGGGTCGACGGCATGGCCGGCACGGCCACGGTCAGCCCCGACTGGGCGCCTGTGGCCGCACGAATCCGTGAACAGGCCACCGACAACTGGGACGACAGGGTCGCCGTCGACCGTTTCGAGGGCAAGGGCGGCATCTTCGTGCGGGGAAGGGCCCACTTCGACGGCCCCGAGCGTGTCGTCGTCGGTGATCGGATCTTCCAAGCCAAGCTCGGCGTTGTGATCGCCACCGGTACCACACCGGCCGTTCCCCCGATTCCGGGCCTCGACCAGGTCGACTTCTGGACCAATCACGAGATCATCGAGGCCGAGACACTCCCTGACTCGATCATCGTGCTCGGCGCCGGAGCCATTGGATCAGAACTCTCCCAGGTGATGGCCCGATTCGGCACCAAGGTCACCATCGTTGAAGCCCAGGACCAGGTGCTTCCCCTCGAAGAGCCCGAATCCGGGGCTCTCCTGCGTGCGGCATTCGAATCCGAGGGAATCTCGGTTCACACCGGAGTTGCGGCCTCGTCGGTGCATGCCGACGACAGCGGCGTGGTGGTCGAACTCACCGATGGCACCGAACTGAGAGCCGAACGGTTGTTGGTGGCCACCGGACGACGCACCGACCTGGCCGGACTCCGTGTAGACACCATCGGGGTGGTCGAATCCCAGCGATTCGTACCCGTCGATGAACGCATGAGGGTCACCGATCGTGTCTGGGCCGTCGGCGACATCACCGGCAAGGCTCTGTTCACCCACGTCGGCATGTACCAGGCCGAGATAGCCCTTGCCGACATACAGACGGGCGGAAACGGACCGGTGGCCGACTACAGCTCGGTTCCGAGGGTCACCTTCACCGACCCCGAAGTCGGTTCCGTGGGTCTTTCCGAGGCCGCGGCCAGGGAAGCCGGCATCAATGTCTCAACGGCCGTTGTCGAGGTTCCCGGGACCGCTCGTGGATGGCTCCATTCGAGCGGCAACGAGGGCGTGATCAAGTTGGTGGCCGACGCCGACAGACAGGTGCTGGTGGGTGCCACATCGGCTGGACCGCACGGCGGCGAGGTGCTGTCGATCCTCACCCTCGCAGTCCACGAGGCCACTCCGATCAGTCGGCTGCGCTCGATGATCTACGCCTACCCCACCTTCCACAAGGGCATCGAGGACGCGCTGCGCCAGCTCTGACAGATGGGTAACGCGAGCCGGGCTGGTCGCTGATCAGCCCGGCAGCACCAGATGGCTGTTGGCCCGCAGAGCAACCACCGTTTGAAGCCACACCAGGTCGTAACCGACCGCGGTGAAGCTCTCACGCTGGTACTTGTCGTGCACGACAAGGGTTCCATCGGGTAGATGCTCGGTGCGATCGACCTCCACCCATCCGGTCCGCTCGGGCCCGCGTCGGTTCACGACGTCGCCCGGCTGTATCTCGGACGCACGAATCTGGACGATGGATATCTGACTGCGCACTGGGGCTCCTGTGCTTTCTTCCCCCAACCATCGGCACGTGCGAACCGAAGTTGCGGGTATCAGCCCGGGCTTTCGACTGGCGTCCGTCCACCACATCGACTTACCGTCGGGTCCCACCCGCGATCCCGGAGATGAAATGCCCGACCTGCTGGTTGAACGAAGTGGCCAGGTGATGGTCGTCACCATGAACAGGGCCGAGCGCAAGAACGCCATGACGCTTCAGATGTTCGGGCGCATGCGAGACGCATGGAGAGAAGCGAGCGCCGACGACGACATCCGATGCATCGTGCTCACGGGCGCTGGTGGCGACTTCTGCGCCGGCATGGATCTGCGGGGATTGGCCGGCGACCAGGCAGAAACCGACGACTGGGATGTGAAGGGGGCCATGGAGAACGAGGGATCGCAGTTCATCTGGGACGGACTGTTGAAGACCAACCGGCCGACCAAGCCGATTGTGGCCGCTGTCGAAGGGGTGGCCATAGCCGGTGGCACCGAGATTCTGCAGGGTACGGACGTTCGTGTGGCGGGGGAGTCGGCCCGGTTCGGGGTGTCGGAGGTGAAGTGGTCGCTCTACCCGATGGGCGGATCGGCGGTGAGGTTGGCTCGCCAGATCGGCTATGCGGAGGCTGCCGACATCCTGCTCACCGGGAAACACATCACAGCCGCCGAGGCCAAGTCGATCGGATTGGTGAGCCGCGTGGTTCCCGACGGAACCGCACTCGACGAGGCGATGAGGGTCGCTGCAACAATCTGTGGCAACGGTCCGCTGGCGGTGGAGGCGGTGCTGCGAACCCTCCACGAGACATCGGGCATGACCGAGTCCGAGGCGTTCGCCCATGAGGATCAATACAGCGGCGCCGTCATGGCGAGCGACGACGCAAAGGAAGGGCCGAGGGCGTTCAGCGAGAAACGCACCCCGAACTTCAGGCGGCGGTGAGTCCGCTGTCGGCGCTGAGAATGCTGCCGTGGATGTTGCCGGCCTCGTCGCTGGCCACGAATGCAAACAGCGCCGCAATCTGTTCGGGGGGTGCCGGACGGCGGTAGCCCACATAGTTCTGCATCAGGTTGAAATCGCCGTCCTCGACCAGTTCGAAGTTGGCCACCAACGCGGTGTCGGTACCCCCCGGCGCAATGGCGTTGATTCGGATCGGATCCTTGATGAATTCCATGGCCAACGCCCGGGTCATGTTCACGATTGCGCCCTTGGTGGCGCAGTAGGGCACGCAGTAGGCCTGTCCCATGAGCCCGGCGTTGGACGCGATGAGGATGATGTTCCCGTGGGATTCGAGGATGTGGGGTATGGCTGCCTGGGTGAGGAAGAACACGCCTTTCACGTTGATGTCGCTCATGCGATCCCATTCCGCCTCGGTGACGTCGACGACGTGGCGTTGCCATGCGATGCCGGCGATGTTTCCCAACACGTCGATACGGCCCATCTCCGCCACACAGTCGGCGACGGAGGTGTGGCACTCGGCCACATCGGTGACGTCGGTGGTACGCGTCGACATGATGCCGCCGGAGGACTCCACCTGGCCGCGAACGTCGGCGAGGCCCGCCTCATCGATGTCGAGGCCGTAGACCGACGCCCCCTCCGATGCCAACCTCAACGCGGTGGCCCGGCCTATTCCCGATGCCACCCCGGTGAGCAGAGCCACCTTGCCGTCGAAACGTCCCATGCAGTTCCCAATCGTGTCCGATGACAGGTCCGGTTCGGACAGTAATGCACGTCGCGGGGTGTGGCGAAAGCACACGTTCCGCGATTGGTGACCCGTCGGGTCGCGGGCCTACGGTCTCGGAATGCCGCAGACCGCCGAGTCCCTGGTAGAAGCGATACGCGATCTGATCGAGGTGGTGCGAACTGCCGACCTGTCCGGTGCCGATCTGCGCTGGGCCACAGAGAACATCAATGGCATCACCGAACGGCTCACCCCGAGCATCGTGCCCGGCGTGAGGATGCAGCACACGCTTCGTTTCGAGAAGTACGCCGCCGAGAGAGGCACCATCGATCCCGACACCGTCGATGATGTGGCGGCTTCGGGTCATCTCGACCCGGAGGAGTTTTTTCCGTACAGTCCCCTCGTCGGGCGACTCAACCCGATCGCGCCACCGGTGAGGATGTGGAGGGCCACGGCTGAGTCCGCCGGTGAGGTACACGGCGAGGCTCGTTTCCGGTCGGCCTACAACGGGCCCCCGGGATCGGTCCATGGAGGTGTCATAGCCGCCACATTCGACGAACTCCTGGGGGCCACCGCGGTGGTGAATGGCCTCGGTGCTTTCACCGGAACCCTCAAGGTCGTCTACCGATCGCTGACCCCGCTCGAGGAGAAGGTGGAGCTGCGGGCGTGGGTGGCGGGCACCGAGAGACGAAAGGTGTTCATCGAGGGCGAACTGCGCCACGACCGCACCCTGTGTGCAACCGCCAGCGGAATTTTCATACGGAGCGAGAAGTTGACTGGGCTGCCGGGGGCGAGCTGACCGGCCGGTACCACCAGGCCCAACCACCGACTACGGTCGATCCATGCGCTTCGGATTCTGGACCAACAACACCGATCAGTGGCACGACATCAGGGCTGCCTGCGTCCACGCCGGGCAGACGGGCTGGGACGGAATTTGGATAGCCGACCACTTCATGCCGTTCATGGGCGACGACGGGGGACCCACCCACGAGGCATGGACCATGCTCGGGGCGTTGGCCGATGCCGTGCCCGGTCCGCGCCTCGGCACGCTGGTGAGCGGCAACACCTACAGATACCCGGCGGTACTGGCAAAGATGGCCGCCACACTCGACAACATCAGTGGTGGACGGGCGGTGCTCGGCATCGGCGCCGGTTGGCAGGAGAACGAACACCTTGCCTACGGAATGGAATACTCCACCGTGAAGGGGCGCCTCGACAGACTGGAGGAGGCGGCCGAGCTGATAACCAAGCTGCTCCACAACGAGCGAAGCGACTTCGCCGGTCGGCACTACACGCTGGCCAATGCACCTCTGTCACCCCGGCCCGTGCAGGACCGTCTACCGCTCATGATCGGCGGGGGAGGAGAGAAGCGAACTCTTCGAATCACGGCCAGGTTCGCAGACGAGTGGAATGTCTGGGGAACACCAGATGTGCTGGCCCACAAGAACGCGGTGATCGACCAGCACTGCCACGATGTCGGCCGCGACCCGACGGAGATCCAACGCTCGGCTGTCGCGCTCATGTTCATCGCAGACGACGAGGCCAGGTTGAAGTCGGTGCGCGAGATGGACCTCGGGCGTCCGACGGTCATCGGAACCCCGGCCGAGGTGATCGACACCATGGGCCGCTACCGCGACGTTGGGGTTCATGAGTTCATCGTTCCCGATTTCACGATGGGTCCACTCGAGCAACGACTCGACACCATGGATCTTTTCATCAACGAAGTAGCCCCCGCACTGAGGTGATCACGTGAGCGTGAGGTTGGAGTCAGAAGGCCGGATCCTGTTGGTGACCATCGATCGACCCGAGCGTCGCAACGCCGTCGATCGGGAAGCCGCCACCGCACTGATGGAGGCATTCGAGGCCTTCGATCGCGACGATCGCCACAACGTGGCCGTTCTTTCCGGGGCGAGCGGCACCTTCTGCGCCGGCGCCGACCTCAAGGCGATTTCGGACGGATCCGGCAACAGGGTCACGCCGGATGGACCGGGACCCATGGGCCCCACCCGGATGGTTCTCGACAAGCCGGTGATCGCGGCGATCGAAGGGTTTGCCGTGGCCGGGGGGCTCGAATTGGCATTGTGGTGCGACCTTCGGGTGGTGGCATCAGATGCGGTGATGGGCGTGTTCTGCAGACGCTGGGGAGTCCCGCTCGTCGACGGTGGCACCATCAGGTTGCCTCGATTGATCGGCGCCTCCAGGGCCACCGACATGATTCTCACCGGGCGCGGGGTCGGGGGTCGTGAGGCGGTCGACATCGGGCTCGCCAACCGCTTGTCCGAGCCGGGCCACGCCCTCACCGACGCGATCGATCTTGCCAACCAGCTGGCGGCGCTTCCGCAGACCTGCATGCGTTCGGATCTACGATCAAGCAAGGAGCAATGGGGCCTGGAAATAGCTGACGCCCTCCACCGTGAGTACGAACTCGGAATCGCAACCATCGAATCGGGGGAGACCCTCGAAGGGGCGAGCAGATTCGCCGGCGGAGCGGGCCGTCACGGCGCTCCGACACCACTTGGCGGTGCCGCTGAGTGACACACGGCTCCCCGGCCTTCAGGTGCCGGGCGGGTAGTGTCCCAACACGGGCGTCGGAGGTCCCCATCCAGTGCTTTTCCCCACCTTCACCTTCGCGGTGTTCTTCGCCGTGGTGTTGCCTCTGAGTTGGTTCCTACGCGACCGATTCACCGCGTGGAAACTGATGATTCTCGCCGCGTCATATGTGTTCTACGGCTACTGGGATTGGCGTTTCCTGGCTCTGTTGGCCGGAATGACCTTCGGCAACGAGGTGGCGGCGGTGGCCATCCACCGCACCCGTGACGATCGGGCCCGCAAGGCCTTGGTGGCCGTGGCCGTGGGTGCCGACATCGCCGTACTCGGATTCTTCAAGTACTACGGCTTTTTCACTGATTCTCTCGAGTCAGCGTTCGGTGTTTCGAGCCCGGCTCTCGACATCGTCCTGCCCATCGGGATCTCCTTCTACACCTTTCAGGCGATCAGCTACGTGGTCGATGTGTATCGCCGCGACTCGGCCCCGGCCAGACTCCTCGACTTCGCCGTCTACCTGTCGTTCTTCCCGCAGCTTGTGGCCGGCCCCATCGTGCGAGCCACCGAGTTCCTCCCCGAACTCAAGGCCCAGCGCGTGCCCAATCAGGTTGAGGCCGGTCGGGCCGTCCAGCTGATCGGCCGGGGTCTGTTCAAGAAGGTGGTGATCGCCGACTTTCTCGGCCGAGCGATCGTGAACGACACCTTCGGCACCCCCGGCCAATACGGGGGAGCCGACATTCTGGCCGGGGTCTACGGTTACGCCATCCAGCTCTACGCCGATTTCAGCGGCTACACCGACATGGCGATCGGCTTGGCTCTGTTGCTCGGTTTCCGATTCCCCCAGAACTTCGACCGGCCTTATGCCGCGGTTTCGATTCAGGACTTTTGGCGCCGTTGGCACATGACCCTTTCGCGCTGGTTGCGTGACTACCTCTATTTCCCGCTTGGCGGCAATCGAAGCGGCAGATGGCAGACCCATCGCAACCTGCTGATCACCATGGCGCTGGGCGGTTTGTGGCACGGAGCAGGTGGGACATTCGTGGTGTGGGGAATCTGGCACGGTGTCGGCCTGGCCACCGAGAGGCTGCTGGCCGATTCGAGAGGCGAAACCGACAGGCCGCTCACTCCCGCTGACATCCGTATTCGTGAGCTGGCTCTGCTCCACTCGGGCGCGGCCGTAGAGGTCTGGCATGACGACCCGACCTCACCGGTTCCGTTCACCCCGGTCGAGGTGCGTCGGCGCTGGATAGGCCGCCTTGTCACGTTCCATTTTGTCGCCGTGGGTTGGATCATCTTCAACGCCGATTCGTTGGGTCGGGCCTGGGACGTGTTCGCCGGGATGTTCCGGGGGTGGACCACCGCGCCCGAGTTGCTCAACCCTCTGGTCGCCGTGGTGATCCTGGGATCGCTGGCTGTCCAGTTCGTGCCGCCGATGCTGGCTCGCCAGTGGTCGGCGATGTTCTCGACCGTTCCTCCATACGCGGTGGCACTGGGTTTCTCGGTCTGGGTGATGTTGGTGGCGGCACTCGGGCCTGAAGGCATATCCGACTTCATCTACTTCCAGTTCTGACATGAAATACAGCGAGAGTCTCGAACGGGCCACAAGGCGCAAGATCTCGACCGACGCGTGGACCGACGAGCAGTTCAGGGAGGCGCGCGAGAAGGACCTGAGTGAACGCACGGCCGGCACCTGGCAGGTGGTCGCGGCCGCCCTCGGTTCGTTGGCGCTCGCCGCACTGCTCACCACCGCGAAGTTGGTGGAGATCGCCGAGCGCCAACCGTTGGGGACCTGGCGGGATCGGCAATTGTCGGTGGCCCATGGCGTCGATCGACTGGCGAATTTCCTCTCGCTCAATCGCCCGTACGACCTCGTGATCGACATCCGGGGTTCCGGCACGAGCGCCGGCCGACAGATCGACACGATCGACGCGGTGGTGTCCTCCACCGTCGTTCCCCCGGTCACCACGACCACGGCCGCCGCGGTGTCCTCCGACACGACGAGCACCACCAGCACATCGACCACCACGACCCTCTCGCCCTATCCCATACGCACGGTCACTGCCGCTGATCCTCTCCGTGTCTTCCTCGCGGGTGACAGCCAGATGGAGTTCCTGTCGCAGGCCGTTTCCACCGAGAGCGGACCGCGAGCGCTTCAGGTCGACGTGGAGTTCCACATCTCCACCGGGTTGGCCCGACCCGACTATTTCAACTGGCCGGCCGAACTCGTCGCCATCCTCGACAAGTCCGATCCGGAGGCGGTCGTGCTTTTCATGGGTGCGAACGACCACCAGGACATGGCAGATGTCGACGGCAACCGGATAGTGCGGGACACCCCCGAGTGGGAGGCCGAGTGGAGCCGCCGCCTCGAGGTCACTCTCGACTTGTTGAGAGCTCCCGGTCGACAGGTTTTCTGGGTCACCCAGCCGCCCATGAGGGATGCCGATCTCAATGCCGCCGTGTCCCGCATGAACGAGCTGGCCGCGGCCGTGATCGATGCCCGGGATTTCGTGACCGCTGTCGACATATGGCCGATGTTCGGCGGCGAGAGGGGGTTCTCGACCCGGGTCGCCTCACCCGATGGAGACATCACATCTGCTCGGGTCAACGACGGAGTCCATCTCAACCGAACTGCGGCTTCGTGGGTCGCCGATCTGATCTTCGCCGATTTCGACCGCGTGTGGGATTTCGCGGGTTGACCACACAGGTGGATGTTGGGTGATTCAGTTGACCCAGGGATCCTCCGGGTAGTTGGCGAGTCGGTTGATCGGGCCGGTCTGGCGTCCGAGGACACGCCACCACAATGACTTCGGCTCCGGGTCGAGAAGATCTTCGCTGACCGCGTCGACCACCAGCCATGAGCCGGTGGAAAGTTCGCCTTCGAGCTGGCCCGACTGCCAACCGGCATAGCCGGCGAACAAGCGCACCGATCTCAACCCGGGTATCTGCGACGGCTGGCCCTCGAGGTCGATGGTGCCGATGTCGGCAAACACCGGTGTCCAGTGGGAGGTTGCTGAGTCGGGATCGGCGGTCGCCAGCGCGATCACCGATGAGGGCGACACCGGACCGCCTATGAAGACGTTTGTGGGTACCGCGGCGAACGCAGCCCAGTCGTCGATGGTGCCGGCCACCGGCAACTCGCTTGGCCGGTTGATGACGACACCGAGAGCCCCTTCCGGGCCGTGTTCGAGCATGAAAATGACAGAGCGATCGAAGTTGGGGTCGCGCAGAGCCGGTACGGCCACCAACAATCTTCCTCGGGTGTACTCACGGTCGTCGTTTTCGATGGCCACATTGTGGCAGGATCATCCGATGACGCCTCCGACCGCGCTCGCCATTTCTGCACACGATCCGCTTGGGGGTGCCGGTGCCATCGCCGATGTCACCACCTTTGCGGCATTCGGGGTTCACGGCGTGCAGGCGATCACCGCTCTCACCGTCCAGCATTTCGACTCCGTCGACGCAGTCGAGCGGGTCGATCCGGCCTTTGTCGGCCGCCAGCTCGACGCCATACTTTCGGAGATTCATCCCGGGGCCGTCAAGACCGGTTTGCTCGGCTCCGCCGAGGTGGTCGCCGACGTTGCCCGTCGGGTCGCCGACGGATCGCTGCCGGCTCCGGTGGTCGACCCGGTGATGGTCGACGGGCGCGGCAACCGGTTCGTGTCCGACGAGGTCGAGTCCGCCTACCGGCGTGAATTGTTTCCGAGGGCCCGGGTGGTCACCCCCAATCTCGCCGAGGCCTCCATCCTGGTCGGGCGCGAGCTTCGCTCTGTCGACGACATACTCGCCGCGTCCCGCGATCTGGCCTCTCTGGGTGCCGGGATGGTGGTTGTCACTGCCGGCGCGCTGCCGGGGAGTGAGGCCGTCGACGTGGTCGTCGGATCGGACGGGTCGCCCACACTGATTCGGTCACCGCGCCGAGAGACCGTGAACGTGAGGGGTTCGGGATGCACGTTCGCGGCCGCGACCACCGCGGCACTGGCTCGCGGGCTCACATCGCTTGATGCGGTTCGGGAGGCCAAGAGGTTCGTGTCGGCAAGCATTGCCGAGAGCGCTGAGTGGGACCTGTCGGGCGTCAAGTCCGGCCCGGTCTCCCACCTGATGTCGCCGTTCACCTGAGACCGCGTTCGGCTCAGGGCACGTCGGCCCAGTGTTCCCCGTAGTCGAACAGGAGTTCTTCCCCTTCGTCGATGTCGCGTAGGGCGTAGAGGTCTCGGCCGTCGAACCATGTGTTCGGTGAGCGGCTGTGATTGAGGTATCGGAGCACGCCGGTGCCATCGACTCCCTTGAAACCCTTCCCGTCGTCGACCCAAAGCACGTGGGTCCCGTCGACTGCGGTCGGGCTTCCCTGGTAGGTGCCGATGAAGGTGCCCTCCTTTATGGGTTGGAGCGCGAACACGCCGGTGCCGTGGGTGGGCGAGTTCCGGGCCTCGACGATTGGGTTCACCCGGCCGAAATTAGTGCAGTGTCATGTCGTGGGTGCTTCGACCGACTCAATGATCATGGTGGACCTCGGCGAACAATGCCTTCAGGTAGGCGCCGTGGGGAAAACCGATGGGATGGTCCCGACAGTGGGTGGTGCGGGCCCTTTCGTCGAGACGGACTCGCCTGGACCGGGCAACGGATCTGATCTGCTGGTGGAAGTCCTCTTCGGTCACTCGGCTCGAGCACGAGGCTTGCACGAGGGTGCCTCCGTCCTCGAGCAGGTCGAGGGCCAGTCCGGTGAGCCTTCGGTAGGCGTTGAGGGCCGCAGGCACGCTCGACTGGCGTTGGGCGAAAGATGGCGGGTCGACTATGACGACCCCATATTTTTCGCCTCTGTCGGCCATGGCAGCCATCACCTCGAAAGCGTCGCCGGTGATGGCTTCGTGTCGGCATGCGGCAACCCGGGCCAGGGCCCGGTTGTGACCCATGTTTCGTTTGGCGGCATCGACGGCGCTGCGAGACAGGTCGACGCTGCACACTTCGCGGGCTCCGCCGGCGGCGGCGTGGACGCTGAATCCGCCGGTGCAACTGAAAACATCGAGGACGCGTCGCCCGGACGAGAGATCGCGCACCATCAGCCGGTTGTCGCGCTGATCGAGGAAGTGACCGGTTTTTTGTCCGGTGAGTGGGTGGGCTTCGAAGTTCAGGCCATTCTCGACGAACATCACCGGCTCTACCGGTTTGGGCCCGATCAGCGCAGAACCCTGTGGCAACCACTCGGGCAGGCGTCGGGCGACACTCCTGGATGTCCGCAGCACCAGAGAATCCGGGGCGACGACTTCGGCCACAACCGAAACGACCGTGGCCAGATGGGCCAGCCAGGCGGACGAGTAGATCTTGATGACCGCCACACCGGAGTAGACGTCGAGGACCAGTCCGGGCAGGCGATCGTTCTCACCGTGGATCAGACGCATACCGGTGTTGTCGCCGGACTCCATGAGCCCGCGCCGCCACTCGACCGCCTCCGAGACACGTAGCCGCCAGAAGGCCGGGTCGATGGGGGTCGGCTTGCCGAGATGAAGCACCTTGAGTCGAATGGGGGAGTCGGGATCCCACAATCCGATTGCCGCGAACGATCGGTGCTCATCGAACACGACCGCGAGATCACCGGGTCGGCCGCGATGAGACACCGAGGTGATCGACTGGTCGTACACCCACGGATGACCACCCCGTATCTGGCGCAGGGCGTCGGGTGTTACCCGGACCGCGAGGCGTCTGTCAGCCGGCTTGGGTAGCCGTGAGAGGTCTGTCTGCACCGGTGCGAGTATGCCGCGAGGTGCCGGTGAAGTAGTACCGCGACACCGGCACGAGGTAGGCGAGGTAGGCGGCCACGCGGATGCGTTCGGGAGCCGGGCTCCAGCCGAAGAGGCCCTTCAGGAAGTCATGGAGCGTGTGGCCGGCGGAGAACGGCCCGGAGGTGATGGTCCAGACCCGGTCTGCAACCAGGGAAGCGTCGATCTCCAGAAGCTCCCGAAACTCGTGGATCCCCTTGGCGAAGAGACCGGCGGCGAAGACGATCAGCAGCGCTCCGGTCCATTTGAAGAACGACTGAATGTCGATGTGGTGGCTGCCCTTGTAGACGATCACACCCATGACCGAGGAGATGGCGAGACCGATCAGGCCCCCGATCACGACCTCGGCGCCCGACGCCGAGCTGGTTTCGGCACCGACCAGGAACAGCACGGTCTCGAATCCCTCGCGGGCGACGGCCACGAAGGCGACGGCCATGAGCGTTCCCGGTGAGTTGGTGATGGCCGTATCGATCTTCTGATGCAGCTCGGTGGTCATGCCGCGTGCGTTGGCCCGCATCCAGAAGATCATCCAGGTGAGTACCAGAGCGGCGGTGAGTGCGAGGACCCCCTCGACGGCCTGTTCGGACTTGCCGTGGAGACCACCCACGACCGCGAACACGACGACACCGGCCACGACGCACGACGCAGCCGCGGCTGTTGTGCCGATCCACACGCGTCGGCGGAGCCCCTCCTCGGGGCGGCGATCGATGTAACCGAGAATGATTGCGAGCACCAACGAGACCTCGAGGCCCTCGCGGAGGGTGATGAGTAGACCGGCTCCCATGCCGTCCATGTTAACCATGCCTAACAGGCATGGGGAACACCGAGTCATTTGACATCCGTCACACATGGTGTCGGATGGCACCCGCGCCTAGGGATGTGAAACCCGGTCTGTTTGATTGACTCGTGCCCATGACAGAGTCAGCAGCGACATCAACCACCGGTTCACTCAGGGTCGAGGCGGAGAGGGCAATGTTTCGTGTCCTGAACGGAATTGTGAAGCCGATGGTTCGGGCAGGTGTCGGCTCGCCGCCGCCCCTCGGTGGGGGAGTCGTGGTTCTGGAAACGACCGGCCGCCGAAGCGGCCGGGCCCGTCAGGTGCCGCTGATGGCATGGCGTGTCGGCAAGACGCTCAAGGTGAGCACGGTTCGCGGAGACTCCGACTGGGTCGCCAACCTGGAGGCGAACCCATCAGGGGTGGTCTGGATCAACGGGTGCAGGTCAGAGGTACGCGGAGAGATCAACCGCGGCCCACTGACCGTGGCCACTTTGGTACTTGACCGCTGAAGTCCGACACGTCGCGGCCGGTTGTGATCAAATGCGCTGTCGACATCGGTCGAATCCCAGTGATGTAAGGACCAAAGGCCCTTATGTCCGAAGAGTGTTGGGGTGAGACTGCGAAAGACACGAATTCACTGGTTGAGACACTTGGGAGAAGCATGAAGACAAGGCTCGCGAAGGTGAACCCAGGGCTGGCACGTGTGTTCTTGTTGGTCCTCGTCGCCGCCGGCATCGGCGGCGCCTTGATCGGGCTTTCGGTCTTCTCGATCGTGGGGATTCTCGCCATACCTTCATGGATCCTGCTGGGCTCCTGGTTGACCGCCCCGATCGACCACGACTCAGACTCGTGGCTCGACGCGTGGATCAAGGCGATCACCATCTTCGTGTTGGTCGTCGTGCTGACGGTCTTCGTCCCGTCATACCTGATCAGGCTTCACAGTGTCGCCAAACTCGACGTCAAACTGCAGGACATCGTCGGGACCGGATCGTTCGCCATCGCGTTGAGCGGCTCGCTGTTCGTCCTCTACAAGTCACACCGGGCCGGGCGTATCTGATGGCCGACACAGAAGATGACGGCCGCCTTCCCTGGCAGAAACGAAGCAACTGGCACAACACGGATGGATTGGCCTACTACGACGAGAACATCCCTTGTCTGGCGGCCTGCCCGGTTCACACAAATGCGGGAACCTACGTGGCGGCGATCGCCGACGGCGAGGACGAGTTCGCCTATCTCACGGCCAGAATGCCCAACCCGTTTGCGTCGGTGTGTGGCCGAGTTTGTGCGGCACCCTGCGAGGATGCGTGCCGACGAGGTGAGATCGATCACCCGATCGCGATTCGTGCCCTGAAGCGCTACGTCACCGAACAATTCGGACCCGAGAGCGACAACGGCGAAGTGTGGAAGAAGGTTGCCGCCCCTCCCACGGTCGAGCTCGACCAGAGCGTGGGAATCGTCGGCGGCGGACCCGCGGGCATGGCGTGCGCCCATGATCTGCGACGGCTCGGCTACAAGGTCACCGTCTACGAGGCGACCGACAAGCTCGGCGGGGCAATGTGGTTGGGGATCCCCGAGTACCGGCTCGACCGCAAGGTGCTCCAGGGCGACATAGACGCCATCATCGGCTTGGGAGTGCAGGTCGAATACAACACCAAGCTCGGTACCGATGTTTCGCTCACCGAACTCCGGGAACGCCACGACGCCGTGTTCCTCTCCATTGGGGCCACTCTCGGTCGTGGTCTCGACATAGAGGGCGGCGACTCCGACGGGGTGTTCAAGGCCATCGAGTTCCTGATCAACATGAACCGCGGATACTCCGTCGACATCGGTGAGAGGGTGATTGTCGTCGGCGGCGGCGATGTCGCCATGGACGCCGCGAGAACCGCGCTCCGAGCTGCCGACTACGACGCCAAGCGCGCCGCGGAGATAGCGGCATCCGTCGACACCAGCGGTGATCGCTCGACCATGTTCGAGGCCATCGACGCCGCCAGACTCGCCGCCAAGGCCGGGGCGCGGAAGATCACCGTCATGTCGCTCGAGTCCCGAGAGCAGATGCCGGCCCACGAATTCGAGATCGAAGAGGCCAAGGAGGAAGGAATCGAGTTCCTCCCGAGCCGCGGACCCAACCGGATCCTCTCATCCGACGGCAAGGTCACCGGGCTCGAGACCAAGGGCGTCACTTCCCTGTTCGACGAGAACCATCGCTTCGCCCCCAAGTTCGACGACGACCTCCAAACCCTGGAGGCCGACACCATCATCCTTGCCATCGGACAGGCAATCGATCTCGATTCCCTGGGTGACGACGGCCCCGAGACCAGTCCCCGCCGAACCATCCAGGTCGATCCCGACACCGGCGCCACCTCACTCCCCGACGTTTGGTCCGGCGGCGACGCTGCCAAGGGACCTCGCACGCTCATCGACGCGATCGCCGACGGCCGTCGGTCGGCCACGGCCATCCACCGCAGCTTCGGTGGGTCTCTCCCTGAGGACAAGCCCGGTCGGATGATCAAGCTTCGTCAATTCCATCGCCTCGACGACATCTACGACCGATTCGATCGTTACGCCGTGCCGACCATCGAGACCGGTCGCCGCATGGGTCTGGCCGTGGTCGAGAGCGGGTTCACCCCCGATCAGGCGCGCTGCGAGGCCAATCGGTGTCTTCGCTGCTTCGCGAACATCCAGCTCGATGTGCAGAAGTGCGTGTTGTGCGCCCTGTGCGTGGATGTGTGCCCCGTCGATGTCCTCTCGATGGTCACATCCGAAGAAGTCGATTCCAGCTACACCGGAGGTACCGCTCTCATGATCGACGAGACCAAGTGCATCCGATGTGCCTTGTGCATCGAACGGTGTCCACCAGACGCCTTGTCCATGGGTATGTGGTCCGGATTGGGAGTTCCAGTATGAGTGCCAACGTAGAAACGTCTTCAACCGTTGTCGATCGGTTCAAGGACACAACGGTGGGGAAGGCGATCTTCCGCTCCCCGAGGCGGGTGACACCGAGGGACAGAGCCGCCGGCCATTGGTCGAACTTCTTCCTCCACATCTACCCGGTGAAGGTCAAGCGCAAGGCCATCGAGTTCAGGTATTCCTATTACCTGGGAATCATCTCGGTGGTGCTCTTCGGCTCGCTGATCGTGTCGGGCATCTACCTGATGTTCTTCTATGTGCCTTCGCCCGGTCAGGCCTACACCAACATCCAGACGCTTCAGACCGACGTCTCGCTCGGCCAGTACATTCGCAACGTCCACCGTTGGTCGGCCCACCTGATGGTGCTGGCCGTGGCCGCCCACATGGCCAAGATGTTCTATCGGGGTGCCTACAAGGCCCCCCGGGAATTCAACTGGATCATCGGTGTCATCCTGCTGGTGGTCACCCTGCTGCTCTCGTTCACCGGATATCTGCTCCCCTGGGATCAGCTGGCCTACTGGGCCGTCACCGTCGGTTCGGAAATGTCGGCCTACGTGCCCTTCGTGGGCGACCGTGTGCAGGAATTGTTGCTGGGTGGGCCGATCGTGGGCTCATCCACGCTCTTGCGGTTCTACGTGCTCCACGTGGCCGTGTTGCCGTCGGTGCTGGTCATGTTGTTGATGATCCATCTCTGGCGCTGGCGCAAGGACTCGATGCTCGATATGGCCTGGGAGGACGGCAATGAGTGACGAATCAGACGTGCCGGTTTCGATCGGACACGAACCGACCTCGATAGGCACCAAGCGAGTGCTCGGAGTGGTGCCGGGCAAGCCGGTCGCCGGGGAGCGAAAGGACCCCGAGGAGCAGGACCTGGTGATGGTCTGGCCCCATCTGCTGGTGCGCCACGCAGTCGCGGCCCTCGGTGCGCTGTTCACCGTGCTGCTCATATCGGTGTTCTTCGACGCTCCGCTGCGCGAAGTGGCCAACCCCGACGTCACCCCCAATCCCGAGAAGGCGCCCTGGTATTTCGCGGCCCTTCAGGAACTGCTCTCCCATTTCCATCCGCTGGTGGCAGGTGTGCTGGTTCCCGGTGGTGTGATCGTCGGGCTGATATGCCTGCCCTTCATCGACCGCAATCCTCGCACTGCGGCCCGATTCCGAAAGGTGGCGGTAACGGCGTTCACCATCTTCATGGTGGTGTGGATCCTCTTGACAATCGTCGGCTTCGCCTTCAGAGGTCCCAACTGGGGCTGGGTGTGGCCGTGGAACGAATGGCACGGTGAACTATGAGTTCAACACTCACAAGACGACACTTCCTGGTCCGCACCTGGAGGGCGGGGATCGGGCTCATCGGAGCCGCCGGGCTCCTGAGCATGTGGAAGTTGCTCCAGCCGCTGGCCACCTCCGGCTTTGGTGGAAAGGTGCGAGCGCTGTCCCCGAGGGCCGTCAAGGAAGGCACGGTCAAGGAAGTACCGGCGGCGCGCGGCTACCTGGTGCATCCCGTCGGCGGTGACTTGATAGCGCTTTCCCAGAAGTGCCCCCACCTCGGGTGCAAGGTCGCATGGTGCGAGTCGAGCCAGAAGTTCGAATGCCCATGCCATGGTTCCAAGTTCAACATCATTGGTGAGATGCTCGAGGGGCCGACCCCGCGGGGGCTTGATTCGTATCCGGTCGAGATCGGTTCCGACAAGCTCGTCTACATCGACACGTCATCGAAGAAGAACGGGCCGCCACCGGGCACGATCACCGTCGACACCCCGACCGGCGGCGCCAGCTGCACTGGAGGACAAGCCTGATGCCCTACGAATTCTCTGGTGACGACGGACTCAACAAGTCAACCAACAAGGTCATGGTCGTGGGCGCAGTGTTGATGTTCCTGATGATCCTGATCTTCCCTCTCTACCTTTCGGTTGAACCAACCAACCGCGACACCGCACGGGCCAACCAGCAGGCGTCCCTCGTCACATCGGGAGCGCAGCTGTTCGACCAGAGTTGCGCCTCCTGCCACGGAACAGATGGGCTCGGCGGTAGTGCGCCGGCTCTCAACTCCAAGCAGTTTCTGGCCTCGGCCGACGATGCCCAGATCGAATTGATCGTCTCGGTGGGCGTCCCCGGTACCCAGATGAGCGCGTGGGCCCAGGACTTCGCCGGTCCGCTCACCTCGGAGCAGATCAAGTCGATCGCCACCTATTTGCGGTCGCTCGAGCCGAACTCTCCCGACAACCCGAACTGGCGTCAGGGCAAGGGCTGATCCGTTGTCGGGAGAGGTTCGCAGACCCGACCCGACACGAGCCGACAATCCAAGGAATCACCAGCGATCGGCCCCGACGTTCTCGTCGGGGCCGATGTGTTCTGCGGCAGTCATCATCCATCTCATGTCGACCGCGGAAAGGTCGTGGAGATGACCTTGTCCTCTAACCCAACATTCGCCCGGCTGTCATGTTGACCGGGACCATTGCTCCGAGTTGAGGACAACAATGACCGATACCGCCAAGCCCGACGCTGAAGGCGCACCAAGGCTTCTCGATTTCAGCCAAGAGCGAATCCGGGTCCTCCACTTCACGTGGATCGCCTTCTTCATGACGTTCTACATATGGTTCAACTTGGCTCCGTTGGCCACCACGATGCAAAACGACGTGTCGTGGCTCACCAAGGAACACATCAAGATCCTGTTGATATCGAACGTGGCCCTCACGATCCCGGCCCGAATCGTGGTGGGTGCCCTGATCGATAGGTTCGGATCCCGCATCGTGTTCAGCGGGCTGATGGTGACCATGGCAATACCAACCATCTGGTTCGCCTTCGCCAACACCTTCACGCAGTTGATCATCTCGAGGCTCTTTCTCGGAAGCGTCGGCGCCGGCTTCGTGATCGGTATCAAGATGGTGGCCCAGTGGTTCCCCCCGAAGTACGTGGGTAGGGCCGAGGGCTTCTACGCCGGTTGGGGGAATTTCGGTTCGGCCGCCGCGGCGATGACGCTTCCGTGGTTCACCATCACCGTGTTGGGTCGGTGGTTCGATCTGGGCGACGGCGCCTGGCGATGGTCGATGGCCATAAACGGCATCGTTCTCGCCATTTACGGTGTGATGTATTTCTTCCTGGTACGGGACGTCCCGGACGGACGCCAGCTGATCCGCTCGAAGAAGACAGAGCCGATGATCTGCACCTCGTATTTCGACTTGGGCCAGTACCTGCTTTGGTCGATCCCCCTGGTCGGAGCCCTCGGCATTCTTGCCTGGCGCATCAGCAACGTGAAAATCAACGGCGAGCCACTGATGTCGGACTCCTGGCTCTACGTCATCTACGCAGGGCTCGCGATCGTCTACATCGGACACGCCGGAAAGACCCTGTCGGTCAACCTTCCCTATCTCAAGGCCGGAGTGCCCGAAGATGAGAAATACCACTGGGGCAGCGTCGCCGCACTGAACAGCACCTACTTCGCCAACTTCGGCGCCGAGCTGGCCGTGGTGTCGATGCTCCCGGCGTTCTTCGAGGACACATTCGTGCCGCTCCGAAACGGCGCTGGCGCACCGCTGGTCACGGCGACCGTGGCCGGGCTGGTGGCGTCGTCGTTCGCATTCGTCACCCTGGTGGCTCGCCCGTTGGGTGGCTACCTCTCCGACAAGCTGGCCAGCCGGAAGCGCACCATGTTGGCCTACATCCTCGGGATTGTGGTCGGTTTCTTCCTGATGGGAATGATCGCCAAGTGGGCGCCCGGTGTCGACGAGGACGGGTTGCGCAACATCGTTCCCTCGTTCGGGGGCGTGAGTTGGCTGGTGGTGGCCGTGATGCTCACCATCTTCGCCTCGATCTTCGTACAGGGCGCCGAAGGGGCAACTTTCGCGATAATCCCGACGGTCAACAAGCGCATGACCGGGCAGATAGCCGGAATGGCCGGTGCCTACGGAAACGTGGGGGCGGTGGTCTATCTGGTGATCTTCTCGCTGGTCGATGCCCGAACCTTCTTCTTCATCCTGTCGGCCGGTGCTGCCGTCAGCTTCCTCATCACGCTCGCCTTCCTCCACGATCCGGAAGGTTCCTTCGACGAGACGTTCGAGGACGAGCGGCGTCTGGTTACCAACGACGATCCCGACGGCGACCAGATCGTTGTCGGGGCATGACGGCGTCCACATCACCGATTTCGAAACTTGCTGATCCGATCTTGAACAAAGGGGGCTTCTGACCATGGCCGACATCCAGGAATGGGACGTCGAGAACGAGGAATTCTGGGAGAGTACGGGCAAGAAAATTGCCAGTCGCAATCTCTGGATATCCGTACCCAGCCTGCTGGCTGGATTCGCGGTGTGGCTCTACTGGAGCATCATCACCGTACAGATGCTGAATCTGGGGTTTCCCTTCGAACGAGGGGAGCTGTTCACCATCACCGCGATCGCCGGCTTCACCGGTGCGACCCTGAGAATCCCGAGCAGCTTCTTCATCCGCATTGCCGGTGGACGCAACACCATTTTCTTCACAACCGCGCTCCTGATGATCCCAGCGGTCGGTACGGGCATCGCGTTGCAGAGTCAGGACACCCCGTTGTGGGTGTTCCAACTCCTCGCCTTCCTGTCGGGACTCGGCGGGGGCAACTTTGCGTCGTCGATGTCGAACATCAGCTTCTTCTACCCGAAGAAGATCCAGGGTCTGGCCCTCGGACTCAACGCTGGTTTGGGCAATGCCGGGGTCACGACCATGCAGATCGTGATTCCCCTGGTGATGACTCGCGCCGTCTTCGGCGGAAGTCCCATGGTCCTTCAGGCCTCTTCGGGAACCCTCATCGGCACCATCGCGAAGGGAACCGACACCTACATCCACAACGCCGGATTCGTGTGGTTGGTCCTGCTGATCCCCCTGGCCTTCTTGGGCTGGACAAAGATGAACAACATCCGTACCGAGGATGTATCGCCCAACATCAGCGGTGCCGGAGGGTCGTTCCTGAAGATCACCGGAATGCTCATGGTCGGATTCCTCACCTCGGCACTCGGCCTCTATGTGATCCTTCCCGACCCGACCGGTCTCGGTGGGCCCTCCTGGATCAAGTACCCGATCATCGCCGCCGTGCTCTACGGCACGGTCTTTCTCCTCAAGCAGATCCCCGGTGAGATCAAGCCGAACCTCGAGAGGCAATACAAGATCTTCGGCCACAAGCACACCTGGATCATGAGCGCCATCTACACCATGACCTTCGGAAGCTTCATCGGCTACTCGGCCGGTTTCGCGTTGGCAATCAAGGTGATCTTCGGCTTCCAGCACATCCAGACGGCCACCGGGTGGGATCACAGCCAGATTAACCCGGGCGCTCCGTCGGCACTGACCTACGCATGGATGGGACCCTTCATCGGAGCGTTCATCCGCCCGGTGGGTGGCTGGATAGCCGACCGTGTCGGGGGTGCGAGGGTCACCCACTATGTCTCGATAGTGATGACCGCCAGCGCTCTGGGTGTTGCCTACTTCATGCGTGAGGCCTACCGATCGGCGACGCCGGACGACTTCTTCGTACCCTTCTTCCTGCTGTTCCTGGTCCTGTTCGCCGCCTCGGGAATCGGCAACGGTTCCACCTTCCGTACCATCGCCCAGATCTTCAACAAGGAGCAGGCAGGTCCGGTTCTCGGGTGGACCTCAGCGGTGGCGGCCTACGGGGCTTTCGTGGTGCCGCAGGAGTTCGGCGAACAGATCAAGGGGGGCACACCGCAGGTTGCGCTGATCGGATTCGCCATCTTCTACGGCATCTGCCTGCTGCTCAACTGGTGGTACTACCTTGGCCCGAAGGCCGAATACCAGAATCCGTGACCGTTGTCGGTCGACAAGGATGTGACCTTGTGCCATGGCCTTTGTGCCGTGGCCGCACGACACTGAACACGCCCCAGCCGAGATTTTGTTCGAGATGAGTTCGGGAGATTCAATGGAGAAGACAGGTGTGAGGTCCGCAAAGGCGGGTGGCCTGCTCGCGGCCGCCCTATTGCTGGTCACGTTCGTGGCCACCTCGGCTGTGGCCCAGGCCATGCAACCGGCCCCGGCGACTGAGGTCGCGGCGGTCCTGCCGGCCCAGGACAGCCTGGTCGCCCAGGGTGAGGCTCTCTTCGACAAGACCTGTGCCTCGTGTCATCAGTCGGGTGGGGCCGGCGTCGCCGGCACCTATCCGCCGTTGCTCGGCAACCCCGATGTCGCCGACTCTGCCTATGTCGAGGATGTCATAAGAAACGGACGCAAGGGTGAGCTGGTGGTCGATGGCGTCACCTACAACTCGACGATGTCATCGAAAGGCGGTGATCTGACCGACAGCGAGATTACGGCCATCGTCGAATACGTCGTCAGCCTTTCCTCCCAGACCCTCGACCAGGTCACGGTCGACACCACTCCGCCTCCGAAGGGCGACCCGGCTCGTGGCAAGCAGTTGTTCCGGGGCGATGTCAAGCTCGAGAACGGCGGGCCTGGGTGCGCGTCGTGCCACCTTGCGGGTCCGGTCGGCAACCTGGGCGGATACTCGCTCGGGCCCGATCTCACCCATGTATCGGGGCGCCTCGGCGGTGTCGAGGGTCTTTCCGGTTGGCTGGTCAACCCACCGTCGAAGACGATGACACCGGTGTTCAGCCGGCATCCACTGACGACCAGGGAAATCGCCGATCTTGCGGCCTATCTGGACGGAGCTCCGTATCAGCAACGTCGCACCTACTTCACCGACATGTTGTTCCTCGGTGGAGCTGTCGGGGCGTTGATCCTGTTTGCGGGAATGGCAATTGCATGGCGCGGAATGCGTCAGACCTACGTTGAGAAGTTGAGGAGCAGGTCATGAGCGACCATTGGATTCAGGAGTCGCTCAATCCTGCGGAGCGCAAGTGGGAGGAGTTCTACCGCAACCGCTTCCAGCACGACAAGAGGGTTCGCACCACACATGGTGTGAACTGCACCGGTAGTTGCTCGTGGGAGGTGTTCGTCAAGGACGGCATCGTCACCTGGGAGCTGCAGGCAACCGACTACCCGCAGCTCGAGGAGGGCCTGCCTCCGTATGAGCCCCGTGGGTGTCAGCGCGGCATCAGCTACTCGTGGTATCTCTACTCACCGATCCGGGTGAAGTATCCCTACGCACGCGGCGTACTGGTCGACATGTATCGCAAGGCCAAGCGGGAGTACCAGGGCGATGCCGTGGCCGCCTGGGCCAGTATCCAGGACGACCCCGAGATGCGAGCGCGCTATCAGGCTGCTCGTGGCAAGGGCGGGTTCCGTCGTATCGGATGGGACGAGGCCGTCGAGATCGCGGCCGCGTCCACGGTCCACACCATCAAGCAGCACGGTCCCGACCGTGTCGCCGGCTTCTCTCCGATCCCGGCCATGTCCCAGGTCAGCTATGCCTCGGGCAGTCGCTTCATGTCGCTGATCGGTGGCGTGGTCATGAGCTTCTACGACTGGTACTGCGACCTTCCCCCGGCGTCACCGGAGATCTGGGGAGAGCAGACCGATGTCCATGAGTCGGCCGACTGGTACAACGCCCGGTTCGTGGCGGTCATGGGCGCCAATCTGAACATGACTCGCACCCCCGACACCCACTTCATCTCCGAGGTGCGACACGCCGGGGCCAAGTTGGCTGTGTTCACCCCCGACTTCTCGCAGATCGCCAAGTACGCCGACTGGTGGGTGCCCACCAATCCCGGGCAGGACACCGCCTTCTGGCTGGCGGTCAACCATGTGCTGTTGAGCGAGTATTTCCACGAGCGCAAGGTCGAGTATTTCCAGACGTACAACAAGACCTACACCGACGGTCCGTTCCTGGTCGAGATCACCGACGGCGTGGCCGGCAAGTGCCTACGCGCCAATCGTCTGGCCTCTCATGCCGACGTGGAGAACGGCGACTGGAAGCTTCTGGTATGGGACGAGGACGCCAAGGCCCCACGCATGCCCAACGGCGCCATCGGCGACCGCTGGGCCAGCGAACACAAGGGTCGTTGGAATCTCGAGATGCACGACTCGGTGCTCGACGTCGACATCAATCCGAGTCTCACCTTCGCTGACGACCACGATGGCGTCGTGGAGGTCGATTTCGAGGTCTACGGCGGCGACGGGGGAGTGGAGGCTCGACCGGTTCCCACCCGCGTGATCGAGACCATCGACGGTCCGGTCACGGTCACCACCATCCACGATCTGTTGATGGCCAGGTTCGGTGTGAAGCGAGGCCTCGCCGGCGATCCCAACACCGCCGACTACGATGCCGAGACCGGCGGCTACACCCCGGCATGGCAGGAGAAGTACACCGGCATCCACCGCGACACGGTCATCAAGTTCGCCCGCGAATGGGGGCGCAACGGCGAGAAGACCAACGGCCGCAACATGATCATCATCGGCGCCGGTGCCAACCACTGGTACCACAACAACCTGCTCTACCGGTCGGGCATCACCGCACTCATGCTCACCGGTTCGGTGGGCATCAACGGCGGCGGCCTGGCTCACTACGTGGGCCAGGAAAAGCTGGTGTGTCACGCATCTTGGGGTGCGCTGGCGTTCGCCGGCGACTGGGGCATGGCCCCTCGCCACATGAATTCACCGTCGTTCCACTACGTCCACTCCGATCAGTGGCGATACGAGCGTGGCTATCGAGAGTACGACTCTTTGCCGTCTGTCCATCCCGCGAAGTTCGATCACACGATCGACCATCAGGCCAGGGCCGTTCGCAAGGGTTGGCTCCCGTTCTTCCCGCAATTCAAGGAAAACCCGATCGAGGTCGTCGAGGAAGCCCGCAAGCACGGAGCCGATACCGACGAAGCGGTCGTCGACACCGTCGTCGAGCGGATGAAGAGCGGCGACCTGGAACTGGCGATCGACGATCCCGATGCTCCCGAGTCGTGGCCCCGCACCTGGTTCATCTGGCGGGGCAATGCCATAGGCACCTCGGCCAAGGGCCACGAGTTCTTCTTGCGTCACTACCTGGGCACCCACTCCACGGCCATAGCCAAGGAGCCCGACGACCACGGCATCACCGAGGTGAAGGTTCGCCCCGACGCCCCCATCGGCAAGATGGATCTGGTCGTCGATCTCAACTTCCGTATGGACACATCGGCGCTTCACTCCGACATCGTTCTTCCGGCCGCCACTTGGTACGAAAAGAACGACATCAACTCGACCGACATGCACTCGTTCATCAACCCGATGCAGATGGCGGTTCCTCCGGCATGGGAGTCGAAGAACGACTGGGAGATCTTCCAGAAGATCGCCGCCAAGGTGTCGGAGATGTCCCAGAAGTATCTGCCCGAGCCCGTCAGCGACGTGATCATGCAGCCGCTGGTCCACGACAGCATCGACGAGATTTCTCAGCCACAGGTGGTCGACTGGCGCAAGGGCGAGGCCGAGGCCGTGCCCGGCAAGACCATGCCCAAGTTCAAGATCGTCGAACGTGACTACACCAAGGTCGGCGAGAAGATGGGATCGCTGGGTCTCGGCATTCGCAACAACGGTGTGGGCGCCCACGGTCTGCGGTTCAAGGTCGACGACTTCTACGATGAGCTCGCACGCAAGCAGCCCGATCAGTCGAGCCGAGATGGCGACGGGCCGCTTCGGCCCAGCATCAAGCGTGATCGTGAAGCCTGCGACGCCATCCTGGCTCTTGATCCGGCCACCAACGGCGAGATTGCTCATCGGGCGTTCGAGGCCGAAGAGGTCAAGACCGGCCAGAGCCTGACCCATCTGGCTGCCGGCAGCCGCGACTCCCGAGTCAGCTTCGCCGACCTGATCGTGCAACCACGACGGATTCTCACCACTCCGACGTGGAGCGGAAAGGTGGCCAAGGGTCGTCCCTACAGCCCCTTCACCCTCAACGTCGAGAACCTGATCCCGTGGCGCACCCTCACCGGCCGCCAGCACTTCTATCTCGATCACGAGCAGTACATCGAGTGGGGTGAGAGCCTGCCCTGCTACAAGCCCAAGCCGGATCACGCCATGTTGTCCGAGACCGAGGAATCACTGGCCGAGGGCCAGGACGGCAAGTTGTTCAACTACATCACGCCCCACGGCAAGTGGTCGATCCACTCGACCTACTCCGAGAACGATCGGATGATGACCCTCTCGCGTGGTGGATACCCGGTGTGGATCAACAACAAGGACGCCGCCGAGCAGGGGATAGCCGACAACGACTGGGTCGAGCTCTACAACGACAACGGTGTTTTCGTGCAGCGTTGCACCACCTCGTCGAGGATTCCCCGGGGCTCGATCTTCGTCTACCACGCCACCGAGCGAACGGTCGGAATTCCGATTTCACCCCGACGCAAGAAGAGAGCCGGCATGAACAACTCGCTCACCCGGGTGAGGCTCAAGCCGGTGCTCATGTCGGGTGGATACGCCCAGTTCACCTATTCGTTCAACTACTGGGGTCCGACCGGCAACAACCGAGACACGTTCGTGTACCTGCGGCGTATCGAAAACCCGAGCTACTGAGGAGGCGTCGACATGAAAGTTCGCGCTCAGATGAGCATGCTGTTCCATCTCGACAAGTGCATCGGGTGCCATACCTGCTCGGTCGCATGCAAGAACCTGTGGACCGACCGCAAGGGTGCGGAGTACATGTGGTGGAACAATGTCGAGACCCGACCGGGAACCGGCTACCCCACGGGCTGGGAGGACCAGGAGCACTACAAGGGCGGTTGGCGCCGCGATGAGAAGGGTCGCATCAAGCTGAAGCTCCACTCGAAGGCCGGAGGCCTCGGCAAGTTGTTCTACAACCCGTCGTTGCCGGAGCTCGACGATTACTACGACCCGTTCACCTTCAAGTACGGCGACCTGTTCGATGCCCCCCAGGGCGATCAGCAGCCGACGGCCATACCGATCTCCAAGATCACCGGCGAGCCGATGAAGATCGAGAGCGGCCCCAACTGGGACGACGATCTCGGTGGCTCCGACACCTACGCCAAGAACGACGTGTCGATGGAAGGCGTCGATGCAGCGGTGCGGGCCCAGATGGAAGAGCTCGAGCGGGTGGTGTTCAATTACCTGCCGAGGATCTGCAATCACTGTCTCAACCCGGCGTGTGTGGGCGCGTGTCCGAGCGGTGCCATCTACAAGCGCGGCGAGGACGGCGTGGTGCTGGTCAACGAGGACAAGTGCCGCGGTTGGCGCATGTGCGTGGCGGCCTGCCCCTACAAGAAGGTCTATTACAACTGGTCGACCGGCAAGTCGGAGAAGTGCATTCTCTGCTTCCCCCGAATGGAGACCGGCCAAGCGCCGGCCTGTGCCCACTCGTGTGTCGGGCGCATTCGCTACATGGGTGTTCTGCTCTACGACGCCGACAAGATCTCCGACATGGTGTCCAAGCCCGACGACGAGTTGCTCGACGCCCACTTGGGCATGATCCTCGACCCCCACGACCCCGACGTGGTCAAGGCGGCAGCGGCCTCCGGCATAGACGACGGCTGGATCGATGCCGCCCGCAACTCGCCGGTCTACAAGTTCGTCAAGGAATGGGGGATGGCGTTGCCACTCCACTCCGAGTACCGCACCGGTGCCATGATGTTCTACATCCCGCCGATGTCGCCGGTTGTGAGCACCATCGAGTCCAATCTGGTGAAGCTCGACCTGCCCGAGGAGCGCAAGGACTTCGAGCTGCTCGATCAACTCGACAAGGCCCGGTTGCCGATCAAGTATCTCGCCAACCTGTTCTCGATCGGCGATGAGGAGCCGATTCGTCGGATCCTTCGCACGATGCTGTCGATTCGTACCTACAAGCGCCGCCAGAGCCTCGACGGCACCGAGCTCGATGCCGAGACCATCGAGATGTTGGCCCAGGTGGGGTTGAGCGTCAACGATGCCGAAGACATCTACAAGCTCACCACCCTGCCCACCATCGAAGATCGCTTCGTGTTCCCGCCGTACCACCGGGAAATGTCGATCGAGGAGATCAACGACCCCTTGGCTCACAAGGGCGAGACCGGCTTGGGCTACATCCAGGCCGCTCACAGGGGGCCGTGATGCATGCCTCCGAGGTCGTGGCGCTCGGCTACCGGTATCCGACACCGTTTCAGCTCGATGAGCTGAAACGGGCGGTGTCGGAGTTCACCAGGGGAGTGGTGCGCACTCACATGGATGCATTCCTGGCCGAGATGGAGAAGCTCGAGCTGGGGGAGTGGGAGGAGCTCCACACCGCCACTCTTGATCTCTCACCCAAGTTCGTGCCCTATGTCGGCCACGTTGCATGGGGCGAGAACTATCGCCGCGGCGAGTTCATGGCCGACCTCAAGCGAGACATGGAACGTTGCGGAGTCGACCTGCTCGGTGAGTTGCCCGACCACATCGAACCGGTTCTGCGCTACCTGGCCTCCACCAGAGCGCCGCTTGATGATCTGTTGGGCGTAATCGCCGATTCGGTCTCCACCATGCGAGAGGTGCTGGTGAAGGCCGATGCCAAGAACCCCTACCGGCACCTCCTCTCCGCTACCAGCGGTGTGATTGAAGACCTCAACACCTTGTCGATCGGAACAAATCGATGACCACAAACGAGTTCGTATTCGGAGTCCTGCCCTACGTGGCGGCCGGACTGGCCGTGTTCGTCACCTTCTTTCGCTGGAAGCTCCACCCCTTCAGCGTGTCCTCACTCTCGTCGCAGCTCCTGGAGAGCCGAAAGCTCTACTGGGGGTCCATCCCGTTTCATTGGGGGCTCTCGTCGATCCTGACGTTCCACCTGTTCGCGCTGGCTCTTCCCCAAACCGTGCGATGGTGGGACGGCGTGCCCGTGCGCCTCTACCTCCTCGAGATAACCGGGCTGGCGTTGGCCCTGTGGGCCGCGGTCGGCATCGGGCTTCTGATCTGGCGTCGTCTCTCAACCGGCCGTATCCGTGCGGTCACCCAGACCATGGATCTCGTGGTGTTGGGGATCGTGGGCGTGCAGATACTCACCGGGATCTGGATTGCGGTCGGCTACCGATGGGGCTCGTTCTGGGGCACTTCGGTGATGGTCCCCTATGTTCGCTCGTTGTTCTCGTTCCACCCCCAGCCCGAATTCATCGCCCCGTTGCCGTTCGCGCTCCAGGCTCACGTGTTCGGTTTCATCGCTTTTCTGGCGGTGTTTCCGTTCACCCGTCTGGTCCACATCATCACGCTGCCGCTCGGTTACAGCTACCGACCCTGGCAGCGAGTGGTGCGCCTCCGTCGCGATCCGGCTGTCTACGACGAATCGCTCAAGGAACTGCAGAACCGAGTGTGAACCCTGGTTTCGGGGGATCTCCGGATTACTTTACATAACGATGATTTCCGGCGTTATGTGGGGTAGGTGCTTGAGTCAGTCGAGCGGCCCGGTCACGCTCTCCACCGCCGAGGTGATGCTGCCGTTGCGCAGCATTTCCTCGGCGGACTGAATCTCCGGCGAAAGGAACCTGTCGGGACCCGGACCGGGCACAGCGGCGCGGAGAGCTTCGATGGCCGCCGACGTGGCGTCGGCAGGCTTGAGCGGACTGCGCAGATCGATGGCCCGGGCCGCGGCGACCATCTCGACGGCCAGGATCCGGCGAAGATTGTCGACCACGATGCGGAGCTTGCGAACCGCGCCCCATGCCATCGACACGTGGTCTTCCTGCATTCCCGATGTGGGCATCGAGTCGACGCTGGCCGGTGCGGCCAGCCGCCGGTTGTGGGCGCACATGGAGGCCACCGTGTACTGGCCGATCATCATCCCGCTGTGAACCCCGGGGTCGTCGGCGAGGAACGGCGCCAGACCGTGGTTTCTGGTCTTGTCGAGCATCCGATCCAGCCGACGCTCGGCGATCGCGCCCACTTCGGCCAGAGCGATGGCGAGGAAGTCGGCCGCGAACCCCAGCGGTGCGCCGTGGAAGTTTCCGCACGACTCGACCCGGCCGTCGGGCAGGACCATCGGATTGTCGATGGCCGACGACAACTCCCATCCGGCCACGGTGACAACGTGGTCGAGCGTGTCGCGTGCCGCCCCGTTGACCTGAGGCGTGCAGCGAATCGAGTAGGCGTCCTGGACCCTGGCGTCGTCGCTGCGGTGGCTGGCGACGATCGGCGATCCCGCCAGCACCCTTCGCAGATTGGATGCGCTGGTGCCCTGTCCGGGGTGCGGACGCAGGGCCTGCAGGTCGGCGGCGAAGGCCCGATCGGTCGCCATCAGGGCCTCAACCGTGAGTGAAGCGACGATGTCGGCCTGCTTGAGCAGTTCAGCGGCGTCGTGGGCGGCCAGACACAGCATTCCGAGGATGCCGTCGGTGCCGTTGGTGAGAGCCAGTCCCTCCTTCTCGACGAGGGCGATCGGTTCGAGCCCGGCGGCACTCAGGGCGTCGGCGGCCGGGCTCAGCCGACCGGCATGTTCGACGGTGCCCTCCCCCAGCAGGGCGAGGGCGACGTGGGCCAGCGGGGCGAGGTCCCCACTGGCACCCAGCGAGCCGTATTCGGGCACCAGTGGTGTGATGTCGTTGTTGATGAGATCCAGGAGTGCGTTGGCCACCAGGGGTCGAGCTCCGCTGGACCCCAGAGCGAGTGTGCGGGCCCGCAGGAAGACCATGGCCCGAACGACCTCACGCTCAACCGGATCGCCCATACCGGCTGCGTGAGAGCGCACCAGTGACGCCTGGAGTTCGGCCCGCTTTTCGGGCGGGATCGCCACTGTGGCCAACGATCCGAACCCGGTGGACACACCGTAGGTGGGCTCCCCCTCGGCGAGTCGTTTCACGATCTCGCGGGCGTTGTCGAGTCGGGCGATGGCGGCCGGCGTGAGCTCGACGCTCTCCCCTCCCCTGGCGACAGCCACCACGTCGGCGATGGTGACGCCAGGTCCGTCGAGTGCGATTGTCATGAGGCCTCCTGGGCATTGGGCCGTGCCGGGCTGGTGTGGGCGGTGTCTGCGGCCGGATCGGTGATCTCGGCTTCGATCGCCATGCGGGTGGCCGAGACGGCGTCGATGGTGGCGGCGAGTCGGTCGGCGGTGAGTCGGCCCGAAGGCCCGATCACCGAGATCGCGGCCAGTGGAGCGGGCCCGTCGCCGAATATCGGTGCAGCCACCGCGGTGACATCGGGCTCGACCACGCCGGTACGCACCGCCGGCGGGCCGGAACGATCGAGGGTGGTGAGAGAGACACCGACGGCCGAGCCGGTCAGGGGCACGGTGTGGCCCACCCACCCGACGTGGCGGACAGCCCGGGTGCCCTCGACGCATGCCGTGTAGACGGCCATGGATCCGTCGCGGATCGCCAGGTAGGTGGACTCCTCGGTGGTGTTGGTGAGACGACGCAGGTGTGGTCGGGCTGCTTCGGCTAGCCGGGCATGGGGCCCGGTGGATGTGGCCAGGAACGCCAGACGGAGGAACTCGGGGCCGGCACTGAAGACCCCGGAGGCGTCGCGATCGAGGAATCCGGCCTTCTGCATGGCGAGGAGGTGCCGGAGGGTGGTGCTCACCGGAAGGTCGGCGGCTTCGGCGGCCTCGGTGAGGGTGCACCGGCCCGATGTGACCACATGGTCGAGCAGGCTCAGCGACCTCTCCGCCGATCTCGGGAGCTGGAGACTCGACTCTTGGCTGGTCACGATAGTTTCATCCAGTGAAATGCAG
Source organism: Actinomycetes bacterium (assembly GCA_024276355.1). Classification (GTDB taxonomy): domain Bacteria; phylum Actinomycetota; class Acidimicrobiia; order Acidimicrobiales; family Aldehydirespiratoraceae; genus SZUA-87. The sequence continues at coordinate 5,166 of JAJRXJ010000362.1, read as the reverse complement.
CGGTCAGTGGTTGACAACATAGGCGCGCGGTGTCCAGACTTGCAACCATCAGGCCGCCGACACGAGGACTCCCCATGGCCACACCGCGAACCACCGGCCCGGCCCCGAGAGGGACCGCGCTCGATTGCCTGGGCTGGGCCCAGGAAGCCGCCTACAGGATGTTGCAGAACAACCTCGATCCCGAGGTGGCCGAACGCCCCGAGGATCTGGTGGGCTACGGCGGCACCGGTCGGGCGGCCCGCTCGTGGGAGGCCTACGACTCGATGCTGCGGACACTGCGGACCCTGCGCGGAGACGAAACGATGCTGGTGCAGTCGGGCAAGCCCGTCGGCGTGTTCCAGACCCACGAATGGGCACCACGGGTCTTGATCGCCAACTCCAACCTGGTACCCGACTGGGCCAACTGGGACGAGTTCCGCCGGCTCGAACACCAGGGCCTCACCATGTACGGCCAGATGACCGCCGGATCCTGGATCTACATCGGCACCCAGGGGATCCTCCAGGGCACCTACGAGTGTTTCGCCGAGATAGCCAGGCGCCGTTTCGGGGGAAGCCTCTCCGGCACCCTCACCGTCACCGCCGGCCTGGGCGGAATGGGCGGTGCGCAGCCGCTGGCCATCACCATGAACGACGGAGTGGCCCTGTGCGTGGAGGTCGATCCCGAGCGGGCCCAGCGTCGCCTCGACCATCGCTACCTCGACGAGATCGCCGACGGTTACGACGACGCGATCAGAAGGTGTGCGGCGGCCAGGGCCGAGCGGCGGCCGTTGTCGGTGGGCCTCATCGGCAACGCTGCCGAGATGCTGCCGAGAATGCTTGCCGATGGCGTGGAGGCCGACATCGTCACCGACCAGACCTCGGCGCATGATCCCCTGTCGTATGTGCCCCACGACATGAGCGACGAGGCCATCACCAATCTGCGCGCCACCGACCCCGAGGAGTTCACCCGTCGGTCGAGGCTGTCGATGGCCGCCCATGTGGATGCGATGGTCGGGTTCATGGACGCGGGCGCCGAGGTGTTCGACTACGGCAACAGCCTTCGCGCCGAGGCCCAGCTCGGCGGATGTGAGCGGGCCTTCGACTATCCGGGGTTCATCCCGGCCTACATCAGACCGTTGTTCTGCGAGGGCAAGGGACCGTTCCGTTGGGTGGCGCTCTCGGGCGATCCCGCCGACATTGCGGCCACCGACCGGGCCGTGCTCGAGGAGTTCCCCGATGATGAGCCCCTCGGCCGGTGGATTCGCATGGCCGGCGAGAGGGTGGCCTTCGAGGGGCTTCCGGCTCGCATCTGCTGGCTGGGCTACGGCGAACGGCACCGGCTCGGTCTGCGCTTCAACGACATGGTTCGCTCGGGCGAGTTGAAGGCCCCGATCGTGATCGGTCGCGATCATCTCGACGCCGGTTCGGTGGCATCCCCCTACCGCGAGACCGAGGACATGGCCGACGGATCCGACGCCATCGCCGACTGGCCGCTGCTCAATGCCATGCTCAACACCTCGTCGGGCGCCACATGGGTGAGCATCCATCACGGCGGCGGCGTGGGCATCGGGCGGTCGGTCCACTCGGGTCAGGTGAGCGTGGCCGATGGCACCGATCTGGCCGCGCAGAAGCTCGAACGGGTCCTCACCAACGATCCCGGCACCGGTGTGATGCGTCACGTCGATGCCGGCTACGAGCGAGCCGTGGAGGTCGCCGCCGAGCGCGGCGTCCGCGTCCCGATGACCGAGGGCTGACCATGGCGGTGAGGCCCATCGCGATGATCGGCGACCCGGTGTTGCGTACCCGTGCGGTGGAGGTCACCGAAGAGGAGCTCGGTGATCCCGCCACGCAACAACTGATCGACGACATGATCGACACCATGCGCCACGCGAACGGTGCTGGTATCGCCGCCAACCAGGTGTCGGTTCCCAAACGAATCGCGGTGGTCGAGGTGGGAGACAATCCCCGCTATCCCTACAAGCCCCGCATTCCGCTGACGGTGCTCATCAACCCCGTTCTCGAGCCCGTGGGCGACGAGACCGTGGTGGTGAACGAAGGATGTCTCTCAGTGCCCCTGAGAGGCGATGTGACGCGCCACGTCCACATTCGGCTCCGATATCTCGGTCGTGACGGCGCGTCGCACGAGAATCTGCTTCACGGCCTCACAGCCGCAACCATGCAACACGAGTGCGACCATCTCGACGGCCGTCTGTTCGTGGACCGCCTCACCGATCCCCGCACGCTGTCGACCTGGGAGGAATTCGAACTCCACCAGCGCGACGCCTTCGTGGCGAGGATCACCGAGTTCGTAGACCGTGTGGGATCGTGACCACCGAATCGTACTGGTGCGAACACGCCTGGCTCGGCGACGGATCGGTGCAGACCGGGTTGCTGATCGAGGTCGATTCGGGAGCGATCTCCTCGATGAGGGTGGTTGATTCCGCTCCCCCGGGCGCGGCCGTTCTGCCAGGGATCACGCTCCCAGGAATGGCCAATGCCCACAGCCACGTGTTTCAGAGGGCGCTCCGCGGCCGCACGGAGGGTGCCGGCAACATGCACACCACCTTCTGGGATTGGCGCGAGCAGATGTACGCGCTGGCGGCGACCATCGATCCGGAGCGCATGCATCGACTGGCCCGGGCCACGTTCGGCGAGATGTTGCTGGCCGGCATCACCGTCGTGGGTGAATTCCACTACCTCCACCATCAAGCCGGTGGGGTGCCCTACCACGATTCGAACGAGATGGGCCATGCCGTCCTTCGCGCTGCCGCCGAAGCCGGCATCCGGATCACGCTGCTCGACACGTGCTACCTGCACGGCGGATTGGCGTCCGGGGGGCACGTGCCCCTGGCCGCCGAGCAGCAGCGCTTCGGCGACGGCAGCGCCCGGAGCTGGATTGAGCGCGTCTCCCGGATCGAACCGGTGGGCATGGCCCGGGTCGGCGGTGCCATCCACTCGGTGCGCGCCGTCGACCCGGACTCCATCGAGACGATCGCCACATGGTCGTGGCGGGTAACCGCCCCGCTCCATGCCCATCTTTCCGAACAGCCCGTCGAGAATGAGCAGTGCCTGGCCGTTCACGGACTCTCCCCCACGTCGCTGCTCGCTCGGCACGGCGCACTGAGCGAGCGGTTCACCGCGGTCCATGCCACCCACCTCGAGCCCGGTGATCTCAAGCAACTCGCCCGGAGCGACTCGACGGTCTGCATGTGCCCCACGACCGAACGTGATCTCGCCGACGGTGTGGGCTCGGCCCGCAAGATGTCGGCTGAAGGCGTTCGATTGGCATTGGGGAGCGACTCCCACGCGGTCATCGACCCCTTTGAGGAGGCCCGGGCCATGGAACTCGACGAAAGGCTCGACAAAATGGTCAGGGGTCACCACTCCCCCGTCGATCTACTTCATGCGGCCTCCGCCGGTGGCTATGAGTCCCTCGGCTGGCCCGGTGGGGGTCGACTCGACATCGGCCGGCTGGCCGACTTCACCACGGTGTCGCTCGACAATCCCCGAATGGCCGGGATACCCGACGCAGACCTGCTGGCCGGCACCATCTACGCTGCCGGCGCAGCCGATGTCACCCACGTGGTCGTGGGCGGGCGGTTGGTGGTCTCCGATGGCCACCACACCAGCATCGACGTCGTCGGGGAACTGAGAAAGGCGATGAGATGACCACCACAGTCCTCGACAACATCGGCATTCTCGTCACCAACTCCGCCGAGATCGGTCAGGGTCCGCTCGGAGTGATCGAGAATGCATCGGTGGTTCACGAAGACGGTGTGGTCGTCTCGGTAGGCCCATCCGGCCAGGTCGCCGACGAGCGCGTGGATGCCGAGGGCATGTGCGTGATCCCGGGTTTCGTCGACTCCCACACCCATCTCGTGTTTGCCGGCGACAGGGCCGCCGAGTTCACCAGTCGCATGGCCGGTCGCCCCTACGACGGTGGAGGTATCAGGGTCACCACCGAAGCCACCAGGGCGGCCTCCACAGACCAGCTTGTCGCGGCGACCTCAACGCGGATAGCGGAGGCTCGGGCGGCCGGAATCACCACGGTGGAGATCAAGAGCGGTTATGGCCTCAACGTCGACGACGAGGCCCGCATACTCGATGTGGCCGGTCGGTTCACCCCGGAGACCACGTTCATGGGCGCCCATCTCGTGCCGTCGGAATTCGCGGGCCGTACCGACGACTATGTGGATCTCGTGTGTGGGCGGATGCTCGACGAGGCCGCGCCAAACGCCCGATGGATCGACGCGTTCTGCGAGACCGGTGCGTTCGACGCCGATCAGAGCCGAGCAGTGCTGGAGGCCGGGCGCGCCAAGGGCCTCGGTCTGCGTCTCCACGGCAACCAGCTCGGCCACGGCCCGGGGGTGGCATTGGCGGTGGCGATGGGCTGCGCCTCGGTGGATCACTGCACCTTCATGACCGATGCCGACATCGAAGCCCTCGCCGCCTCCGACACCGTGGCCACCTATCTCCCGGCCACCGACTTCTCGACACGCCAGCCCTACCCGGATGCCCGTCGGGCCATCGACGCCGGGGTGAAGGTGGCCATCGCCACCAACTGCAACCCCGGTTCGAGCTACACCACGTCGATGTCGTTGTGCATCGCGCTCGCCGTGCGCGACATGAACATGACCATCGAGGAGGCGATACGAGCGGCCACCGTCGGTGGGGCCGCGGCGCTGCGGAGGACCGACGTGGGGATGATCTCAACCGGAAAACGCGCCGACATGCTGGTGCTGGCAGCACCGAGCTACCACCACCTCGTCTACCGTCCGGGCGTGCCCCTGATCGATCGGACCATCACGACGCCGATGCTGTGAGCCTGCCCTCGTAGAGCTCCTCGTAGACCTCGGTGGTGTACGACGCGAAGAAGTCACCCAGCTCATCGTGGAGCCATCCGATCGAGGGCACGGAGAACAGCACCGGTTGATAATGGTTGATGTCGTAGTCGAGGGTGCCCATTTCGGCGATGTCGAAGGGACGGATTTCGGCGTTGCGGAACTGCTGGAGTTCGCCGACGGAGGATGCCAAGCCGGCCCCGTAGGCCTTCGGTTGACCGTCTTCGTCGACCACACCGAACTCGAGAGTGAACCAGAAGACCCTGCTGAAAAACTCGAGGCTGGCCTCGGTGGTGCAGCGACGTGAGGCCTGACCGGCCAGGTAATGCAGCTCGGCGAATATCGG
>JAJRXJ010000361.1 GCA_024276355.1 Actinomycetes bacterium | reverse complement strand
GCGGGCTCCGCAAACAATTCCACCACGTCAACGATGTGGTGGCCACCATCTACGAAACCCTGGGGGTCGAGCCCCCCACGAGCCTCAAGGGCCTTGATCAGATTCCGGTGTCGGGTACCTCGTTCGCATATTCGTTCGATCTGCCCGACGAGCCCACCCGCAAGCAGGTCCAGTACTACGAGATGGTCGGCCACCGCGGCCTGTGGCACGAGGGCTGGAAAGCCGTCACCCGCCACTCCGCCGGCACCGACTTCGAAGCCGACGTGTGGGAGCTGTACCACGTCGAACAGGACCCTTCGGAGTGCAACGATCTGTCCACGAGCCACCCCGAGAAGCTCGCCGAACTGATTGACATGTGGTGGGATGAAGCCGACCGACACGGAGTGCTGCCGCTTGATGACCGTTTGGCGGAGCTGTTCACATCGAGGTTCCGGGACAACTCCCCCCACCCGTCAGACCGTCACTACACCTATCGTCCGCCCATGGCGCCACTACCGGCACAAGCCGGTGCACCCATAGGCGGGCGCAGCTTCGACATGTCGGCGGCAATCGATCCCTACGATTCTGCCGACGGGGTCCTCTACGCCACCGGCACCCAGAACTCCGGAGTGTCGTTCTTCGTCAAGGACGGCCACCTGCTGTTCGACTACAACGCCTTCGACAACCACACCGTTGCCAGATCGACCGTTCCGATACCGGCCGGAGCGACCAGTCTCTCGGTTGAGCTCAGACGGAACGATGATCGCAGCGCCACGGTCAGATTGCTCATCGACGGCGACGAGGCCGGTCACACCACGATCCCATGGCTCATGGGCACCATCTCATCGGTTGGAGCCAGCATCGGCTACGACGCCGGCTCGCCGGTGAGCCTCGAATACGCGGGGCCATTCCCGTTCACCGGCAGGCTACGACAGCTCGACATTCAGCTTGTGTCCCGTCGCGATCAAATGGCCCGCGAAGCCCAGATGAGGGAGGGAATGTCGAGGCAATGACCGACACGTGTCGCGCCGTTTGGACCAAGCAATGATCTGACAGGCAGACTGACAACATGACGTCGACAACACCCACCTCCGACACTGAGCAAGCCGCAGTCGAGGCAGCACGCGATGCCCTCCTCGCCGCCCACGATCCAACCAAGGAGAGCTATGCCGAGTTCCGCGGTCATCAATTCGACCATGGTCTCGCATGGGTGACCCATCCCGAGGGTCACGGCGGCCTAGGGGTGCGCCCGCAGCTTCAACGAGTGGTCGACAAACGCCTTCGCGAGGCCGGCGCCGCCCCCCTCGACCCGTCGACGTTCTTCATCGCGCTGGCCGGACCAACCATCCTCACCCACGGAAACGAGGAGCAGAAGAAGCGCTTCCTGCGCCCGATGTTCACCGGTGAGGAGAAGTGGTGTCAGCTGTTCTCCGAACCCGGCGCCGGATCCGACTTCGCGGGGCTGGGCACCAAGGCCGTCAAGGACGGCGACGAATGGATCATCAACGGTCAGAAGGTATGGAACACGCTGGCCCACATTGCCGACTGGGGGATGCTCGTCACCCGAACCGACCCCGACATGCCCAAGCACAAGGGCATGACCTACTTCGCCCTCGACATGCACGCACCGGGCGTCGAGGTGCGTCCCCTGCGCCAAATCACCGGCGAGGCCGAGTTCAACGAGGTCTACATGACCGACGTGCGGGTTCCCGACGACCTGCGGATCGGCGATCGCGGCGAAGGCTGGCGGGCCGCGCTCACCACCTTCATGAACGAGCGCACCGCCATCGGCGGCGGCGGAGGCGGGGCTGCCCCCAAGACCGGAAGCGGACCTATATCGGTGCTCGTCGATATCTGGAACAAACTGCCCGAAACCGAAAGAACCGACGCCAGGCGTGATCATGTGATGAAGCTGTGGGTCGACGCCGAAGTGCTGCGTCTCACCAATGTCCGAGCCGGACAGAACGCCAGCAAGGGTCAGCCAGGCCCGGAGGGTTCGGTCGGCAAGATGATCGGCTCCGAACTCAACAAGGACATTTTCTCCTTCTGCATCGAACTGCAAGGCATGGCCGGCCAGATCGGTTTCGACTACACCTACCGTCGCCCGGGTGGCGTCAATCTCACCGGTGGTTCGGGTTCTGTCGGTTACGCCTTCCTGCGGGCCCGCGCCAACTCGATCGAGGGCGGCACATCGGAAATCATGCGCAACATTCTCGGTGAACAGATCCTCGGTCTTCCGGGCGAACCGCGGGTCGACAAGGGCATCCCCTGGAAGGATGTGGCCCGTAACTGACTCCTGACCCGCCGGGTCTCAAGGCCGAACCCCCGGCCGCATGCATGCCCCGAAAGCCATTTTCGCGGGCCGGCTTGCAATGCGAGCCATTTGCACGCAATATCACCTAGCCACCGAGCGGGTTCACGCGCCGGAACGGTATGCGGAAAATGAGTCGAGTCCATGGATATCGAAGCCCAGAGCGAAGTCGGGTCATGAGGGGGCCCAACGACAACTTTGCTTCTGTCCTTCAGCAGCGCACGGCCGCCAGGTTCGGATCTCCATGTCTGATCGTTCCGGATGGGCCAACCATCACCTACGGTCAACTGTACGAAACCGCGGCCCGTATGGCCTCAGCTCTCACCGAGGCGGGGGCCAAGCCGGGAAGCAGGGTTTTGGTACAGGTTGAGAAGTCGCCTTGGGCTGTGGCCCTCTACCTGGCGTGCCTCCAATCCGGGGCGGTGCACGTTCCTCTCAACCCATCATTCACTCCCAACGAGGTCGGCTACTACATCGACGACTCCGATCCGTCCGTGTTGGTCGCCACATCCGCCCGGGCGGAAAGCAGCCGGGAGCTCCACCCGTCGATTCCGCTTCTGACTCTCGACACCGATGGCTCCGGCACACTGACCGACCTCTCATCGTCTCTCAACCCGATGCCGCCGGTGTTCAGGGACGACCATGATCTGGCAGCTTTGGTCTACACCTCGGGGACCACCGGTCGCCCCAAGGGATCCATGGTGACCCACGCCAACATTCGCCACAATGCGGAGGCGCTCTACACGACTTGGCAATGCTCTCCCGATGACGTGCTGCTCCACATGCTCCCCATATTCCACGTCCACGGTCTGTTCGTGGCCCTTCATTGCGCCATGCTCGGCGGAGTTCCGATTCATTTTCTGCCCAGATTCGATGTCGACGCCGTACTCGGGCTGATTCCGGAGTCGACCATGGTGATGGGTGTCCCCACCCACTACCACCGCCTGCTCGCCGATCAACGGTTCAACTCCGACCTTTGCGGTCGAATGCGGCTGTTCACCTCCGGCTCAGCACCTCTTTCCGCTTCGGCGTTCGACACGTTCGAGCAGCGGACCGGACATCAACTGTGCGAACGCTACGGCATGAGCGAAGCCGGCATCATCACATCGAATCCCTTCGACGGCGCTCGTGTCGCCGGTACCGTCGGCTATCCGCTCAGCGGATACCAGGTCCGCACCACCGACGACTCCGGCAACATCTCGGAGGTCGATGCCAATGGGACGGTCGAGATACGGGGACCTCACCTTTTCTCCGGCTACTGGAGGAACAGAGACGCAACCAGAAGCGCGTTCCGCTCCGACGGTTGGTTCATCACCGGGGACATCGGACGACTCTCCGCCGACGGCCGACTCACTCTCGAGGGGCGGATGGGCGACATGATCATCAGCGGTGGAGAAAACATTCACCCACTCGAGATCGAGTCGGCCATCAATCAGATCGATGGTGTGGTCGAATCAGCGGTTATCGGTGTTCCCCATCCCGATCTCGGGGAGGCCGTGGTGGCGGTGGCCGTCATCAACGACAAGATCGGAGGCGACGACGTTTCGCTCGGCCTTGATCAGACCCTCGCCGGCTACAAGCATCCGAAAGCCTTCGAGGTGGTCGACGAATTGCCCAGAAACGCCATGGGCAAAGTCCTCAAGAACCGGCTACGCGCCAGGTTCGAGGACCTCTTTGCCACCTGAAACCGACCCGGACCTGCGACGCTTCACCACCTCGGCGATCAGGAACCCGATCGCGGTGATCACCAGCGAGGGAATCACCAGCCTGAGAACACCCCGGGCCCCGGAACCCTCGATTGTCTTGATCAGCTTTCGTGACAACTCTCGGGTGATATCGAATCGGCCGGCCCTGAACGATCCCTCGATCTCACTGCGCCGGGCAGCAACATCGGTACCGATCAGCCCGATTCGTGAGATCAGGCCGGAATTCGACTCGATCACCAACCTGGTCTCCAGAATGGCATCCAGGGCCGCCCGCTGGTCGGCTATCAGCGAGTTCGTGTCGTCCATTCCGGTGGTGGCCCGCTCGAAGGAATTCTTTACGTATTCCCCAAGGTCGATTTGGGCGGTGTCGCCCTCCTCGGACAACACAGCGGCGTCGGTCAAGGTCGTCTCGATCTCCACGCGGCGAGCGTCGAAACGGTCGAAATCCCATTCCGCCAGCGGCAGGCGCACCCAGATCGGGAGCTTCCAGCCCCCGGCCTCGCTGGTCAGCTTGTCGTATCTGGTCAGTGCCGATGTGTGTTGATCGAGAGAATCCAGATCGGACAGTTCGGTGAGCATCTGTCGGAACAGGCTCTCGGCGTTGACGCTCCCACCCCTGTTTCGGAGCGTGTCGAGGAGCGTGTGCCAGTCGCTGGGAAGCGGATCGGCGGTATCGGCACCGGGACCCGGATACGTGAACTCGCCTGCCTCGACCGCGCTGATCACTCCCGCGAGGTTGCCACCGCCGATCTCTCCCAGCAGCGAGTCGACCACGACGTGTGCGGTGGAATCGAAACCGACCGCAGTCTCATCGGGAGACGACGCCTCAGGATCAAAGGCCCGCGCCACCGTGGTGCCAAACGAGTCGATGGCCGCGGCCCCGAACCAGGGAACATCCGGCAGCACCGTGCCCATCCATACCCCAGCCAATTGTCGCCCCAGATCACCGGCATCAGAAGTTGGTGTGATCACCAGCGAGACGCGACCGTCGAGCGGCTCTCCGACGACCAACTCCGGGTACGCGTCGGCTGCCCCCTCGATGATTTCGATCACATCGATGGGAGGGGGACCGAACCAATCTGTGAGCTGAGGCACGATCGAGGAGGTGGCATCCGACATGAGCCTCGACCACGCGGAATGATCGGGCCAGCCCTTCACGTCGATCTCCACGCCGAGATCCCTCACGGCGGTTTTCATGAGATTCGAGGTGTTGGTGGCAAGGATTCTCACCTGCGAGTAGGGCGCCGATGCGCCGGCGTCCGTGAGGACCAGAGAATCAGGACTGTCGGTCTCGACGAACCCCGGCGAGTCGATGACCGTGAACCCGGCTGGCAGGGAAATCTCCACCGAGTGGGCACCATCGGGTCCGCCGACCGACGACACCGGCAATGAGATGTAGGCCGGGTTGATCACGACGGTCGACTCGGGATCGGAGGGGTCGTCGGTCAGGAGTGTGTAGTTGAGAGACACGTTCACGCTTCGGCCGGGACGCAACACCGTGACCAGGGGAATGATCCAGTTTCCGGTGTTGCCGGATGTGCCGATCCTCACTGCGCCCAGGGGTTGGCTGCCGGATCGAACCTCGATATCCCTGGCGGCAACCGGAAGACTCTCGTTGAGCTGCGTCACCGGGACATCGGTGGAGGAATTGACCAACAGATACTCCACCGAGACCGATACCGATCCGGCCTCCGCGTCGAACACGTAGCGGGTGGATGCGTTGACGATCACGTCCGGGTTGTCTGGTCGAACCGTCGGCTGCGCCAACGCCGGCATCGTTGAGGCCATCAACAGCATCAACACCGCGACGACGGCCTTGGTGGACCGCCGTATGAAACGCACAACACCATCCAACATCGTCGGGCACCCTAACGTCTCCGTACGCCCGGGTTGCGGGCAATCCTGATGCAGCAATGCGGAGATCGCCATGGAACTACACACCATCAAGTTCAGCTCCCACGACCAAGTGGCCACAATTCTGCTGTCCCGGCCGGAACGCCACAATGCCTGGACAGGCCGAATGCACACAGAGTTGCGACACTGCCTCCAAGTCATCGAAAGCGACCCTGATCTCCGGGTGGTGGTGATCGCCGGCGACCCGGCCGGCAACGCGTTCTGTCCGGGAGCCGACGCCAAAGCCCTGGAGGGTCACGCCGATCGAGGTCGATACGACCCCGGGACTCCGACTGATCTGGCCCGGCCCGGTTATGGGGTGCGTACCGAGTTCGATGCCGACTTCACCTACTTCCTCGGCATGGAGACCATGTCGGTAGCCGCCATCAACGGGGCCGTGGCCGGCGTGGGGCTGGCGCTGGCATGCTGGTGCGACATCCGCTTCGCGACCGAAGGGGCAAGGTTCACGACCGCCCATGGCAAGCTCAATCTTCCCGCCGAATACGGCCTGTCGTGGTTGTTGCCCAGGATCGTCGGGCTTGGATACGCCAACGACATCCTGCTTTCAAGCCGCACATTCGATGCCACCGAAGCACTCCGTATGGGTCTGGTGAACGGCCTCCAGCCACGCGGATCGGTGATCGACCATGCCATCGACTACGCCAACACGGTGGCCACGGAGGTGAGTCCGCATGCCCTTTCGGCGACCAAGCGCCAGATCGCTCTCGACACCATAAACCTCGACCCATCAGAATCGGTCAGAGATGCGGGCCGCCGCCTTGAACAGATGATGACCGAAGACGACTTCAGAGAGGCGGCGCGGGCCTTAGGGTCGAAACGACCGCCTCGTTGGCGGCAATGATCAGATCATCCATTCAAGAGACTGGCAATCGCCCACACTGATGCCACCAGTCCCACGACAACGAATATGAGGCTTCTGATCAGAGGTGCCTGATCGAGGTCGTCATCGGAGATCTTCTTTTCGGGGGGGCGGACAACCGCAGCCAGGTTTCCCGCGGCCATTGCCCCGCCGATCGCAAGCACCAACCAAGCCAAGAGATCAGCACCGAGAAACACCAGACACCTCCGATTTGAACGACACCGCAGTCTCGCCGCTTACCATTGACATGACACATCCGGGCCAAACGGACTGTTGTCCGATTCCGATCTCAAGGGCAGGCCCTCCAATCCGATAGTCATAGCGGCTGAGGGATTCGCCCCCCAAAGCCAAGAGATCGGGCGGGAGTCAGATACTCCCTCCAACGCATCGCCACCAGCGCTTTTCCAGGGTGCTGGCGCACTCATCCGGCTACCGCCCGATCTCACCTCAAGCCCCGCACCAACCTGCGGGCTTTCGACATTTTCTGGTCGTCCGCGCGAAGTTCATGTCGAATCTTCTCAACGGTGAGCCGCGCTGCGCCGATAGAGGTAGTGGTCGGCGGAATCGCCCCCGTCGGCCGCAGAGAGGAAGGGTGGGGGTTGAATACTCCCTCCAACGCATCGCCACCAGCGCTTTTCCAGGGTGCTGGCGCACTCATTCAGCCTCCGCCCCCCTCTCAATCCGGTTTGAACCAAACGGTGGTTCAGCCCGCTGGAAAGTCGGAATCGGTGACCACCGTCGATGTCACCTTGTCGATTTCCACATCGACCGCTGATCGTCGACGAACTCTGCTCGACACCAGAGCACCGCTGGCCGGGTCGAAACAGAATTCCGACCATCGCCCCCACGGCGATCCCAGCGCCGCCGCGGTCAGTTCGGCTCGGTAGCAGCCACTGATCAGGCCGCGAGCAACATCGTAGATCCTCGTCTCGCCGCTCACATATCCGCTCACCAGTGCCAGCTCGGATTCGACCCTTTGTTGGTAGGTCATTCCGGTGGAGCCGACCGCGCACGGCCCGGTCGGTTGATCGGTTTCGCCGGCCGGGTCGCATGACGCCACCCGGTCATCGAGCAGCTCCACCCTGGCGCCGAGGCGCTCGACCAGCCGTCGGGGTGGTTTCTGAACAACATGAACCGGTCCGGTCAGGGGCGGTCCACCCGAATCGAGAGTCCTGGTCCAGGTGCCGTCGACCACAAATGTGGATGTTCGCCACCGGGCCCAGGCGTCGATCAGATCTGAAGCGGCGTCGGGATCATGGTCGACGGCGGGGAAGGGATTGTCGACCGGCCGCCCGTCCGACACGACCGGCTGCGGCCCGTCGATCACGATCCGACCGATGAACAGCGCCGCGGCGAAACCGGTGAGGAGTGCCAGTCCGATTCCAACCATGCGGTTCATCGCCGCCGACGCTACTCAACAGGGACCGTCCCACAGGCGCGCTCCACCGGCCTTGGGCCCCGCCGGGACCACCACCCGCACCTACTTCTGTCACATCTGGGTGGGCCACGCGGACCGACTGCCACAGATCGGCTCACCTCACGACCATCCGGCTCCGATCCTCTGATCATGAATCTGTTGGGCCACCGCGGCATTCACTCCACAACCGATGTCCGGTCTGAGTTCCGCGCCGCTTGGGATCGCGTGGAAATACATGCGCAGCCGCTTCACGACACGACCGACGGCGCAGTACACGTCGTTGAGGCACTCACAAGGTGGCGTCGCTCCGCCGGTGAGCTCTGGGCCCCGGGATTGGTGATGCCATTAGCGAAGGAACTCGGCCTGGCCGAGGCGTGCGCATCATGGGCGACCGAACTGGCCCTCGCCTCCTGGTCAGGTTCGTCATATCGAGAGTGCGGTTCTCGTTTGGAGCTCAATATCGAGCCAGGTCAGCTCGCATCCGAAGACTTCGTGGACACCACGACCGCACTGATCAGGCGCGTTGGGGTCGAACCACGAGAGCTCATCTTGACCATCCCCGACCGGATGGGATCGGATTCATGCCGGCGGGCAGTGAGATGCCTTGAACCATTGACCGCCGCCGGTGCCGCGATCGCGATCGACGATCACCAGGGCCGGGCTTCGGCCACATCGCTCGACGCTTCTTGGCTTCCGTTCGGGTCGATCGTGAAGCTCGACCAGGCGCTGACGATTCACGCTGACAGCGAACCCGCAGCCGAAATCCTCATGTCGACGGTGTTCTCGCTGCATCTCGACGGTTACCAGGTGGTGGCCAAATCCCTCGACACTCTCGAGCAGTTGACTTCGGTCATCTCCGCTGGTGTGGATCTGGTACAGGGAAGCCTGTTCTCGCTGCCCACACCTCTCACCTGATCCCTTCCCGGGGTTCACCAACCCGGGTGGATGTTCGTCAGATGTCGGCCCGGCGAGTGAGATTTCTGAACGACGTGAACCTCGGAACAAATCCGAGCTGGATGGTTCCAGTGGGACCGTTGCGATGCTTGGCCACGATCACCTCGGCGATGCCTTCGCTGTCGGTACCAGGGTTGTAGACCTCATCGCGGTAGAGAAACATCACGACGTCGGCATCCTGTTCGATCGAGCCGGACTCGCGGAGATCGGCCAGCATCGGACGCTTGTCGGCCCTCATCTCCAGATTTCGCGAAAGCTGCGACAACCCCACCACCGGACACTCGAGTTCACGAGCCAGGATTTTCAGACCGCGAGATATCTCGGCCACCTCAACCTGGCGGTTCTCCGCGCTGGCACGACCGGTCATCAGTTGGATGTAGTCGACCACGACCATACCGAGATCGCCCACCCTGCTCTTGAGTCGGCGGGCCTTGGACCTGATCTCCATGATCGTGAGATTGGGGTTGTCGTCGATCCAGATCTTCGACTCGGCCAGTCTGCCGATGCCGTTGGAGATGCGGGTCCAGTCGTCCTCGCTGAGCTTGCCGTCACGCATGTTCTTGGCATCAACGCTGGCTTCGGAACACAAGAGGCGTTGACTCAACTCGAGGTGACCCATTTCGAGGCTGAACACCAACACGGCCTTCGACTCCCGAACCGCGGCATGAGCGGCCATGTTGAGGGCGAAGGCGGTCTTGCCCATTGCCGGACGAGCCCCCACGATGATCAAGGCGTTGGGTTGAAGGCCCGACAGGAGCTCATCGAGATCAATGAATCCGGTGGGAGTTCCGGTGATCCCCTGTCCGTTTTCGTATAACTGCTCCAGCCGATCAAGGGTGGCGTCGAGGAGGTCCCGGATCTCGCCCATGGTGTCGGCGACACGGCCCTGGGCGACCTGGAACATCATGTTCTCAGCTTCATCGACCGCACGGGTGACATCATCGGGAAGGCTGTATCCGACCTCGGCGATTTCTCCGCCCACCGTTATCAGCCGGCGCAGCGTGTAGCGCTCGGCCACGATCTGGGCATATTTCGACGCGTTCGATATCGCAGGTGTGTTGACCTGCAAGGCCAGAAGTGCGTCGACCCCACCCACGGATTCGAGCACGCCGGCGTGGTCGAGTTCTTCGGCCACCGTGACCGGGTCGGCCGGATCACCGGCCGCGTAGAGGCTCGAAATGGCTTCGAAAATGTGGGCGTGGGCCGGACGGTAGAAATGTTCGGTCCGGGCGGTCTCCACAGCATCGGCGATGGCGTCGCGCGACAACAGCATGGCTCCCAGCAACGACTCTTCAGCTTCAAGATTGTGGGGTGGAACCCGCGCCGACCGTGTCTCGGTCAAGTCGTATGCAACCATCTGATCCTCACTGATCACGCAACCTTACGAGCCTGCCCCGAACACCCTGTGGGACACCAGTGGACATCGTGGATATCAAGGGGGATTTCACCACCGTTGGCTGTGGACAACATCGGTTCAATGCTGGGCGCGCCTGTTGACAACCTTGTGGAACCCTGGGGAGAACCAGATCCCGGCCGGCACACCGAGGTGCCGGCCGGATCTTCACGATGCGCTGATCTCGACGGTGATGGGGAACTCCACCTCGGGGTGGAGTTTGCACATCACCATGGTCTGACCGAGGTCCTTGATCGGCGAGTCGAGCTTGAGGGCCCGACGGTCGACAACGGCTCCGGTCTGTTCCTTGACGGCCGCCGCGATGTCGGAGGTTCCGACCGAACCGAACAGCCGACCGCCTTCACCTGCCTTGGCAGAAATGGTGATGACGGTGGGCACCAGCATGGTGGCCACCTCTTCGGCTTCGGCCCTGCTGGCCGCGTTGCGAATGGCCGAGGCCCTCCGCATCGACTCGGCCTGGTGGGCGTTGCCGGCCGTGGCCTTGAATGCCAGCTGGTTCGGGTCGAGGTAGTTGCGGAAGTAGCCGTCGGCCACGTCGCACACATCACCCTTGTGGCCGAGGCCACTCACGTCGTTACGAAGAATGACCTTCACGACTCGCTGACCTCCGCACTCTTGTCGGCTGCGTCTTCGGCCTCGCCATCACGGGGAGGCGGGGGCGGTGCGCTCGGGCGTGGCGCCGGACCATCGGCACGCTGGCCGCGATCTCCCCGATCGCCGCGATCGCCGCGGTCGCCTCGGTTGCTGCGCTGGGTGGTGACCCGATTGGCGTAGGGCACCAGGGCCATCTCGCGAGCGACCTTGATCGCGTCGGCACACATCTTTTGCTGCTGAACGGTGTTGCCGGTGACCCGACGGGCACGAATCTTGGCTCGCTCCGACATGAAGCGACGAAGAAGGTTCGCATCCTTCCAATCGACGTATTCGATCTTCTCGGTCTTGAGAATGCTGATCTTCTTCTTGCCGCGGCGGGCGTTGTCCTTCGAGGGCTTGCCCCTCTTCTTTACCTTGGCCATTGTCTTCCCTTTCGGCCGGACGAGTCCGGCCAGTCAAATCCTTGAAATGTGGTTGGTTGCTCGGGGTTGCCGAGCGTCAGAATGG
>JAJRXJ010000360.1 GCA_024276355.1 Actinomycetes bacterium | reverse complement strand
CCGGTGTCCAGATGCCGCTCACTGATCGCCGCCAGTTGCGCAAAGCGCACGTGGCAAGTCTGTGCCGCACATTTCGAACACGTCTGGTGCAGTGGCCGGTGCAGTGCCGGGCGAGCGATTCGGCCGTCGATGGTGACCCATCAACTGCCGCCGAGCAACAGCCCGGAGATGCCATCTGCGATGGCGCGGTCGGCCTCGGCGATCTTGCCGGTGTAGTGCTTGGTGGCCACCGAAGGATCGTGACCGGCTCGCATGGCCACCTGGCTGGGTGCGAAACCGAGATCCTGGCCGTAGGTCTCCATGAACTTCCGCAGTGAATGGAACTGGATGTGATCGAGCCCGACCCTTTTCCGCAGCCGGCCGAAGTACAACGTCACCGCACCCGGCCGCCAGGGCTCGGAACCATCTACAGAGTCGGAGAACACGAACGGATCCGGATCGAGATCGACGCCCACCTCTGCAGCCCTGCGCTCCAACATCTTGACCTGCTCAGTCAGAAGACGCAGCGTGTGATCATCGATCGCCAATCTGCGGATGCGCCGGTTCTTCGTCGGGGCCTCCTGAGTGGGCCGGCCGTTGAGGTCGATGATGTTGTGGGCGACCGTCAACACCTTGCGATCCCAGTCGATGTCGCGGTCTCGTCGGATCGCACACAGCTCACCACGACGCACCCCCGTCGACGCGGCCACGAAGATGGCCCGGGCGTACTCGGGCCGTCGGGAGTCGTGCGCAGCCCTCATGAGTGCCCTCACGTCGTCAGGTGTCGGAACCACGGGCACCGTGTTGGGAAGCGCCGGCGGCTCGGCCCACTGCGCCGGGTTTGAGTCGCGCCAACCCCAGCGACACGCCTGGGTCATCATCGAGGAGATGGTCGCGTGGATCTGGTAGACGGTCCGCGGGGCGAGCCCACGACGCTGATGCTCTCCATAGAGATCGGTGAGCATCTTGGTGGTGATCTTCTCCACCGGTTTCGACGCCAGTGTGGGTGCGATGTTGCGGCGGTAGGTCTTGTCGTAGTTGTGGATCGTGCTCGGCGACCGGCCCTTGCGCTCGAGTTCCACGATCCAGTCGCGGAACAAATCGTCGACGGTGACCTTTGTTCCCCTGTGTTTGCCGTGAGACACCTCGGTGAGCAACTCCGAGCGCGCCTTGGTGGCGTCTCGCAGATTACCGTGGAAGGTTCTGCTCTTCTGGCGACGCTTGCCGGTGACGGGGTCACGCCCACACTCGACAATCAGTTCCCACACGCCCGGCGATCGCTCCCGCATCCCGGGGGCTGTTCTCAGCTCTTTCGACATGGCCCGAGAGTACGTGGGGGCTATGACATATGTTGGATGGGTGTTGGATTGAGGCTTCCAACGATCCGGTCAATGACCGGATCTGAGCCAAAACCCCTGCTCAGAACTAGTGGGCCTGGTGGGTATCGAACCCACGACCGAGCGATTATGAGTCGCTTGCTCTAACCACTGAGCTACAGGCCCGCGCCTGAGACCTTATCGGCTGACGCGAAACGGACCGCACATGATTGTGCGGTCCGGATCCACTGCTCCGATTGGAGCGCCAGAGCTCCGGGGGTGGGGCTCGAACCCACGACACGCGGATTAACAGTCCACTGCTCTGCCAACTGAGCTACCCCGGAAGGTCAGGCGCCGATGCTACCGGCACAGCGACGAGCCGACACCACCAAATCGGGTCTATGACGGCTCCATGTAGGGCCTGAGCCGATCACTCCGATTCGGGTGACGCAATTTGGCCAGGGTCTTGGCTTCGATCTGTCGAATCCGTTCACGGGTGACACCGAATTCACGCCCCACTTCCTCCAGCGTCCGCGGCCGACCGTCGACCAAGCCGAAGCGCAGGCGGACGACTTCCTGCTCCCGCTTGCTCAGCTCGTGGATGACCTCAGCCAGGTCTGACGCCAACAGCATTCTGGTGGCCTCGTCGACCGGGGCAGCCGCATTCTTGTCCTCGATGAAGTCGCCGAGATTCGAATCGTCTTCCTCACCGACCGGCGAATCGAGGGACAGCAGGTCTTGTGAGATTCGCAGGATGTCGCGAATCTTCTCGACCGGTTCGTCGACTTCGGCTGCCAGCTCATCGACTGTGGGCTCGCGCTTCAGCTGCTGGTGCATTTGGCGTTGGACCCGCTTGACGCGATTCATGGCCTCGACCATGTGAACCGGGATTCGAATCGTGCGGGCCTGGTCGGCGATGGCCCTCGTGATTGCCTGACGAATCCACCAGGTGGCGTACGTGGAGAACTTGAAGCCCTTGGTGTGGTCGAACTTCTCGACGGCGCGCATCAGGCCCAGGTTGCCCTCCTGCACGAGATCGAGGAGCATCATCCCTCGCCCGACATAACGTTTCGCGATCGACACGACCAAGCGCAGATTGGCCCGGGTGAGTTGGTCGCTGGCCCGTTGCCCGTCACGAACGAGACGTTCCAACCGGGCCCGTTCTGACGGTTCGAGAACAATCGGCTCGGGCGGCGGCGACTTGTCTTCGGACTCATCGTCGTCTTCGGATTCGATGAAGCCAGCGGCAGCCAGCCTCTCTGCGGCCTCAACGCCGCGCCTGATACGGGCCGCTATCCGCACCTCCTGGCGTGTATCGAGAAGGGGCACCTGGCCGATCTCGCGCAGATACATGCGCACCGGATCATCGGTTGAGCCCGAATCCGATCCCTGACGCGGCGGGTGACGTCGGGCGTGGGCCGGTTCCTCTTCGACGTCGTCTCCGATGGACTCCGCTATCTCTGCGGCCCGATCGACCCGGGCCTTGTCGGCGGCCCGGCGCTCGGGGCTCAGGCCATCGATGTCGATGTCGACGGCCGCGACCGGCTCGATCGGCTCGGCGTGGGCAACGACAGCGATGTCGGGTGGCACAGGCGAATCGTCTGACTCGTCGAGTTCGATACCGGCGTCGGCGCACGCCTGCTTGATCGCAGCTATCACATCGGGGGCCAACTCGACGTCCTTGAAGGTGTGGACGACCCGGTCAAGCGAAACATGGCCGACCTCGCGACGTTCCTCCAGCAGGGTCGCCAACTTGAGCGCGTCGGCGTCGGAAAGCTGGTGGGGCGCACCCGATGCGGTCATGTTTCCCTCCCCTCGAGTTGATCGATCAGCCACGGTAGCAACTGCGCGAGAGCCGGTTCGCGAGAGTCGCGCTCCGCGAGATTCTCGGCCTGCTTTTTCACCCAGGCGATCGCCGACGCGAAGCCCTGCCGATCCTGGATGCTGGATGCGCCACGGGCGTCGCGTTGGAGTTCACGCAAGACCCGATCGGCCGCGAGCCGTGCAATTCCAGCCAAAACGTCTTCGGTATCGGCGTCGGACGGGTCGACCGCCAGCCTTCTCAGGAGCCTGGTTGCGGCCGGCCCGGCCCGATCGGCGGCGGCCACCAGTCCGTCGTCGCCCAAGGCCTCGAATGCTTCCCTACGGACCGGATCGTCGAATAACACCGGGGCTAGCCTGTCGACGATCTCATCCGGGCGATGTATGGCGACCCGAATGGCTTCGTCCTCCGGGGTGAGACGCGTCGACACCGATGCAATCGCCCCACCCGGATCACGCTCGCCGCGACTATCCCGAACCTCCGGCTTGCTTGGCTCGACAGGACCCGCCGCGAATTCACGAAGCCGGCGGATGTCGATTCGGCAGCGGTCGGAGATCTCCATCAGATACTGATCCCGCACCAGTGGATCCGGATGTTCGGCAACGACACTGAAAGCCGCTTGGGCACCATGGGCACGACCTTCGGCGCTGGAAAGATCGGTAGCGGCCAGTACCCGATCGACACGGAACTTCAGGAATCGGATCGCTTCCGAGACGGCCCGCCCAAGCTCGGCTGGGTCCTCGCGGGCCAGATCGGCCGGGTCGACGCCGGGCGGAAGATCGGCGACCAGCACCTCGAGCCCGAACTCCTGCTCCCACGCGTACACCCGGTCGGCGGCAGCAAGACCGGCGGCATCGGCGTCGAAGGACAGGACCAGTCGGTCAGCGGAGAACCTCTTGAGAAGCTTCACGTGCTGCTCGGTGAGCGCGGTTCCGCATGTGGCGACCGCTCTCTCGATGCCGGCCTCGGCAAACCCGATCACGTCGGTGTATCCCTCGCAAATGATGGCCTCACCTGCATGGACGATCCCCTCTCGGTGGTCGTGGAGACCGTAGAGCACCCGGCTCTTGTCGTAGACGAGCGCCTCGGTGGTGGTGTTCTTGTACTTGGGGCCCTCGTGGCCGGGCAGGATCCGTCCACCGAATCCGACCGGGTCGCCTCGCTCATCGAATATGGGGAACATGACCCGCCCACGGAACGCGTCCTGCTGCCGTCCGGCCTTGTTGACGAACCCGAGACCGCTGTCGCGGAGGTCGTCGGCCGAGAGTCGAAGGTGGCGAGCCAATTGGTCCCAGTCGTCCGGGGCCCACCCGATCCGGTACTTCTTGACGATGTCGCCGCCGTAACCGCGCGACCGCAGGTATCCGCGGGCCTCGCCGCCGTCTGGCGAGGACATGAGACGTTGGTGGTAGAACTCGACTGCTTTGCCGACCGCGTCGGTGAGTTTCCGCTTGCGGGCCCTGACGACGCCCTCGTCGCTCTTGGTGTAGTGGAGGGTTATCCCGTAGCGAGCGGCCAGCGACTCGACCGCCCCCACGAAATCGAGATTGTCCATCTCCTGCACGAAGCTGATGGCGTCACCGCTGCGATGGCAACCGAAGCAGTAGTAGACGCCCTTCTCGGGGCTGACCGACAACGACGGCGTGCGCTCGCCGTGCATCGGGCATCTCGCCATCCAACTTCGACCGGATCGCTTGATCTCGGTGTGTTCCGCGATGAGCGCGACCAAGTCGGCTGACTCCCGAACCTTGGTGATGTCGTCGGATTGAATGCCCATTCGGGGCGAAACTAGCCCAGACGCTCGGCCAGGTATTCCTCGAGCCGATCGATCGACACCCGATCCTGGCCCATCGTGTCGCGATCTCGCACTGTGACGGCGCGATCGTCGAGCGTGTCGAAGTCGACGGTGACACAGTACGGGGTGCCGATCTCGTCTTGTCGGCGGTAGCGCTTGCCGATGTTCTGGGTCTCGTCGTAGTCGGCCATCCATCGGCCCTTCACGATGTCGAAGATCTCGTGGGCGGTCGGGGTGAGCGTGTCCTTCTTCGACAGGGGCAGCACCGCGAGCTTGTATGGCGCCAGCCGCGGGTCGAGACGCAACACGACTCTCTTGTCGTCGTTGACCTCGTCTTCGTCGTAGGCCGCCATCAGGAAGGCCATGGCGGTTCTGGTGGCACCGGCAGCCGGTTCGATCACATGGGGCACGTAGTGTTCGTTGGCGGCTTGGTCGAAGTACTCGATGCGCTCACCCGAATGCTCGGCGTGTTGCTTGAGATCGTAGTCGCCACGGTTGGCAATGCCCTCGAGTTCGT
>JAJRXJ010000359.1 GCA_024276355.1 Actinomycetes bacterium | reverse complement strand
GAGATCGACCCGCCCGTGCAGAACTGCCTGTTGCCACCGGTGCGCCCACCCCCGAATCCAGTATGCAGGTTCACCAATACTCGTATAGGCCAGGCGCGGTGCCTTACGGATCCGCAGGCGGGCGAGAGCCGTTGAACGCAGTGTCGCGCCACCGTTCGCCAACACCACATCGGGCTTCATCAGTCGTATCCGTCGCTGAAGATCCCGAATCATCCCAAAGTCGAGACGACGGATATCGCGACTGGATGTGAGCCACCTCGCGTTCACCCGAGGTGGCGGTCCCCCACCTGTGAGTGCAACCAACTCGGTATCCCATCCATGTTCCGCAAGCCCGCTCGCAAGCCGCTCACCGAAAACCTCGGCCCCCCGGCGCCGGTCGCTCGAGATCAAGATCAGCAAGCTGGGCGGAGCGGATTGTCTGTGCATCGGCTGTATGGCGTGTCGTTCCGTCTCGATTCGTCTGAACCAACCGGGGAAGGCAGCCGGTGCTTCGAGCGCGAGACGGTGCCGGTCCGACCGGTTGTCGTGCACGAGCACAACGGCGAGGTTGAGCGCATGCGGCCGGTGACCGTCGAATAGGACAACGTCGGTTCTCGGCAGCATTTGCTCCACTGCAACAAGGAGTGCTCCGGGCTTTCGTAGTGCCTCCAGCACCCGACGCGGCACTGCTGCGTCCGACAGCCCGACGGCCATCAGGAGTGCCAGGTACGTCGTACTGCGAAGCTTCCATCGCTCGGCGAACGCCACGAGGGCATCCCAGTCAGGGTCGGTAGCTGCCACCTCGGCAAGGTCACGGAACAAGATGAGGCGGAACCGGTGGTCAAGCAGCGTATGGGTGCACAGGAACGCGATGCGGGCTTCCTCAGGCAACACCCACATGGGCCCGAGCGGATGGTCCTCGTTGAAGGTCGCGTGGTTCCACGCCCAGTCGGTTGCCCCATCGGCACAACCCCGTAGCTGTGTGTAGCTGAAGAGGTCCCAGTGCAGGTCGAGCGTGAACCGCATCCCCGAGTCGTCGGCAAGGAGGATGTTGCGCTTGTCGGCCGTCGGGGTCTTCGGGGGGATAGTCTGGACAGCTTCGTCGCTCTCGAGAATCTTGAGCGTGCGTTCCACCTGGTCGACGGGGACGAGGAGGTCGATGTCGGTCGTCGTGCGATGTGCAGGGTTGGTGTATGCCCACTGGGCGAGGTGAAGGCCCTTGAGTACCGTCGCCTGAATCCCCGCTTCGCGGAGTACGGTGAGAATTCGGTGAAGGTGGGTATGCATCACCACCTGGCGGGCGGCGAGCCGCGCGAACACAGGTATGGCGGGCCCAACGAGATGGGCACTCTCGTGGTCGACCATCAGCCCTATGAGGCCGTGGTGGACGGCCAGTTCCATCTCATCGTCGGTAAGGGGTCGGTGTATCTCGACCGGACGGCCGGCTGCGATGTCGAGCAGGAGACGCGACGAGGCGTCACCGGTGCGCCACGGCGCGCTCTGGAGCGCCTTGTTGAGTCCCATCCCCGCCCTTTCGACCGTAGACGGGCAATCTACCAGAGGGTATGCT
>JAJRXJ010000358.1 GCA_024276355.1 Actinomycetes bacterium | reverse complement strand
TGGCGGCCGGGGCCACCCTGGTCCCGGGTTTCGAACTCGTGGCCGAGGTGGCCGGGCTTCACGAGGCCATGGAACAGGCCGACCTTGCGATCACCGGCGAGGGGCGTCTCGACGCGTCGTCGTTCTCCGGAAAGGTCGTTGGCGGAGTGGCGATGCTCGGTGGCGAGCTCGACGTGGAAGTGGCGGCGGTGGTCGGTGCCTGCGACGCCTCTGTGCATGGTCGAATGAGGGTTATCGATCTGGTCGACAAGTTCGGGTTTCAGAGAGCGACCACCGCGACTCTCGACTGCATCGGGCGCGCGGCAACGGAACTGCTCGCGGAGACCTGATCGACATCGGTGGGACGGGCCCGCTGGTCAGCGGTTGGCTTTGGTCGACACGACCCAACCGGCAATGCCGAGCAGAACCACCACCGCGACAATGAGCTTCACCAAGCCGAGGATCGAGGCCAACAGCCACTGCACGAGGGTGACGGCACCGAAAACGGCCAGCCCGCCGATGACGATCACGGCCGGAGCGGACATGCGTCTCTGCGGTTGTCGCTTGTTGTGCTTTTCGATCGCCACCTGTGCAGGTTAGGCCGTCTGGTGGGTTGATGGTGAGAGCCATGTCGGTGAATACTCGATAGGATCGGTCAGGATTTGAGCCCAAGAGGATATTTCATGAGCGTGATCGTCAGAGTCCCAACCACCCTCCGCACCCTCACCGCGGGCGAGTCCGAAGTGGTCGTCGAGGGGGCCACGGTGTCCGAGGTCCTCGAATCGCTGGAGTCGGCCCATCCCGGCTTTCGTGAGCGGATTCTCGATGCCGACGGAAACCTTCGGCGATTCGTCAATGTTTTCGTGAGCGACGACGATGTCCGCTTCATCGACGGCCTGTCGAGCCCGGTGCCCGAGGGCGAGACGGTGAGCATCGTGCCGGCGGTCGCCGGGGGCTGACTCTCGCCAAAGTCGGGATTCCGGTTGTCATTGGCCTCCGCGCGGGATTGAATTAGCAGTCGAGGCACGAGAGTGCCAGCGACCGTACACCCATCAGGGTCACCGCCTTCGGAGGAATCAATGCCGAAAGAAATCAAGTTCGATGAACAGGCTCGTCGAGGTCTCGAGCGGGGTATGAACATCCTCGCCGATGCCGTTCGCGTCACGCTGGGCCCAAAGGGCCGCAACGTCGTCCTTTCCAAGAAGTGGGGATCACCCACCATCACCAACGATGGTGTGTCGATCGCCAAGGAGATTGACCTGGAGGATCCCTACGAGCGCATCGGCGCCGAGTTGGTGAAGGAAGTCGCCAAGAAGACCGACGATGTCGCGGGCGACGGAACAACCACCGCCACCGTGCTGGCCTGGGCCATGGTTCGTGAGGGTCTCCGCAACGTTGCCGCCGGGGCCAACCCGATGTCGCTGAAGCGCGGCATCGAGGCAGCCGTCGACACTGCCGTTGAGGCGATCCACGAGAACTCCCAGGACGTTTCCGACGACAAATCCCATATCGCCAACGTGGCCGGCATCTCCGCAGCCGATCCCGAAATCGGCGCCACCATCGCCGAGGCCATCGACAAGGTCGGCAAGGACGGTGTGATCACCGTCGAAGAGGGTCAGACATTCGGGCTCGAAATGGATCTCGTCGAGGGAATGCGTTTCGACAAGGGCTACATCTCGCCCTATTTCGTCACCGACACCGAGCGCATGGAATCGGTGCTCGAGGATCCCTACATCCTCCTGGTCGGTTCCAAGGTCACCGCGGTTCGTGATCTGGTGCCGGTCCTCGAGAAGGTCATGCAGTCCTCGAAGCCCCTACTGATCGTGGCCGAGGACGTCGAGGGCGAGGCTCTCGCCACTTTGGTCGTCAACAAGATTCGCGGCACCTTCACCTCGGTATCGGTGAAGGCCCCCGGATTCGGCGAGCGTCGCAAGGCCATGCTGCAGGATCTCGCCATCCTCACCGGTGGTCAGGTCATCTCCGAAGAGGTGGGGCTCAAGCTCGACGCAGTGTCTCTCGACATGCTCGGTCAGGCCCGCAAGGTCGTGGTCGCCAAGGACGAGACCACCATCATCGAGGGATCCGGCGACGCCGCCGACGTGGCCGGTCGCATCAGCCAGATCAAGGCCGAAATCGACAACACCGACTCCGACTACGACCGCGAGAAGCTCCAGGAGCGTCTGGCCAAGCTGTCGGGTGGCGTGGCCGTCCTCAAGGTTGGTGCAGCCACCGAAGTCGAACTCAAGGAAAAGAAGCACCGCATCGAAGATGCCGTCTCCACCACCAAGGCCGCCATCGAGGAAGGTGTCGTCGCCGGTGGTGGCGTCACCCTGCTGAGGGCTCAGGTCAAGGTTGAAGAGTTGGCCTCGGGCATCTCGGATCCCGACGAACGCATCGGTGCCAACATCGTTGCCAAGGCCCTCGAGGCACCCCTCAACCAGATTGCCGTCAATGCCGGCATGGAGGGCGGTGTCATCGTCGAGAAGGTGCGCAACCTCGAAGGCTCCAACGGCCTCGATGCCGCCACCGGCGAATACATCGACCTCATGGCTGCCGGCATCATCGATGCCGCCAAGGTCACACGGTCGGCCCTGCAGAACGCCGGTTCGATCGCGGCACTCTTCCTCACGACCGAGGCCGTTGTGGTCGACGCCCCCGACGACTCCGCTGGTGGCGGCATGCCGGACATGGACTTCTGATTCAGTCGAACAACTGATTCTCATCTCTGGTCAGGCGGGGCCGTCGACACTTGTCGGCGGTCCCGCCTGGAGGGTTTCCCCGAGTGGTGTTGTTGGCGGCTAGTTTCTCAGCCATGACAGTGGCACCAGAACTCCATCCGGACTGCATCGATCTGGCCCCGCTGCTGGGAACCTGGAAAGGCTCCGGGGCTGGTCACTACCCCACGATCGAAGGTTTCGAATACCGCGAGGAACTCACGTTCAGCCACGTGGGAAAGCCGTTTCTGGCCATGCACCAGCGGACCCGCGACGCGGTCTCCGGCCTTCCTCTGCATACCGAGGCCGGCTATCTCCGGGCGGTGGGCGACGGAATCGTGGAGTTGGTTGTGGCCCAACCATCGGGGATCGTCGAGATCGACATCGCCAGGGTGGTGCGCTCGGAAAGCGGGCTGACCCTCGACTTCCGGTCGGATCGTGTGGAGACCGCACCGGCGGCCAAGTCGGTCGCGGAGGTCAGACGACAGATCTCGGTCGATGCCGATGAGATGATCGTCGAAATGTGGATGGCGGCCGTGGGGGAACCCATGCAACATCACCTTCGCTCCAGGCTCGAACGCGTCTGACCCGCATGGACATCGATCTGTTCATGATTGATCGTCCGAGTGGACCCACCCGATGATCAGCCGTTCACGCAGCGAACGCCGTCTTGCCCGAGTGTGGTCGCCGCACGCGGCCTCCGCGGGCCGCGCTCCGGTCGAGATGGCGTCGGAGGAGCCCATGGCCATCGAACTTGACGGGGTGAGGGTGGCCACCACCATGCGCACTCCGGGCCACGACTTCGAATTGGCGGTCGGCTTTTGCCACAACGAGGGTTTGCTGGCTGGGCATCCGGTGCTCAACGTGAAGTACTGCGCAAACGGACCGGCTGTCGAGTCTGATTTCAACATCGTCAGTGTTTCCACCGGCGGATCGGCCCCGGCCCCACGGGCCAGGCTCACGGCCACCACTTCGTCGTGCGGTTTCTGCGGTAGCACGGAGATCGAGGAGCTGGCCGCTGATCTCTCACCCGTCGACGGGCCACCGCTCGCGTGGGACCTGCTGGCCGAGGCCCCGTCCCTGATGAGAAACGGACAAGCGCTGTTCGGGCTCACGGGAGCGGTCCACTCGGCAGGACTGATGGAAACGTCCGGCGAGGTTTCGCTGGTGCGGGAAGACATAGGCCGCCACAACGCTGTCGACAAACTCTGCGGGCGGATGCTTCTCGACGGCCGCCTGCCGGCCGCCGGCCTGGGACTGGTGTTGAGCGGAAGGGCAAGTTTCGAGCTGGCCCACAAGGCATGGGCGGCGGGATTTCGGGCGGTCGTGTCGGTCAGCGCGCCGACCGCTCTGGCGGCTGAGGTCGCTGACCGAGCCGGGATCCAGCTGGCCGGTTTCGCCCGCGACGGGGCCCTCACCATCTACTGCGAGGGTTGATCCGAATCGCGCCGGGGGCAGCGGTGACCGGCTCGGCGCGGACAATGTCCTGATGATTCGGTGAGGCGCAATTGCTCCCGGCCGTGTAACCTTTGCGCCGCTCCACAATCGGGAGCGAATTTCCTGGAGGGAACATATGTCCAAGAGAATCTGGCAGGTCGTTGCGATCCTGTTTACGTTCAGTCTGATCGCCGCCGCGTGTGGCGACAGTGGTAGCTCCGACAACACCGCGGCCGGCACTGGTGCCAACGGCCTTCCCGACCTTGGCGGACGTGAAATCACCATCGCCATCGAGAATGCCTACCTGCCGTTCAACTACATCGACTCCACCACCAATGAGGGTGCCGGTTGGGACTACGAGGCGATCGGCGCCATCTGTGATCTCATCAACTGCACCCCCAAGTTCGTTTCGGCGGCGTGGGACGGCATGATCCAGGCCGTGAGCGACAACCAGTACGACATGGCCGCCGATGGCATCACCATCACCGCCGATCGCGCCAAGGTAGTCGACTTCTCCGATGGCTACATCAACATCGATCAGCGCATGCTGGTGCGAGTCGACGAGACCCGCTTCTCGAATGCCGATGAGCTGAAGGCCAACCCTGATCTTCGCATCGGCAGCCAGGTCGGCACCACCAACTACGACACCGCCGTCGCACTCGTGGGCGACTCTCGGGTCGATGCCTTCGACCAGTTCGGCTTCGCGGTTCAGGCTCTCATCGCCGGTGACGTCGACGCCGTGATCATGGACGAGACTGCCGGTCAGGGCTACGTCGGAGAGAACGCTTCCGATGTGAAACTCGCCGGTGGATCCCTGTCGTCGGACCAGCTCGGCTTTGCCTTCCCACTCGGGTCGGATCTCGTGGCCCCGTTCAACGCCGCCATCGCCAAGATGAAGGCCGACGGTTCGCTCAACACCATTTCGGCGAAGTACTTCGGTGATTCGTTCACCATCACCTACGACGACATCGCCGACGTCAACTACGGCAGCTGAAGGTCGGAATCCAACAACTCATGACTGGAGGGGCGTCGACTGCAGGTCGCCGCCCCTCCGTCGCGTTCTGCTAGGAAGGACACATGGGGGCAACCAGGCACGAGTCCGAAGGGCTCGACACACACCTCCCCCCGGAGGAACGAAACGACCTTGATCCCTGGTGGGACCGGTTCCCGTGGTGGGCCGTGCTTCTCGGGGCGGTCGTCGCCCTTTTCGGCTACTACACGTTCTTCGTGGAGCGTTACAACGAGGCTTGGCAGGCCATATCCCCAGGGATCAGGGTCACGATTCGCACGACGCTGTGGGCGTTCTTGTTCTCGATGATCATCGGTTTGATCGTTGGTTTCGGCCGGGTGTCGCGCAATCCGGTTCTGCGGAGCCTCTCTCGTACCTATGTCGAGTTCATCCGCGGGGTCCCGACTCTCCCCCTGCTTTTCTTCATCGCCTTCGTGATCGTGCCCACGGTCGTTCCCTGGTTCGGTCTGACCAACAAGGACGTCACCCAGGAGTGGAGGGGCATCTCCGGACTGGCACTGGTCTACGGCGGTTTCATAGCGGAGGTGATCCGCGGCGGCTTCCAATCGGTCGAACACGGTCAGATGGAAGCCGGCCGGAGCCTGGGTTTGTCATACGGCTCCACGATGAGATCGATCATCCTGCCTCAAGCGGTGCGCAACGTTCTCCCGCCTCTGGCCAACGACTTCATCGCCATGCTGAAGGACTCCTCGCTGCTGTCCCTGCTGGCGGTTCGGGAACTGACCCAGAACGCCAAGTTGTACGTCAACACATCGTTCAGGCCACGTGAGACCTACGTGGTGCTCACCTTCACGTATTTGGTGATGGTGATCATCCTTTCGCTCGTACTCCACGGCTTCGAACGATGGATGAGCCGCGACCGGGTGGGTGCACGATGAGCGTCGACATGCCGATCATCTCGCTGCGCGGAATCCACAAGTGGTTCGGCACCTCGGTTCATGCCCTGCGTGGAATCGACCTTGATGTGGCCGCCGGCGAGGTGGTTGTGATCATCGGGCCTTCGGGTTCCGGAAAGTCGACTGTCCTGCGGTGCATGAACATGCTCGAGGAGCCCACGACCGGCACAGTCGTGTTCGATGGAAAGGTCCTCACCGACAAGGGAGCCGACGTCGATGATGCCCGCACCGAGATGGGGATGGTGTTCCAGCAGTTCAATCTGTTCCCCCATCTGACGGTCGGTCAGAACGTCACCCTTGCCCAACGCAAGGTGAGGGGCCGATCGAAGGCCGAGGCCAAGGAGATGGCCGAACACCAACTCGAGCGTGTGGGCATACCGGAGAAGATCGCGGCGTATCCAAGGCAGCTTTCGGGTGGTCAGCAGCAGCGGGTGGCCATCGCCAGGTCGCTGGCCATGGAACCCAAGGTCATGCTCTTCGACGAGCCCACCTCGGCTCTCGACCCGGAGATGATCAAGGAAGTGCTCGAGGTGATGCTTCACCTGGCTTCAGAAGGGATGACCATGGTGGTGGTCACCCACGAAATGGGGTTCGCCCGCGCTGCTGCCGACCGGGTTGTCTTCGTCGACGAGGGGATGATCGTCGAGCAGGGAGACCCCGACGAGGTGTTCAGCAATCCCCGGAATGATCGCACCAAGGACTTCTTCGACAAGATCCTCTGAGCCGCCGGCCGTGTCCGATCAGCTGACTGCGTGGGCTGTGAGCCTCGCATAGAG
>JAJRXJ010000357.1 GCA_024276355.1 Actinomycetes bacterium | reverse complement strand
GACCTGATCCTCAAGACTCGTCATGTATATAGCGTATTGTCTATCGCAGATGATGGCAAGCAGCCTCGAGGTGGCGTCCGGGGCTCGGGCGATCAGAACACGTCCGCTGTGTGCAGATAGGTGTTGCCCGTTACTCCACCCCAACCAGTGAAAAAGACGATACGGAGGTCATCGAGATTGGCTTGTGTGATCTTGATACAGCCGTACGTGACGAAGTTTCCCCCGAAGTCTCTGTGAATGTACAAACCATCCCGGATGATCGATCCACCATTGAGCTGGCAGTCAAATGCCGTGCCAATGGCGGTCGCGTTGGAGAGCGTCATGGCGTTCGAGTAGGAGCCGGATCCGAAGCTGTGATTGTCCTCCCACGCTGGCGCGGGTGAGTCATAGGCGAGCGGATCCAAGTTCGTGCCGGGCGCGCTTTCGTATCCGGGAAGATGACCCCCGCCGTTCCAATCGCCACCGCCGGTGTACTTGTTGCACGGATGGGTGTAGGAGGAGTTGCTGGTGCCGGATCCGGCGGGGTAGGTCACGTCCAGGACGCCGTTGATGTAGACGGCGAGTGAGCTGTTGGTCGGGTGGGACCAGTTGGCGATGTAGTACACGTAGTTGCCGTTGGCTTTGCCGGGGCCGCACGCCGCGGCGACGATCGCGAGCAGAACGACCGCGGCAATCAACACGCCACAGTGCAGTGCCGGATCCTTCTCCACACGGATCGTCCAAGGGTCACAGAGGCAGGACGGGGGGTGTTCATCGAAGTCCCCATTCGGGTTGTTCGAACGCGTTGCCGACTTTGCCTTTGGTGCACGTGCCGGTGTCGATGTCGCAGATGAACCCGGAGGGTCCCTCGGTGGGGGCGTTGGCGGCGAGCAGCTTCGTGATCTCGTCTGGGGTGGCCTTGGCCGGTAGTGAAGGTGGTGGTCCGGGAACGAGGATGCTGGCGCCGGTCACGGCTACTTGGCCGTTGGTGGTTATGGCCAGGAAGTTGGCGAGACTGTAGGAACCTGTGGTGGCTTCAGGGTCAAGCGGGATGTATTTGACGGGTTCGATTCTCGGGGTGGGCCCGTCGATGTATCGGAGCACGGCGATGCCTGTGTCGGCGTTCATGATGATGGTTCCATCCGGTAGCCAAATATCCCCAAAGTGCGTGCTGAGCGATCCTCCCTCCGGCGGGCTGAAGTAGCCGTCTGGGGTCACTGAGTCGGCTGGGTCGAGTCCCGGGGCCATCACCGCCAGATAATCCGCGTAGGACAGGCTGGCCACCGGTTCGAGAGTGTCGGCCGAGTAAACGACCAGCCCGCTCTTTCTCGGGTCCTCGTTGACGAGGAACTTGGACCGGTCCGGACTGACCGCATGGAGAATCGCCGTCCATCTGGTCTCTTCGCCGGGCCCTCGCAATGCGCTCAGATCGAGATAACCGGTATCGGCATACTCGAACGCGGCAAGCAGCGTGTCTCCCGCCCACGCCAGCGGCTGGTATCGGCCTTGGGTCTGTGTCGGGTCGGTCCAAGCCTCGGCGACCCCGTCGGTTTCGACCATCACCGTCGAATACCAGCTGTGGTAGTTGTCGATACCGAACTTCTCGGGCGGCCCTTGGGCGTAGGCGAGACGCCCGTCAGGCGCCACCGCCGGGGCGTACGCCCAGTCGGCGACCACGTCGATGTTTCCGGTCTGAAGATCAAGACTCCGAACCTGGGGCTGTTCGCTGGGCAACCGGCCGGTGTCGCACGGTTCGGCCCGACCCGTGTAGTACACGACATCTCCGGCCAATACGTATCGGACACCGGTGCCGGTGTCGGGCAGCTGAGAGGACCGACACGACACCGCAGCGATGATCCAGCTCGTGACCTTGGGTATCGGCAACACCGGATCGGCCGTGGCCGACACGCTGCCAGAGCTCGCCGCTACGGATGGAGTACTCGTGACTGGTGATGCCACCGAAGAGGCTGGTGTGGTCGCAGCCGGCGCGGTAACGACCGCATCGCTGCTGCCTCCGCACGCGCCAGCCCAGAGGGCCAATACCGCCAAACCACCGACCAGCCGGGACCTCATGGTCAACCTCCGCACAAGACTACTTACAACATAACTCTCTCTCTCCTGTCAACAAGAAATCCCGAACTCGACCGTGACGGTCAAGCACCGGCTACACCATATGACGAACCAGTGAGATGAAACGGGTTCTCTGCCCGCGGGATTCGGACCGGCCAGGATCGCATCAATCGGGAATCGGGATGCTTCCGCTACTTCCGCGAAGCGCAAGTAGCAAGTCTGTGCCACACATGTCAACGCTTTGTGGTGCAGTGCTTGGACGGGACTGCACGGTGAGAATTTTGGCGAGATCGGAAAGTTTGCTGACGCGTTTTCGCGGTTCGACGCGCCTTTGGTGGACATGGGAACTCGAACACGTCCAAGTCAGGTCACACAACCCCACCCCGCCCCGGTCGGGCTCATCGACGTTGCCGAGGTCGCGGCCCGACTGGGGGCGACAGTCAGGTTCGTCAGGCGTCTGGTCGCGGAGCGACGGATCCCGTACGTGAAGGTCGGCAAGTTCGTCCGTTTCGACCCGGCTGAGGTTGAGGCGTGGATCGATGATCATCGCGTCGGTCAGCTGAGGTTGTGGTGAGCTCAGCTGTCGGGTCGGATGAGCTTGTCTACCCCACCAGCTATTTCGGCGTCGCGGGCGGCGACGGCGTGTTGGTAGCGCAGCGCGGCGACGGGGGAGGCGTGACCGAGCCGGGCCATGGCTTCTTTGATGGTGGCGCCGGCCGCGGCGTTGAGCGTGCCCGCGACATGGCGCAGGTCATGAAACGTGCACGAAACGCCAGCTTTGGTACAGGCGGTGGTCCAGGCTCGGCGCCAGACGCTGCGTAGGGGCGTGTCGCCGGAATGGGCTGCGGTGAACACCAGAGCATCAGGGTCGGGGCCGGTGAACTCGTCGAGATGTGTCCGCAACGCATCAGCGACCAGGGCGGGCAGTGCGAGTTCCCTCCGGCCCGCCGCGGTCTTGGGATCCTGAAATATGAGCACACCGGACCGTGTTTCGATGCGGCCCCGGCGCACATGCAGCACGGCGGGGTCGGCCTTGAGATCGATATCGCTTCGGGTCAGCCCGAAACACTCGCCTTTGCGGAGCCCGGCGAACGCGGCCACCAACACCATCGCCCGGTAGCGGGGAGCGATCGCGTCGGCTAGGCGCATCACCTCGTCGACGGTCGGGATCGAGCGCTCCTTGCTGTGTTCGACAGCAGCGCCCTTGATCCGGCACGGGTTCTCACGGATCAACCGGTCGTCGACAGCGGCCTGCATGATCTGACGCAACAGCCGGTAGGCCTTGGCGGCGGTCGCGTCGCTCAGGTGGCCCGAGCGCAGATCGGAGTTCCAGACCCTCACCGACGACGAACTGATGCGGCTCAGAGCCACGTCACCGAACGTCGGCGCGATGAGGCTCGACAGGAGATACCCGTAGAGCTCACGGGTGCGGATCCGCAGGTCGGTCTTCGACGCGAGCCACGCCGCCGAGAACGTCGCGAACTTCTGGGTACGGCCCGACGGGTCGAGATCGTCACCACGATGCAGGTCGGCCTCGACCGTGCTCAACCAGCGGGTGGCATCAGCCTTCGTGGTGAACGTGTGCGGACCGGCCACCCGTTCGCCGGTCTCGGGGTGGGTGTACATCGCCTGCCAACGCCCCGACCGCAGCTTGCGGACACTCCCGAACGATCGCCGTGACGCCATGTAGGTCACCATACGGCACCTTTCCTACGCGCACAATACGCGCACGCCGCCCACCTCGAAACCAAAACGACGAAACCGCAGGTGCTCTGACCTGCGGTTTCGTAGTGGAGCTGATGGGAATCGAACCCACGACATCCTGCTTGCAAAGCACAGGGCGTGGGTCAGTAGGTGGCGTCGGGCATGGAGGCCTTGCGGCGAGCCACGAACTCCAGCAGCTCGGCATCGATGGCATCGTCGAGCGGTGGCGCCTCGTAGTCGGACAGCAGCTTCTTCCACTGTGCGTTGGCCCGTTGGGCCGAGGTGAGGCTGCCCTCGTCGGACCACTGCTCGAAGCTGTTGTTGTCGGCGGTCGACGAGCGGTAGAAGGCGTTCTCGAAGTTGGCCAGCGTGTGGGCGTTGCCCAGGAAATGTTCTCCGTGGGGGTTGGTGCGAAAGGCATCCATGGCCTGCCCGTTGGGCGACATGTCGATGCCCCTGGCGTAGACCTCCATCATGCCGAGCTGATCGGCATCGAGGATCATCTTCTCGTAGCCGAACGTGAGGCCGCCCTCGAGCCATCCGGCCGCGTGGAGCACGAAGTTCACGCCCGCGGCCATGGTCGGCAACAGGGTCGACGCCGACTCGTAGGCGGCCTGAGCGTCGGGGATCTTCGATGCGGTGAAACAGCCTCCCGAACGGAATGGGACTCCCAGTCGACGGGCCAGTGACGACATGACGTGCATGGCCTGGCCGGCTTCGGGGGTGCCGAAGGTGGGGGCCCCGGTGGCCATCGACATCGACGAGGCGAAGGTGCCGAACACCACGGGGGCCCCGGGTCTCACCAACTGGCAGTAGGCCATTCCCGACAACGCCTCCGCGAGCACCTGCGCAGCCATTCCGGCCACGGTCACCGGCGACATCGCTCCGGCGAGGATGAACGGTGAGATCACGCACCCCTGATTGGCTCGGGCGTATTCGGTGGCCGCGCCGAGCATGGTGGCGTCCCACCGCAATGGCGACGAGGCGTTGATCAACGAGATCATGACGGTGCGATCGGCGAGATCACCACCGAAGGCGATGCGGGCCATCTCGATCGAGTCGACCGCACGTTCCGCAGCGGTGACCGATCCCATGAACGGCTTGTCGCTGTACTTGATGTGGGAATACACCATGTCGAGGTGGCGCTTGTTGATGGGCACGTCGACCGGTTCGCAAACGGTGCCGCCGGAGTGGTGCAGGGAGGGCAGCGAGTAGGCCAGCTTCACGATGTTTTCGAAGTCGGCGAGTGTGGCGTAGCGCCGTCCCTGATCGAGGTCGGTGACGAACGGTGATCCGTAGTTGGGGGCGAACACGGTGGCGTTCTCCCCGATCAGTACGTCCCTGGCCGGGTTGCGGGCGTGTTGTATGAAGCTGCGCGGGGCGCTCTCCTGCACGATCCGACGACACAACCCCTTCGGAAACCTGACCAGCTCGGTCGCGTCGTCGACCTCGGCTCCGGCCTCGCGCCACAGCTTCAGCGCCGACGGAAAGGATTGGAAGGCCACGCCCACCTCCGACAGGATCGTCTCGGCGTTCTCCTCGATCTGGGCCAACCCGGCCTCATCGAGCATCTCCACCGGCGGGAGAGTGCGGGTGAGATAAGGAGGATGAACGGTGGAGGCGGCGCTGCGGGCGGCCTGGCGGGCGGAACGGCCGCCACCGCGACGGCTACGCCGAACCGGTGCGTCTGTCATGAGTCCTCCGTGGTGTGATCGGCGCGACGACGACGGCGACCCCTGGGACGCTGAGAAGCGACAGAGGGGGCGGGGAGATCGACGATCCGGGCGAGATGGGGGGAGGGGGCGGTCTTGTGTGGGAACGCCATCGCATCCACGAACAGCTCCTGAAAGCGGGGCTCGATGGCGGTCTCGATCTTCTCGATCGCACGAACCGTGTCTGCGATCTCGGATCTCTGCGAGCCGGAGACCAGCATCCGGACAGCGCCGGCGCCGGCAGCGTTGCCGACCGACCTGACCCCCTCCACCGGGCAATCGGGAACAATCCCCAGCACCAGGGCGTGGACCGGATCGATGTGGGCGCCGAACGCGCCGGCGAGACGAACATCGTGGACCTCGGTGATACCGGCGTGTTCCACGAGCAGGTCGATTCCGGCCCGTAGCGCGGCACCCGCCAGTTGAATCTGGCGGACGTCGTTCTGGGTGATGGCCAGTTCGTTGTGGGAGCGGATCACATACCTGAAGGTGCGGCCATCGGGCTGCACCCGTGGGCTGGTGGCCGCGAGCTCGCCGTTGACAACGCCATCGGAGCTGCACACGCCGGCCAGAAACATCTCGGCGATCACCTCGATGATCGCCGAACCACACAGTCCGGCCACCTCGAGATGTTCGATCGAATCCGCGAAACCGGGATCGTCGGACCAGAGGTCCGAGCCGATCACCTTGAACCTCGGCTCCAGGGTGTGGCGATCAATGCGGATGCGCTCGATCGCCCCCGACGTTGCGCGCATCCCGCATGAGATCTGGGCCCCCTCGAAGGCCGGACCGGTGGGGGAGGACGCCGCGAAGGTGGCGTCGGCGGTGCCGAGGACGATCTCGGCGTTGGTGCCGACATCGACCATGAGCTGAGGTGGGTCGGCCAGATGGGTCCGCTGGTCGAGCGTGGCCGCGGCCGCGTCGGCCCCGACGTGTCCGGCGATGCACGGGCCGATGTGGGCGCGGGCCCAGTACAGATCCAGGTCGAGTTCGTCGGCCCGGAGATCGACGGGATCGCTGACGGCCAAGGTGAACGGGGCCGCCCCCAGCGGGGTCGGGTCGATCCCGAGCAGAAGGTGGTGCATGATCGGGTTTCCGACGGCCACCAGGTCGTGGATGTGGGCCCGGAGTTCCGGTGATGGAACAGCGAGGTCGTCGGCAATCTCGTCGATCATCGAATTGAGCGCGTGTCTCACAGCGGTAGTCATCTCGGCGTCGCCACCGGGGTTCATCATCACGTATGAGACCCGGCTCATCAGGTCCTCACCGAAACGAATCTGCGGGTTCATCGACCCGGTTGAGGCCACGATGTCGCCGTTGGCCGGGTCGACCAGATAACCGGCGATGGTGGTCGACCCGATGTCGATGGCCAGCCCGTAGACCAGATCGTCGAAGCCCGGCCTGACCGCGAGAATCGTGTTGTCGGCATGGACGATGGCGGTGACGCTCCGGTCGCCCCCGACGATCGCGGCGTGGAGGTCAGGCAGGACGCGAGCGTCGACGATCGCATCGGCCACGCCCCACTCGTTCGCCAGCGCGGAGATCAGCAACTCCGACTCGGAACGCTCGTCGCCGAGCCTGGGGTCGGGAATCTCGACGAAGCGGGCGACGATCAGCGGGTCGATTTCGAGCCCGGTGAGATCCACCGCCTTTCGTATCACGGGTCTGTGAATCTGGCTTCCGGCCGGAATCTCCACCACCACATCGGCCAAAACCCGGGCCTGGCAGCCGAGCCGCATATCGTCGGCCAACGGGCGGCGGCCCTTGTAGCCGAGTTCGGTGGGTCCGACCGCGCTGAGCGAGTCGGCCGGGGCCGCGACCTGACAGCGGCCACAGAGACCGCGCCCGCCACAGGTCGAATCGAGGTCGACTCCGGCGACCCGGGCCGCATCGAGCACGGTTGTGCCCGCGTCGACCTTGCGACGCACCCCCGACGGGGAGAACACGATGGTCACCGGCGCCGACTCGGTCATGGTTCGAAGGCTGCCGTTCAGGCCGAGGCCCCGCGGCGGCGGCCCGAACGGCCCCGTCGCGCCCCACCCGCGCCTGTTGCCGTCGGGTCCCGGAACTCCGTGATCCACGCCGCGCAGTGGGGGTCGTGGCCCGCCAGAACGTCGGCGGCCATCACCGCGGTCTTCACCTCGGTGTGCATCGGGTTCATGATCGCGGAGGTCATGCCGGCACCTATGGCCATCGACAGGAAGGTGCCGGTCACGGCGTGGCGGTTGGGTAGGCCGAAGCTCACATTTGATGCTCCGCACGTGGTGTTGACGTGGAGTTCGTCGCGGAGGCGCCTGACCAAAGCGAACACCTGTTGGCCGGCGGTCCCCATGGCCCCGATCGGCATGACCAGCGGATCGACGACGACGTCCGATGCCGGGATCCCGTGGTCGGCGGCTCGTTCGACGATCTTCTTGGCGACCGCGAACCTGACGTCGGGGTCCTCGCTGATTCCCGTCTCATCGTTGGAGATGGCCACCACCGCGGCGCCGGCCTTCGCCACCAAAGGAAGAACCCTCTCGAGGTTCTCGTCCTCACCGGTGACCGAGTTGATCAGCGGCTTGCCCTCATAGGCCGCGATGCCGGCCTCGAGCGCCTCGATGATCGAAGAGTCGATCGACAGGGGCACGTCGGTGACCGATTGCACCAACCTGATCGCCTTGGCGAGCATTGCCGGCTCGTCGGCCAGTGGAATACCGGCGTTGACGTCGAGCATCTGGGCGCCGGCGGCAACCTGCGCGATCGCGTCGGCCTCCACCCTGCTGAAATCGCCGTCCTTCATCTCCTGGGCGAGGAGCTTGCGTCCGGTGGGGTTGATGCGCTCACCGATGGTGACGAACGGACGGTCGAATCCGATCACCACTTCTTTGGTGGCCGAGCTGATCACGGTGTCGGTCATGGGGTTTCTGCTTCCGTTGGTTCGGATTGTCTCATTGCTGGGCGTTCCCGGGATCGACGCCGCCGTTGGCGACGAATGCGTCGAGCCGCGACTTGGGGAACGACTCGTCGAGTTCGGTGGCCAGGGCCCTGGCCTCGGCGGCACCGTCGCCGACCACCGGTGTGGTGACGCGCCGCCACTGCTGCACGTAGACGTCGGTATCGGTCATCCCGGCGACGACCGCAGCCCGGTCTATCGCCACCTGGAATCGGTCGCTCAACAGCACCTTCTCCCGGCCGGAATCGGTTGTGGCGGTGACCTGCGCGGGAATGTCCCGCCAGAGGATCGTGACGATCTCCGGCCCGCCCCTTCGTCGGCGGCTCATGCGGAGACGCTCCCGGCGCCGGATGGGGTGCGGATCCGGACATGATCGACGATGATCTGCTCAAGGTCGCCGTAGCCGCAGTCGAGGCGCTCGTAGGCCAGACCGAGCCGGTCGGCCTGCTCCTGGGCGGCCGCGAACAGTTCGGGATCGTCGTCGTGGGCCAAGTGGACGACCCGGGTGTAGTTGCCGAAGTAGGTCGGCAACAGTTCGGGATGCCGGTCGAGTCCCAATCCGCTCCACACGATGATGTCGAAGTAACGAACCATGTAGTCGGTGAGGTAGAAGGTGCCCGGCTGCTCGTCGGCCATGGTGGCGAAATCGGCGGGGCCGGCGTAGATCTCGTAGCAGTGGGCGCCGGGAAGACGTTCGACGCCTTCTTCCCGGCACACTTTGTCGAGCAGGCCGCCGGTGCCGCAGTCGGCGTAGCCGACAAGGATCCGGTCGTAATCCCCGCGGACCGCGCGGATGCGCGTCCGAACGCGCTCTGGAATCTGCTCGGGGTGATTGTGGAGCCGGCCCGGCAGATACTCGACGCTCACGCTGTGGAGGTCGTTGAGCGAGATGATCGCCTGGATCTCGCGGGCCAGGGCTCCGCAGGCCACGATGAGCGTCCGCGGCGGAGCCGCTTTGGTCATGCCGCGGCGCGCCTTGCCGAAACAAGCGCGCTGGCGGTCTCGGCGGCCACGGCCGCGTCGCGGCAGTATGCGTCGGCGCCGATGGCCTTGCCGAACTCCTCGTTGAGGGGGGCGCCACCCACGAGCACGATGTAGTCGTCGCGCATGCCCTTCTCGACAAGGGTGTCGATGACCACCTTCATGTAGGGCATGGTGGTGGTGAGAAGGGCGGACATGCCGACGATGTCGGGCTTGTGCTCGGCGATCGCAGCCAGGAACTCGTCGACGTCGGTGTTGATGCCCAGATTGTGGACCTCGAACCCGGCGCCTTCGAGCATCATCGCCACGAGGTTCTTGCCGATGTCGTGGATGTCTCCCTTGACCGTTCCTATGACCACGGTGCCGATCGGTTCGGCACCGGTCTCGACGAGGAGGGGCCGCAGAATCGCCATGCCCGCCTTCATGGCATTGGCGGCGAGGAGAACCTCGGGGACGAAAAGGATGCCGTCACGAAAATCGATCCCGACGATGCGCATGCCCTCGACCAGGGCCTCACCGAGGACCCGGTCGGCGGACCAGCCGCGTCCGAGCAGGATGTTGGTGCCCTCCTCGATCTCCTCGGCCAGACCGTCGTAGAGATCGTCGTGCATTTGAGCGGTGAGGTCTTCGTCGCTGAGAGCGGCGAGGTCGATTTCGTCGTCCGGTTGGTTGTCGGTCATCGGCTCACTCCGGCTGGGGTTCACGGATATATCGGCACAGGTCCCCCGAAATGGGGATTCTGTGCCGCATCGTGGAACTGTACCGCATAACGGCACAGAACTCACGTCTACAGGGTACCGCCGGGCGCCCGACCCCGCAGGCGCGGATCAGATGAGCAGGGCCGCGCCGACCACCGTGAGGGCGGCACCGACCCACGCCGCCCCGGTGGGTCGCTGGCGAGTGGTGATCCACAACAACGGCAGCATCATCACCGGCGTGGTCGCCGAGAGGATGGTGGCCACGCCCACATCGCCATGCCCAAGAGAGTAGAGGACCAGCGTCATGCCGATCACCATGGCCATGGTGGCGCTCACCACGAGATAGCCCACGTGACGCCACGTGAGCGGGTCCTGCCGGGTGGTGCCGGCCATGCGATCGAGAGGCCGTGCGAAAATCCACAATCCAACGGTGGCCAGAATTGCCCGTG
Source organism: Actinomycetes bacterium (assembly GCA_024276355.1). Classification (GTDB taxonomy): domain Bacteria; phylum Actinomycetota; class Acidimicrobiia; order Acidimicrobiales; family Aldehydirespiratoraceae; genus SZUA-87. The sequence goes on along the minus strand of JAJRXJ010000357.1, from coordinate 2,260 downwards.
TGGCCGCCGCGGTGATCGCGTCGACGCCCGCATCGAGCGCCGGCTTGGCCAGGATCGCCCCCCCGGCCTGACCCAGGGCGCCCAGCACCCCCCAGCCCAATCCCACCCAGAGTCGACCATCGACCTGTTCGAAGGCGTGTTCACCCAACGCCACGTTGCGAACGGTGGTGACCCGGCGTCGGAAACCGACCGCTGTGCCAACCCCGCCCACGGTGAGAGTCGCCCCGATCAACGACAACCAGGTGAAACTCTCGCTGAAGATGAACACGCCCATGATCGCGGCGAAGGGCGCATTCACGGTGAACACGAGCCCGGTACGGCGCGGCCCGATGCGGGCCATGGAGGTGAACAGAGCGGCGTCGCCAACGAGCAGACCAATGACACCCGAGGCGCTCAGCAGGACCAGGTCGATCGGCCTCAACGATCCCCAGTCGCCGAAAAGCGTGGCGGCCACACCAAGAATCACGGTGACGGCGATCATCCTCAGACGCGTGAACCGAGGGCCGCCCAGCTCACGCACCGGCGACGCGGCGACGAGGCTGCTGAGCGCCCAGGTGAGGGCTGCAAGAAGGGCTGCTGCTTGATATGGCACGAACCGGGAGTCTGCCCCCGATGGGCCCCGTAACCTTGCGTCCATGCCAGAGTTTCCGACGCCAGAAAACGACGATTCCGACGCCCCTCGCCACCGCTACGACGCGTCGCTCGCCGACATGATCGAGACCCGCTGGCAGGAGCGCTGGATGGCCGAGGGCACCTACCACTCACCCAACCCCACCGGCCTTCTATCCGACGATCCGGCCGGGGTCGCCAAGCGACCGAAACTGTTCGTGATGGACATGTTCCCCTACCCGTCCGGGTCGGGACTCCACGTCGGGCATCCACTCGGTTACATCTCCACCGACGTCTATTCCAGATTCAAGAGGATGGACGGATACAACGTGTTGCACCCGATGGGGTTCGACGCCTTCGGACTGCCCGCGGAGGAACACGCCCGTCAGACCGGCGAGCATCCCAGGGTCAACACCGAACGCAACATCGCCAACATGAGTCGGCAGATGAGCAGGCTCGGTCTCGGCTTCGACGAGAGACGATCCTTCGCCACCATCGACGAGAATTACTACCGCTGGACCCAATGGATCTTCCTGCAGATCTTCGATTCGTGGTTCGACCCCGACCAGGACAAGGCCCGTCACATCGACGAGCTGGTGGCCGAGTTCGAGTCGGGGGAGCGGCAACCCCTCGACGGGTCATCATGGTCCGAACTCGACGACACCGCCCGTCGGGAACTTCTGCAGAACTACCGTCTCGCCTACCTCGGCTCCGCCCCGGTCAACTGGTGCCCGGCGCTCGGCACGGTGCTGGCCAACGAAGAGGTCACCGCCGACGGTCGGTCCGAGCGCGGCAACCACCCGGTCTACCGGCGCCCGTTGAAGCAGTGGATGATGCGGATCACCTCGTATGCCGACCGCCTGATCGATGATCTCGACCGGCTCGACTGGACCGATTCGATCAAGACCATGCAACGCAACTGGATCGGAAGATCCGAGGGCGCACACATCGATTTTCGGGTCCGGGGATCCGACGGTGATCCGATCAGGGTCTTCACCACCCGACCCGACACGCTGTTCGGTGCCACCTACATGGTTCTGGCCCCCGAACACCCGCTCGTCGATGAGATCGCCTCCGCCAACTGGCCCGAGGGCACCCCCGACCGTTGGACCGCCGGTGCATCCACGCCGTCCGAAGCGATAGCCGAGTACCGGGCCCGCGTCGCTCAGATGACCGATCTTGACCGTCAGGAGAACAAGGACAAGACCGGCGTGTACATCGGTGCCGACGCCGTGGTTCCGGTCGACGGGCGCGAGATCCCGGTGTTCATCTCCGACTATGTGCTCATGGGCTACGGCACCGGGGCCATCATGGCCGTGCCCGGCCAAGACGAACGAGACTGGGAATTCGCGGAGAAGTTCGGCCTCGACATCATCCGGACCGTGCAGCCATCCGCGGGATTCGACGGCAAGGCGTTCATCGGCGACGGCCCGGCCATCAACTCCGGGTTTCTCAACGGTCTCGGGGTCGACGACGCCAAGCGAGCCATGATCGACTGGCTGGCCGCCAACGGCCACGGTGAGGGCACGATCACCTACAAGTTGCGCGACTGGCTCTTCAGCCGTCAGCGCTACTGGGGCGCGCCGTTCCCCATCGTCTACGACGAGACCGGGCTGCCGATCGGCGTACCCGACTCCGAATTACCGGTGGT
>JAJRXJ010000356.1 GCA_024276355.1 Actinomycetes bacterium | reverse complement strand
GACCGCTTCGTGGGGAAGCCGATTGGGGCTACCGTTCAAACCGTGAACATCGACATACCCGGCCTGACCATCGGCCACTGGACCGATCGCGAGGCCCTCACCGGCGTCACCGTCGTCGTGCTGCCCGACGGCACGGTGGCATCAGGGGAGGTGCGGGGCGGGGCACCGGCCACACGCGAGTTCGCCCTGCTCGATCCGCAGTGCATCGTCGACCGCGTGGATGCCGTCGTGCTCAGCGGTGGTTCGGCGTTCGGTCTCGCGGCCTGCGACGGAGTGGTGGCCGAGCTCGAGACCGCGGGTCGTGGGTTTCCCACCGGTTTCGGCCCGGTCCCGATCGTGATCGGGATGTCGTTGTTCGATCTCGGAGTCGGGTCGAGCAAGGTCCGCCCGGGACCCACGGAGGGAAGGTTGGCCCATGCGTCGGCCTCGTCGGCGCCGGACACGGGCCGTGTCGGCGCGGGCACCGGTGCCACCATCGGAAAGTGGCGTGGCCGGGAGTCGGTCAAACGCGGCGGACTCGGCATCGCTACCATCCGCCGAGGCGACGCCTCGATTGTCGCTGTTGTTGCGGTCAACTCGGCGGGCGATGTGGGCCCTTCGTCCGGCGAGAACCCCGAGTGGCCGGTGGCCGACGGTGTCACCACCGCGGCGGCGTTCTCCAACACCACCATCGGTGTCGTGATCACCGACGCCCGGCTCGACAAGGTCGGATGTCTGGTCGTCGCCCAGGGGGCCCACGACGGGCTGGCTCGATCGATCACCCCGCCCCACATGAGGGTCGACGGCGACGCCTTCGTCGCCGCGGCCACCGGCCGGGTCGAGGGCGACGTCGACGATGTGAGGCTGGGTGCGGTCCTGGCAGTGGAGCAGGCCGTGCTCGCAGCGGTCGGTACGCTCAACGAGTGATTTCCACCGTCGGTGAGTCCCGATGATCTCGTGTGAGTCGACAAGCGTCGACGACACCGCCGGCATCGCCGCGGCTGTCGCCGAACTGGTGATCGACGGAGACCTGCTGGCTCTGGTGGGAGGGCTGGGAGCGGGCAAGACCGCGTTCGCCAGGGAATTCGCCGGCGCACTGGGAGTGACTCAGAGGGTCACCAGCCCCACTTTCACCCTCGCCAATCGCTATGAGGGCCGGCTCGTTGTGAACCACCTCGACGTCTACCGCATGGAGGGTGCCGGCGAGTCACGCGATCTCGGCATCGACGAACTTCTCGACGATGGTGTCACCCTGATCGAGTGGGCCGACGTGATCATGGCAGCACTTCCGGAGGCCAGGCTCGACATCAGCTTCGGTTTCGGCGACGGCGACGACGACCGCATCATCCGCTTGAAGCCACACGGTACGGCATGGGAAGGTCGCTCGGTTGCGCTGGCCGACGCTCTGCGGAGATGGTCGCGGGTCGAGTCCGAGGGGCCGCCGTGTTGATCCTCGCCATTGAGTCGGCCACCAACCAGATCGGTTGCGCGATCGGTGGCCCCGACGGAATCCTCGCGTCGGCCCACACCATCCGACCCCGTCACCACGCCGAGTCGCTGGCCCCCCAGATCAGGTTCACGGCCGACCAGGCAGGCATCGGTATGGCCGACATCGATGTGATCGCCGTTGATGTCGGACCGGGTCTGTTCACCGGATTGCGAGTTGGCATCACCACCGCGATGGCATTCGCCTGGGCACTGGGAAAGCCGGTGGCCGCCTTCACGTCGCTCGAGTTGCTGGCTGCGGCTGTGCTCGCGGGCGACACCGACATACTCTCGGTGGTCGATGCCCGGCGAGGCGAGGTCTTCCATGCCCGATTTCGGCCCACGGCCACCGGGCCGGAGCGCCTCGGTGAGCCCGCAGTGTCCCTGCCGGCAGACCTGGCCGCGGAGATCGTCACCGAATCATCCGAGGTTGTGTTGGTCGGCGATGGGGCCCGAGCCCACATCGACCACTTTGTCGACATCGGCTGCCCGATTGCACCGCGGCCGTTCGACCTGCCATCGGCGCGCACGCTCGTGACCATGGCTGCCTCCCACCCACACCGGCTCATGGATCCATCCGAGGTGTCCCCGTTGTACCTGCGTGAGCCAGATGCGAAGGCCAAGTTCGGGAATTCCCCGGGTGGGCCCCCATGAACGCCGAAGGCGTTGCCCGCGTGAGTGTCGCCGACATGTCGCCGGACCACATCGACGCGGTCATGGAGATCGACGCCGTCGCCTATCCCGGGCCGTGGACACGCGCCGTATGGGAGCGCGAGCTGACCGATCCCGGTCGTACCCACGTCGTGGCACTGGCAGATGGCGTTCTGGTCGGTCACGCGGGCACGATGCGGGTGCTCGACGAGATCCACATCACCACGGTGGCGGTCACCCCGGATCGTCGGGGTGAGGGGATCGCATCGGAGTTGCTGCTCAATCTGCTCGACTCGGCGGTGGCGGCGGGCATCGTGTCGGCGACCCTGGAGGTACGGGCCGCGAACCGGGATGTCCAGCGGCTTTACTCTCGTTTCGGTTTCGTCCCGGCCGGGGTGCGCCGGGGCTACTACTCGAACCCCGCCGACGATGCCATCATCATGTGGCTCACCGATGCCGGGTCCGACCAGAGTCAACAACGTCTCGACCACATACGAACCCAGCTCGTGATGTCGGTGGGCCAGCGATGAGCCGGCGAATTCTCGGTATCGAGACCTCGTGCGACGAAACCGCCGCGGCCGTGGTCGAGGACGGCCAGAAGGTTCTGTCATCGGTCGTGTCGAGCCAAGTCGAGATCCACGGACGGTTCGGCGGTGTGGTTCCCGAGGTCGCCAGCCGGGCCCATGTCGAGGCCGTATTGCCGGTCGTCGGTGAGGCACTGGCCGTCGCCGAGATGGAGGGTCCTGATCTGGACGCCATCGCGGTCACCCACGGTCCGGGGCTGATAGGCGCATTGCTGGTGGGGGTCTCTGCCGCCAAAGCACTCTCCTTGGCGTGGGATGTTCCGCTTCTCGGGGTCAACCATCTCGAAGCTCATCTCTACGCCGCGTTCCTTGAGGAACCCGATCTCGAGATGCCGCTGGTCGTGCTGCTGGTGTCGGGGGGCCACACGATGCTGATCGTGATGGACGGGCATCTTCAATACCGGGTGCTCGGCTCCACGCTCGACGATGCCGCCGGCGAGGCATTCGACAAGGTGGCTCGTCATGTTGGCCTCGGGTATCCGGGTGGGCCGATCATCGATCGTCTCGCTGCTCAGGGCAACCGCGACGCGATTCGTTTTCCCCGGGCGATGATGGCCGACGGCTGGGATTTCTCGTTCAGTGGTGTCAAGACCTCGGTCGTCAACCACATGAGACACCATCCCGACACGCCGGTCGAGGATCTGGCGGCATCGTTTCAGGAAGCGGTGGCCGACGTGTTGGTCACCAAGGCCCGCCGGGCGGCTGCCGAGGTGGGTGCCAGGGGCATCTGCCTGGCCGGAGGGGTAGCGGCCAACTCAAGGCTGCGCGAGCGGCTCCGTGAGGGATGTGCGGCCGACGGCCTCAGATCGTTTCTGCCCAGCCGAGAAATGTGCACCGACAATGCGGCCATGGTAGCCGCTGTCGCCTGGCATCGTCTGGCCGCCGATGGCCCATCCCGTCTCGATCTGGGGGCCTTTCCCTCGTTGCCCATGCCCGACGAGTGACGTCTGGGCCAATCGGCCCTTTCTGAAATGTCGATGGTCAGTGGTGTATGAAGTGACGATCGTCTCCTGTCGACCAGATATCTGATGGGACGAGTCGCCAAACGCCTGACGAGACGCGAGGTCCCTTTGGCGACCCGCTTCCGGCGCGGCATCTGGGTGGGCTTCGTGATGGCCGCCGCGATCGCCTCATCGGTCCTGATCCTCGCGACCAGGAGCAGCAGCTCGATCGAGTCCAATTCCCGGATCCATTCCCTCACCCAGGAGCAGCGGATCGATCTTGCTCACGTCGCCTCGGACCTTCAGAGGCTGGCAGCCACCGAGACTCCCGAGTTGGAGTCGCAATACCGGATCTCCATCGGCAATACCTTGGATGCCGTACGAAATCGTCAGGCGATGATCGATATCGCCGATCCCTCGACGGCCCACACGCTGGTTGGCGGTGGCGGCGGGCCGCTCCTGGACGTCGCCGTCTCCGATCTGATCGACCTGGTTGGCAAGACGGTCACCGTGATCGAGGCCAACGAGGGAGGCCCAGCGGCCAAGGCTTGGGTCGCGCTCACATTGGATGCCTTCCAACCAGTCGATCAATCCCTCGCAACGATTGCCGAAGACAGCGACGCGTCCGCGAGAAGTTCCACAAGCTGGCTACGAAGTCGTGGACGGTTGCTGGCAGGTCTGGCGGCACTGGTCGCGGCGACACGGTTGTTCATGGTCGGGATGCCCCTGGTTGCCAGGCTCGAAGAGGAACAAAGCGAGGTGGACAAGCAGCAGCAGCATCGGATGATCGAGGCCGGGGAGAGAGAACTGTCGGCGCGACTGGCCGATGGCATGGAGGCGGCCAACACCGAGGTCGCGGCGCTCAGAGTTCTCGAGCGGGCACTGGCG
>JAJRXJ010000355.1 GCA_024276355.1 Actinomycetes bacterium | reverse complement strand
CTTCTCGATGTCGACGGTGTCCGGCTCTACCACGACCAGGCCCTCTTCAAGGAGGCCGGAGGCGGCCGTACCCCCTGGCATCAGGACCAGACCTACTGGCCGCTGGACACACCCGACACGGTCACGATGTGGATGCCGCTCCTCGACCTCGATCCTGAGGTCGGGTCCATGACCTTCATCGACGGATCGCACCGTGAGGGCGACGTCGATGCCGGCGAGATCTCCGACGCGAGCGACGAAGCCATCGCCGCGTCGATCACCGATCGAGATCGCGCTCTCACGACCCATGGTCCGCTGCGGGCCGGCGACGCCACCTTTCCTCGCGGCTGGACCATCCATTCCGCAGGCCCCAACCCGACCGATCGGGTACGGCCCGTGATGACGATCATCTGGTTCGCCGACGGCGCCCGGGTGACCGAACCGACCGGACCACAGCAGCGCTTCGACCTCGGCGCCTGGCTCGGAGGCCGCAACCCGGGCGACATCGCCGACGGCCCCGAGAATCCCCTGCTGTGGCCCGCGAGGTGAACCCGCGTCGCGCCGATGGCTCTACGCCGGGCCGGGGAAGTGGAAGCTGGTGTCGCCGTCCCACGCGGCGGTGAAGGCGGGGTCGGCCGCCGACGTCGGGTTGGTCGGAATCTCGAGCCCGTCGTAGGACGAGAGCTCGGCCCGGCCGACGACCATCCAGTGGACCTCGTCGGGACCGTCGGCCAGTCTGATCGTTCGCTGGCTCGTGTACATCCCGGCGAGTGGCGTCCATTGGGAGACACCGGTTGCCCCGTGCATCTGGATCGCCTGGTCGATGATCTTGCAGACCCGCTCCGGCACCATCGCCTTGATGGCGCTGATCCACACCCTGGCTTCGGCGTTGCCCAGCGTGTCCATCGCCTTCGCGGCCCGCAGCACCATCATGCGCATCGCTTCGATCTCGGCTCGGGCCCGGGCGATGATCTCGAGGTTGCCTCCCAGTCGCGCGATCGGTCGTCCGAAGGCCTCACGAGTCATTCCCCGGCGAACCATCATGTCGAGGGCCTTCTCGGCCGCGCCGATCCCGCGCATGCAGTGATGGATACGACCGGGTCCGAGCCGCAGCTGGCTGATCTCGAACCCGCGGCCCTCGCCCCACAACATGTTGGTTGCCGGTACCCGCACATCGGTGAGGCGCAGATGCATGTGGCCGTGGGGTGCGTCGTCCTGGCCGAACACGTGCATCGGACCGAGGATCTCCAGACCGGGGGTGTCCATGGGAACGAGGATCTGCGACTGGCGACGATGGGGCGGACCGTCGGGGTTCGTCTGACACATCAGGATCATGATCTTGCAACGAGGGTCGCCGGCCCCGGAGATGTAGTACTTCTCGCCGTTGATGACGTATTCCTCACCGTCGAGAACGGCCTGGGTACGAACGTTCTTGGCGTCCGAACTGGGCACGCCCGGCTCGGTCATGCCGAAACACGATCGGATCTCTCCGTTGAGCAACGGCTCGAGCCACTTCTTCTTCTGCTCGGGAGTACCGACGCGCTCGATCACCTCCATGTTGCCCGTGTCAGGGGCCGAGCAGTTGAGCGACTCCGACCCGAGCGGGTACTTGCCGAGCTCCACCGCGAGATAGGCATAGTCGAGGTTGGTGAGGCCCTGGCCGGTGTCGGGCAGGAAGAAGTTCCACAG
>JAJRXJ010000354.1 GCA_024276355.1 Actinomycetes bacterium | reverse complement strand
TCGGCCAGCACCGGCTCGAGCTCCGGGGGCAACACCACATCCTTGGCTTCCCTTGGCGCGAACCCGGTTGAGCGGCGAACGTTGTGGTACCAGTGTTCGCCCCAACTGCCGTCCTCGGGCTTGGCTCCGGCTGGCCACGACAGCATGGCCTCATCGAAATCGATACCCACGCGCCCGCACACCTCGGACAGCACCCGTGGGGGATCGTCGAGCAGAACCCGGGAGTCGATCACCACCGGCTCGTCACCGGAATCAACGATGGCGTCGAGCAGCTCGACGAGTTGTGTGAGCCCGGTGTCGGCGAGGGTGACGTCGGGGACGTTGACGGCGAACGAGGCGATCATCTCGGCGGGGTGACGGGTGAGGAGAATGTTTCGACACTCGCCGAGAAACGAGCGGTCGAGGTCGACGAGGTGGTGGGCCATCTGCTTGAAGAAGACCACCGGGGTGTCGTATTTGCCGAGGATCAGGTTGGCGACGACTTCCTCGCCGTCGGGGTTCTGGGTGCGCAGCACCTTGTCTCGCCCCGGATGTATCCGGCCGCTCACCCGCAGGTAGTGGGCGTAGAGGGGCTCGTCGACGACCGTGGTGTCGGGTCGTTGTCGGAACGAATACATGAGGGCGGTGGAGATGTTGCGTGGGCCCGACCAGCAGTTGATGCGAATGGTCATCGTTGCTGGGCGCAGTCGGTTTCGATGGCGGCCTCGTAGAGATCGCGCAGATGGTTGGTGAGCGGACCGGAACCCCCGCCGGTTGCCGGGCCGATGGCGCGGCCGTCGATCTCGTTGACCGGGGTGAGCCCACCGAAGGTGCCGGTGACGAACGCCTCATCGGCCGCGTAGACATCTGTGAGCGAGAACGGGGCCTCGTGGGTGGTGATGCCGTCGGCTTCGGCCACCTCGAGCACCACCGCCCGGGTGATGCCGTTGAGGTTGTAGAGGCCGGTGGAGGTCCACACCTCCCCGTGGCGAACGATGAAGAAGTTGGTGGCGTTGCAGGTGGCCACTGCCCCGGTGGGGTCGAGCATGAGGGCTTCGTCGGCACCGGCGTGGGTGGCTTGGATGAGAGCTATCACCTCATGGAGTTTCGAATGGCAGTTGAGTTGCTGGTCGAGCATGTCGGGGGCCGGCCGACGAATGGTGGCCGTGAACAGTGTGATGCCCTGCTCGCGAACCGCCGGGTCGGCCAGCTTGTGTTCGGCGATGATCACGATGTTGGGTCCGCTGATCACGTTGGACGGGTGTTGCGACGGCGTTTTCTGGTCGCCCCGGGTGATCATCAGGCGCACATGGACCGAGTCGTGCATCTGGTTTCGTTCGACGGTGGCCCGCAGGGCCGCGGCCACGCCGGCGCGGTCGAGGCCGATGTCGAGATCGATGGCCGCGGCCCCCGCGAACAGGCGGTCGAGATGTCGATCGAGAAACGCGAACCGGTCGTGGTGCAGCCGGATCCCCTCCCATATGCCGTCGCCCACCAGAAAGCCGCTGTCGAACACCGACACCTTGGCCTCGGCCCGCGGAAAGAACTCTCCGTTGATCCAGATCTCGATGGCGGCGTTGCGTTCGTCGGCGATTGCCTGGTGGGTGCTGCGGGTCATGATCGGCGACGATAATCGTGGCGCGGTCGTGGTGACGAACGCGTCCGTAGACTCTGCCCATGCTCGAACCGGTCACCCCATCCGAAGGCCTTTCGGTCGCTCACCTTTTCTACGTCACCACCCCCGACACCGACAACGACGAAGTCGCGCTGGCGGTGGGCGCGGCCGAGAAGGCCGGCGTGCAGGTGGTCACGGTGGCCGTGGTCGGCCACAAGGCCGAGGTCTGTTTCATGGCTCTCCATTCCGACATGTGGCTCCTGCGGGATCTTCAGAGCGCACTCACGGGTGCCGGCCTCGTGCTGATCGACAGTTTCGTGTCGATCACCGAGCTGTCCGAGTACGCCGCCGGGGTGCCCGAGGAGATGAAGAAGATGCGCCTCTATCCCGATCTTCCCCCGGAGGGGAAACAGGCGTGGTGCTTCTATCCGATGACCAAGAGGCGCAACGTCGACCAGAACTGGTACCGGCTCGACTTCGATCAGCGGATGGCGCTCATGCGCGAGCACGGAACCTCCGGTCGGAAGTTCGCTGGTCGGATCGTTCAGCTCATCACCGCATCCACCGGGCTCGACGATTGGGAATGGGGCGTCACCCTGTTCGGTGTGAGAGTCAACGATCTCAAGGACACCGTCTACACCATGCGTTACGACGAGGCGTCGGCCGTCTACTCCGAGTTCGGCGACTTCTACATGGGGATGGTCGGCTCGGTCGACGAGATCATGGCCCGTATTCACTGAGACGCCCGCCCGATCCGGTCGGGCTGTTTCTCGATGCTGGGCACGTTTCCGAAGCGATGAAGGGTGCGGCTCACCGACTGTTCCCTCAGATAGTGGCGCAGCTCCAGTCGTCCGCTGGGGGTGACCGCTTCGTCGATGATCGTCACCTCGGCCTCGTGGGCAGCCAACCGAAGCTCGGACGTGGCCCGACCGACGATCCGGACCCGACCCCACTTGAATCCGGCCAGTCCCGCCCGGAACCGTTCGGCTGACTCGATCGTGGCGTCGGCGGATGGGACGAGGTCAATCGGAGGAGTGACCGACGGATCGGCCGAGATCAGTGTGGCCGGATTGGCCAGCCGGGCCGCCCTGATGGCCCGTGTGGCATCCGACGGGTCGGCATCGCGAGCGAGCCGCAGAATCATTTTCGGCACCGGCCGGTAACGAAGCACGTTCGATTCGCAGAACAGGGCGCTCGGGTCGTGGTCGACCGAGTATTGCTCCTTCCACCAATGGGCATCGTCGAAGACCGAGTCGAAGTCGGCCCGGTCGTGGCTCCGCCAATCGCCGAGCTGCAGCAGATAGTCGGGGCCGCCCGCCTTCGCACCGGGACCGATCGACGACCGCTTCCAGCCGCCGAAGGGCTGCCGGTTGACGATGGCTCCGGTGATGCCGCGGTTCACATAGGCGTTGCCCACCTCCACCCGTTCGATCCACTCGTCGATCTCGGATCGGTCCAGGCTGTGTATCCCCCCGGTGAGACCGTAGGCCGATGAGTTCTGAATCTCGATGGCCTCGTCGAGATTCTCGGCACGTATCAACCCGAGGACCGGCCCGAAGCATTCGGTCTGCTGGAACCACGATCCGGGCGCCACCCCGAGCCGGATGCCAGGCGACCACAGGCCCCCGGAGTCGTCGATCCGGTGGGGCTCGAGCAACCATGTCTCGGAGTCGTCCAGGGAGGTGAGGGCCCGCTCGAGCTTGCCACCGACCGGAGCGATCGTGGGGCCGACCCGGGTGGCGGGGTCGAGCGCAGATCCGACCCGGAGGCTCTTCACGGCGTCGACCAGCTGCCGCCTGAGGCGTTCGCTGTCGTAGGCCGACCCGACGAGTATCCCGAGGCTGGCCGCGGAGCACTTCTGGCCGACATGACCGAACGCGGAATGGGCCAGGTCGGCGACCGCGAGATCGAAATCGGCGTGGGGTGTTATCACCAGAGCGTTCTTGCCGCTGGTCTCGGCGAACAGCCGAATGTCGGGCTTCCAGGACTGGAACATCCGCGCCGTGTCCCAGGAGCCGGTGAGAATGACCCCGTCGGCGGATGTGATCAATGCCCGGCCGGTTTCGTCGTCGGGGGTTCTCACGAACTGGAGGACCTCTCTGGGTACGCCGGCCGCCCAGCACGACTCGGCCAGGATCTCGGCGCACCGGGGTGTCTCTGGTGTGGGCTTGAGGATCACCGAGTTCCCGGCGGCCAGAGCGGCGAAGGTGCCACCCGCCGGTATGGCCACCGGGAAGTTCCACGGAGGCACGACCACAACGACACCGAGCGGGACGAACTCGGCACCGTCGACATGTTCGAGTTCGATCCCGCGGTCGGCGTACCAGCGGGCGAAATCGATCGCTTCGGTGATCTCGGCATCGGATTCGGCGAAGATCTTGTTGGCCTCGTGGGCCATTGTGACCAAGAGGTCTCCGCGGCGCGAATCGATCTCCGACGCCGCCCTCCACAGGATCTCGCGGCGCCCCTCGGCACCGAGATCGATCCATGCTCGTCGGGCCGATCGCCCGGTTGCCACCGCCGAATCGATCAGCGCCCGGTCGGTCATGACCCCGACCCGGCAGGGTTCGGGCTTCTCCGTTCGGAGGTCATCGAGCCACTGGCGAACTTCGGGCTGGGAAACATCGGTGGATGGATGATTGGTGAACCCATCCCGGATGTTCACGGCGAGGCGCCGTCGGCACGGGTCGGAGCCGATCTGGTGTCGGGCGGCCACCGAGGCCCGAAACCGCCGGGCTTGGCTGTCGAACTCGGGACCGTCGGGATCAAGACCGAACAGATGCCGCAGGAAGTTGTCGGGGGCGGTGTTCTCCTCGAGTCGGCGAATCAGGTAGCTGATGGCGACGTCGAAATTCTCCTCGGCGACGATCGGCGTGTAGAGAACGAGATTGCCGGCCGAGTCGCGTACGGTGCGCGACTGTGCGGGTGCCATCCCCTGCAGCATCTCGAACCCGACCCGGTCCGACACCCCACGCTGATCGGCGAGAAGTTTGGCCCATGCGACGTCGAACAGATTGTGGCTGGCGACACCCACCCGGACCCCACTCAGCCGCGATGGTCCCAACATCCAGTCGAGGCAGCGCTTGTAGTTGGCATCGACCTCGGCCTTCGTTGAATAGGGGGCCTGTGTCCACCGGTGCATGGCGGCGTCGACCCGCTCCATGGCCAGGTTGGCCCCTTTCACCAACCGGATCTTCACCTCACCGACCCCCGGTGAGTGGCGCGCGTTGGCCCAATCGACCAGACGGACCATCGCCGGAAACGATTCGGGTATGTATGCCTGGAGGACGATCCCGGCATCGAGACCGCGGAGATCAGGCTCGTCGAGCAGTTCGGTGAATGCCCTGATCGTGATCTCGAGGTCGTGATACTCCTCCATGTCTAGGTTGACGAATGTGGGCGGATCGCTGGCGGCCGAATGGGTGAAGATGGGCCTCAAGCGCGCCTTCACGTGGGCCAACGAATCGTCGAAGGACCACAGATCGATCTGCGAGGTGATCCCCGAGACCTTCACCGACACGTAGTCGATGTCGGGTTGGTCGACGAGTTCGAGGGTGGCCCGGAGCCGCCGCTCGGCCTCCTCCTCACCCAATACCGCCTCCCCGAGGAGGTTGACGTTGAGCCCGAATCGTTCGGCTCGCTGTCGGGCCAAGTGGGGATGCAGGCGCGACGGATCGGCATCGATCACCATCCGTCCGACCAGCTTCCTCATGCGTCGACGGGCGATCGGCATGACGATGCCGGGGATCAGTGTGGCCACTCTGGCACCGACACCCAGCAGGACCGTGTCGATCCTGCCAAGAAACCCCGGCGACGGATTGTCGGCCACCAGGGCGCGCAGCTGGGCCGCCGCCATGCGATTGTCGTGGTGACGGGCCACACGATCGACATAGGTCATCGTGAACTCGACGTCGGAACGGTTGGCGACCAGGGCGGCCATGCGATCGGCCATGGTCCGCTCGGAACGGGTCTCGGCGTCGGCAGCGGTGCGCAACCACTCTCGGGCCAGTTCCACCGCTTGCTCAGCGAGTTCGTCTCCAGCGTTGTCCATGTTCCCATCCTCCTCCGGACAGGGCACCTGGGTCTTGTACTATCGGCGCACCAATGGTGCACGAGATCGACAATTCCGATGTGGTCGACGGTGAGGACCAATACCTCGCTCTGTTCGACTCGTTGGTCGACGTGATGTTCTGCTCCAAGGACCTGAACGGTAGGTACACGCGGGTCAACCTGGCGTTCGTCCGCCGGTCTGGCAAGCGATCGAAGCGTGAGGTCCTCGGTATGAGGGCCTCAGACCTGTTCCCGAGGGTGCTCGCGGCCCGCTACGAACAGCAGGACCAGCGGGTGGTCTCGACCGACTCGCCCCTGAGGGACGCACTGGAACTGATACGTCGCCCCGACGGGTCCACCGGCTGGTACCTGACCACCAAGCTGCCCCTCCACGGACGTGAGCGAAGGGTCGTGGGCCTCGTCAGCGTGAGCCGCGACCTTCGCACCCCGACCGAACGCGGGATCGCTCTCGAGTCGCTCGAGCAGGTCGTGGAGGAGGTCAAGTCGAGAATGTCGGAGAAGATCTCGGTCGACGAACTGGCGCGCGTGGCGGGTTGTTCGACCGCCCAACTGGAACGCCGCATGAAGAAGGTGTTCGGCCTGAGCACATCCCAGTACGTCACGCGGGTGAGGGTCGACGCGGCCACCAGGCTCCTTCGGCGCACTGATCAGTCGGTCGCCGAGATAGCTGTCGCTACCGGCTTCTACGACCAGTCCAGCTTCTCGCGACACTTCTCCCGCCTCACCGCCGAGACCCCGATCCAGTTCCGTCTCAACTCCCGTTCCGAGCCCTGAACAAGTGGCCGAATTCTCCCGGGAAGGCGTGACCGCCGCCACTACGTCTATAATCCGACACCGCAATGCCCGCGGCCAAGCGGTGCCGCTCACTACCGCCATTCCCATTGGAGGGGATTTACATATGAAGCCATCACGCAGACTCTTGGTGCTCATGAGCATCATGGCGTCTTTCACACTCATCGCTGCAGCCTGCGGCGACTCCGGCAGCAGCAACACTGCCGAGCCGACGACCACTGCTGCCGCGGTCACCACCACGGCCGCCGCCGCGACCACCCCCACGACCACGGCCGCACCGGCTGCGGATCCGACCGCATCGCTCGACGATTCGCTCGGTCTGGTCACCGTCGGAGACGGTGAGGACATCCAGATCCGTTCGCTCGAGGCCATCACCGGCGACGTTGCGTTCCTGGGTATCCCCAACGAGCGTGGCACCGTTCTGGCCATCGCCGATTACGGCGACATCGCCGGCCACAAGGTCAACATGGGCACCGGTCTCGACGACCTCTGCTCGGCTGACGGTGGTCAGGCCGCCGCTCAGACCATCGTTGCCGATGAGCAGGTTGTCGGTGTGATCGGAACCTCGTGTTCCGGTGCCGCCACTGCCGCGGCCCCGCTGATCTCCGAGGCCGGCATGGTGATGATCTCCGGATCCAACACCTCCCCGGCTCTCACCTCCGATCTCCAGGGCAACGCCGGCGCCAACTGGGTTCCCGGCTACTACCGCACCGCTCACAACGACCTGTTCCAGGGCAAGGCTGCTGCCACGTTCGCCTTTGAGAACCTCGGTGTGACCACCGCGGCCGCGATCCACGACGGCGACCCCTACACCAACGGCCTGGCCACGGCGTTCAAGGACGCCTTCGAGGCGCTGGGTGGAACCATCACCGGCTTCACCGCTGTCAACAAGGGCGACACCGACATGGTGCCGGTTCTCACCGACATCGCCTCGGGGTCCCCGGAGCTGATCTTCTTCCCGATCTTCCAGCCAGAGGGCGACTTCATCGCTCAGCAGGTTGGTGGCGTGGCCGGCTTGGAAGATGTCATCCTGATGGCCGCTGACGGCCTTCTCAACGACAACTTCCTGCCGATCCCGGAGACCAAGGACATGTACTTCTCCGGTCCCGACACCCGCTACGGCTCCAACACCAACGAGTCCACCGGCAAGTCGGCTCAGGACTTCCTCGACACTTACCAGAGTGAATACGGTGAGGCCCCGTCGGCTCCGTTCTGGGCCCACAGCTACGACGCCACCGTGTTGTTGCTCGACGCCATCAAGAACTCGTCCGTCGACGACAACGGCACCCTCACCATCTCGCGTGCAGGTGTCCGTGACTACCTCAACAACGTCAGTGGATTCAAGGGCCTCATCGGCACCTTGAGCTGTGATGAATTCGGCGACTGTGGATCGCAGAAGATCACCGTGATCCAGAACACCACCCCCGACGATGTTGCGGCATCGAAGGAGAACGTGGTCTTCGAGTTCGCTCCGGCGTAGTTCCCTTCGTGGATCCGGCCCGGTGCCCGCTCAGGGCGGGCACCGGGCCGGGTTGCGAAGTCCCGAATCTTCATTCACACACAGGTACGCAGGGGGAACAAATGACGACGATTGTCCGCGTGGGCGTGTCCCGTCGCGCCAGTTGGGTCGATCGGTTTCTGACAGGTCTCCGAGTGGTGTTGATCGCCCTCATCGTGGCCGGCC
>JAJRXJ010000353.1 GCA_024276355.1 Actinomycetes bacterium | reverse complement strand
TAGGTGCGGCGGTCCTTCTTGGCCACCACTTCGATCACCCCGAACCTGTCGGCGAGGCCGCTGCTGTCGATCCTGGCCAGTTGATGGGTGAGGTCGCCCTTGGTGATGAGCATCAGGTGGTGATCGCTGAGCCGGTCAAGAACCTCGTGCACTCCTTCGACGAGCCTCGCCGGACGGTCGAGCAGGTGATGGCCGAGTGAGAGGATCGACGAAATGACGTCGGATCCAACCTGTCCACCGGAGGTCTCGATTGCCGTCTCGACCATGGCGAGAGTGAACGACTTGACGCCGTAGCCGTAGCGGCCGAGGTTGCGCATCTCGGTTCGGTAGAGGCACTTGTCGACGGTTTCGGCCGTGGCCCACGGAGACAGCAGCGACTCGAACTCGCGATGCGCGGCCTGGAACTCGTCCTCGTTGTGCCAGAGGGTGTCGTCGGCATCGAAAGCCACGTGCATGGCGGCGATGGTAGCGAGCCCAGTGGGACGGTGGTTCAGTTGTTCGCGGCCGAGGTGGTCTCCGGTTCCATATCTGCGACGCCGAGGCCGGGGGCTTCATCGTCGTGGAGCGGATCGAGAATCAGATCGAGCGCGATCCACGACAAGCGAGCGGTGGGGTGAATGACGATGGGCACGACCACCGACACCGCCAGAGCCGCGCCCGCGACCGGGAAGAACGGCACATCGGGATAGGTGATGGCCACCCCGGCGAGCACAGTGACGAGAATCAGGCCGAAGGTGACCACGGTGCTCACGCCGATGGCCCCGACGTAGTGGCCGGGTGCCCGCTCGAACTTGAAGCCACAGCGGGGGCAGTGTTCCTTCATTACCAACCAGCGGCGGGTGAGGTGGCGTTGGCCGCAGACGGGGCAGCCTCGCGTCGCCCCACGCCAAGCCAGTTGGCCTCTTGTAGGGAGGGTTCTTGTTGTCACGAATACCAAGCCTACGAGCCGATTGCGTCCAATGGTCGGCCTCAGCAAGGCCCGTCCGGGTGTTCGGCGATTGTGGACGTGACCACGTAGCTGGTCACATGGGCCGCTCCCGGCAGGGAGGGGATCTGGCGTCGGATCACCTGGTCGTAGGCGTCGAGATCGGCGATGTCGACGCGTACGAGGTAGTCGACGTCGCCGGTCACGTGATGGACGCTGGTGACGGCGTCCAGAGCCACCAACGACTGCTCGAAGGCCGCGAGTTCATCGGGGTCGTAAAGGGCGAGGCGCACTGTCACCCATACCGTCAGGCCACGACCGAGCGCAGCCGGATCGATGTCGGCGCGGTAGCCGCGGATGACCCCGGACTCCTCGAGGTGGCGGAGTCGCCGGAGGGTGGGCGAAGCCGACAATCCGACCCGCTCGGCGAGGTCGTTGATGGAGATTCGACCGTTGGTCTGCATCACGCGAAGGATGGCGTGGTCGATCGAATCAAGCTCACGTGTCGACAGCATGAGTGTAAGTATGCCGAAACTAGCGAGGACACGCATGAATCCTCTAAGAAGTGGCCATCGAGCCGGCTATTTGGACGCCACATTGCGCAGCCGTTGGTTCATCATCGCCTCATGACAGATCGCCGCACGGCCGCCGAGGCCCTGATCGTGATGGCCGCCGCCGGCGCGCTGTGGGGAAGCTCGTTCGCG
>JAJRXJ010000352.1 GCA_024276355.1 Actinomycetes bacterium | reverse complement strand
GTCGAAGGTGGCCGGTGTGGTGGCGGTGGGGTTGCCGGCGTAGCGCCACAGGAAGGTGGCGAGTTGGGCGCGGGTGACCGGGTTGTCGGGGGAGTAGGTGGTGGGTGTGGTGCCGGTGGTGATGCCGGCGTCGACGAGCCAGTCGACTGCGGGGGTGTACCAGGAGTTGGTGGCGGTGTCGTCGAAGGTGGCCGGTGTGGTGGCGGTGGGGTTGCCGGCGTAGCGCCACAGGAAGGTGGCGAGTTGGGCGCGGGTGACGGGGCTGTCGGGCTCGAATGTGGTGGGCGAGGTGCCGCTGGTGATCGAGTTGTTCACCATCCAGGTGACAGCGGTGTCGTAGAACGAGTATCTGACCACGTCGGCGAACCCGGAACCTTCATAGACCAACACCGACACGGTGTCGCCGGGGACGGCGTTGCCGCGGGCATCGACCGCGGCCACCTGAAGAGTGTGGGTTCCGGCTGTGGCGGTGGATGCATCCCACAGGAGCTCGAACCTTCCGGCGCTGGGGCTGGAGTCGGATGCCGAGACCGTGCCGTCGACCGTGAGATCCACTCGGGTCACGTTGCCGCGGTATTGGCCGGTCAGGTCGATGGTGCCGGCGCTGAGCCTCGACCTCACCGGGTCGAGGGTGGCCACTCCACCCTGGAGGAGAAGCGATGCGTCGATCCGGCCGGTGCGGACCCAGTCGTTGGCCACGGTGGTGTTCTCGATGGCAGCCGCGACCTGGGGGGCGGTCATCAGGTTGCCCGCCGAGAGGAGAAGCCCGGCGGTGCCGGCGGCCCATGGAGACGCGAAGCTGGTGCCGCACACGGTGGTGGGGGTGTCCCAGTTGATGCCGAGGTCGCAACCGGGGGCGGCGACATCGACCCACTGGCCGTAGCTGCTCCAGGAGTGCCGACCGAAGAGCTGGTCGTGTGCCGCCACCGCGGTCACCCCGGTGTAATAGGCCGGATACACGGGAGTGTCGGACCCGAAGTTCCCGGCTGCAGCGAAGATGACCACACCTCGGCTGGTCGCATAGTCGATCGCATCGGACAGCACACCACTGGGTGCTTGGCTGCCAAAGCTGAGGTTGAGGATGTCGGCACCCTGGTCGACGGCCCACACGATTCCGGACGCTGCCGCGGACCACGGGACGCGCCCGTTGGTGTCGGCAACCTGCACGGGAAGGATCGTGCATCCGGAGCACACACCGACACCGCCGACGCCGTTGTTGGCCTCGGCGGCAGCCACCGCCGCCACTGATGTGCCGTGCCCGAGGGGATCGACATGCGGGTCGTTGCCGGTGAAGCTCTTGCCGGGCAGAAGGCGGGCGCCGAATTCGGGTCCCGGGTTGACTCCGGAGTCGACCACGGCGATCACGACGCCCGGGTCGCCTCTGGTCACGTCCCACGCGGTCTCGATGCCTGTCAGTTGGTCTTCCCACTGCACCCCGTAAGCCGGGTCGGTTGGTCGCCACATCAGCTCTGAGGTGCCGTCGAGTTCGACCCCGGTGACGCTCGGATCGGCGGTGATGGCCAGGATCCCGCTCAGGTCGGTGGTTACGGTCTCGAACACCGGGGCCCCGTCGAGAGAGTCACGGCTGATGACCAGGTTGACTGAACCGGCGGCCGTCGTTGACGGTGCTGCAGCCGGAACCCGCGCGGGTGCGTGCGCAGATGATTGTGGGTTCTGGGCCGCCGCGGTGTTCGCTGCGCCGAGTGCAGCAGCGAACACGGTTCCCGCGACGAGCGCGTGGAGCGACCCCGAACCTGTCCAGCTCAGTCTCACAATCTGGTTAACGACAGGGGGTAGCCCGGCCGTGACCGGAACGAACCCCCCGGCTCAGTTGATCCTCACCCCTGACCCCACGTGGGGGCGATCAAGCCCACATGCGTTATGGACTTCGTGCCCGGGGATAGTGTGCACTTCTCGCCCGGGTGGCGGAATTGGCATACGCAGAGGGCTTAAACCCCTCGGCCCTCCACAGGGCATGCGGGTTCGAATCCCGCCCCGGGCACCGCTGTGACCAGCGGATATACCGGTTTCGGCGAGGTCGTGCTCTGGCCCGAAATCGTCCGAAAAGCGCCGGTGCTAACCAAATGCCAACGTGCGAAACGTGCGAGGCGGAGTCGCATGGGTCCGCTGAACGGACAGGTGACAGGCTGACCCGTCACCAAATCGCGTGGCATGTCCAAGTTCCCGACTCGCCCACGCCTGAGCCTGCCCGCCCGAGAGGATTCCGCTACCGTGGACGGCGCGTGTCGGCGTTCAGCACGTTGGGGGCTGGCATGGTGGGGACGTGCGGCATCCACGGCGTCAACTCGCTGCACCCGGAGGTCGAGCGAGATGAGGATTGACAGAGCGAGTCGGATTCTTGCCGTGGTGTTGTCTGTGGCGGTTCTTTCGGCGTCGTGTGGTTCGGAATCGTCCGCGCCCGTTGTCTCCGGCGCCGCTGCTCAGTCGCCCAATGACATTGTCCGCTCTGCGCCGGGACTCCCCGTTCATGACCTGACTGCCATGGCTACGTTGAGCGATGCGGTTGTGCTGGGCGTTGGTGAGAGCTTGGGGGGCGTGGACCTGAACGGATCGTTGGGCCGGTCCGAGGCGGAGCTGTTCTCGTTGAGCGTGGATCGCGTACTCCGTGGAAGTGTTGGATCGGCGGGTGTTTCCGTGGTCGTATTCGACTCCGTCGTCAATGTTCCAGTGGGAAAACCCGCCGTGTTCCTCTTGGTGTCGGCTACACCAAATGACCCGGTGCTTCCAGACCTCAGGAGCGTTGCGGGCAATACCGAGTTGTTCGCTGTCATCTCATGGAACTCGATTCTTCCGGTGAGCGGCGAAAACATCACCGTGCCCACAGGCTCAATGAGGCTCCACGCTGGCATGCCCCTTGAGAGGCAGCTCAACCTGGCAGATGCGATTGACGCCATCGCCACTGCACCGTTGCCGAACTGATCGAACTTCTGGGAAACGCCGATCTCGCCGCCCGGGGTATGTCCCCGACGGAGTCGGACCGGGTCCTTGCGCTGTCCGGCGAGCTCGCTCCGAAAATTGAAGCGCTCAGCTCGGGCGTATCGGCTGTTTCTGATGACATCGCCGGTAGGTGGACACAGGCCGAGAGCAATCGATATCCTCTATTCCACCGTGGGCGAATTCCAACTCCTGTGGTTCGGTCTGAAGGTGACCGAGTGCAGGCAATTCCTCTGAACCGGTCGTTGGCGTCTTGAGTTGACAGCGTCAGGGGATGTCGATTGTTCGCTCCCCGACGACCAGCACGTAGCCATCGCCCTTTCGATGGGTCGACAGGGTCGTCGAGCCGATGTCGATCGGGGGGTCGAACGTGGCGACAACGCGATTGGGTCGGGGGTAGGCGCCCGAGATACGCGCCCGCACCGAACCGACGAGGGCCACAGCTCTCGGCGCACTGGACGGATCAGCGAGGATCATCCCGAGCCCCTCATCCATCGCGGCGTCGAGCTCTGGCGAACGCGGACTCCCGGTCCTCACCACCATCGCGCGCGTCGGGCCGACGGCGATGACGTCTGCAATGCCTCGAGCCTCATCGGGAAACAGGTAGCACCAGCCGGACAGCGCAATGTCGTCGGGTATGAGTGGTGGCTCACACGCCCACTCTCCTTCGGGGCCGAATTGGGGTTTCGAGGCTGTCGAGACCATCGCGTTCAGAAGGTCCACCAGGGCCTGCGCCGTGATTGTTTTGACCTCGCCTGCCTGGAATTTCTGCTCCAGCGAGCCGGTGTAGCCACGGACCTGGTCGGCCAGCTCCAACTTTCCGGCGATGGCAAGTCGGTCGGCTGCGGTTCGCAGCTGATCAATCAATGTCTGCAGTTCAGGCGCCAGTGAATCGGCCGGAGGTCTGGTTGTGGTGGTTGTCGGTGTGGTGTCGTCCACTGTCGGTTGGGGTGCGGAGGTGGTCGCCGGGGCGACGGAGATCGATGGGACGTCCGTGAGGACAGCCGAATTCTCTGAAGTCCTGAGTCGGGTCAGGGCGAACCCGGTTGTGGCGACCAAGACCCCAACGGCTGCGAGCCTGGTGATCCTGCGCCGTCATCGGCGTCTGGATACGGCTGTGTCGACAGCGCGTGCTGTCGCCGGACCACCCATACGCCCGCCACGCGACTCAGGGCGCGACGGTCCGAACTTGTCGTCGCTGGTCATGGACCTACTCCCTCGTCGGATGGCACCGGTGGCTTGAGCACGCCAGCCTCTGTCCGAAGGCGTACGACGGTGCGGCCGCGACGCAGCGCCGGGTGGATCCTCGCGATGAGTTCGTCGTCACCGCCAGCCGAATCTGTCGCCATTGGCAACCATTACACCACAGCGGCATGATCTGTGACAT
Organism: Actinomycetes bacterium; assembly: GCA_024276355.1. GTDB lineage: Bacteria > Actinomycetota > Acidimicrobiia > Acidimicrobiales > Aldehydirespiratoraceae > SZUA-87. The sequence continues at coordinate 21,241 of JAJRXJ010000352.1, read as the reverse complement.
CCCGGTGTCGCCCGGATCGGAGCGACTCTTCCGGCAGTCTGATTCCTTGTGCAAACGACGTCGAGCGGGTGTGAGGCTGAGCGGTGGGACGTGGCGAGCCCTGTGTGAGAGCGTGTGGTCGTGAGAACAAGATGGAACGTGCTCGCTGCAGGGGCGTTGACGATCGCGTTCGGTGCGCTGATGTACAACTTGTATTGGCCGGCAGGTGAGCCGGTGGATCATGGCTGTGGTACCGATCCGCCTGGTCCGGCGGCTCTCGTCGCCGTTGACGCGGAATCGGGTGAGCTCTTGTGGTCTCGTCGGGTCGGGCATGCATCGGTCGTCGTCAGGGGCGACGGGGTGGTGGCTGTGGGAGGTTTCGGAGGTGCGCTGCGGGGCATCGACGCGTCGAACGGCGAGATCGTTTGGTGCTCCGACACGGGTCGGGGTTCGGAGGGCGGATTGCGAGTCGCGGCGGCCGGGCAGGTTCTGGCGTTCTATTCGCCCGACGATCACGTTGTGGGGCTGGACCCCACCACCGGCACGGAGCGCTGGCGAACACCGATCAACCAGCGGGATTCGGCAGTCGACTCACCGGGCCCAACTGTGCAATTCGACTCTGCGGTGCGACTGATTGGTGGTGACGTGTTGATGATCACCGATGGTGCTGCCGATGCGTCGGTGTTGATGGCGATGGACCCCGACACCGGACGAGAACTCAAACCGTCGCCTGCAGCCCTCCCGGGCATTGAGAACATCGCGGTCTTCGGAGGGTGGCGGCTCGTCGCATCACATTCTCCAGACCCGAACCGACACGAACTCCTGCTCGAACTGATCGACACCGAAACGGGAAGTCAGCTGTGGAGCCGGGCCGCGCCGGGATATCTGGCCTCGCTGGCGCTGACGAGCGACGGCAATCCGCTGGTGGTTGTCGTCGACCAGTCCGGTGGCACCGCCACAACTCTGAACGGCACACTCCTGAGTGTGTATTCCGGCGACAACGGCTATCTCGTCTGGCAACAATCCATCGATCGAGGTTCCAGCGGTGTCTACCCCGGTAAGCCGGGGACGGTGGTGGTGAGCTCGGGTCAGCAGCTGTCGGCATTCTCGACCGACACCAGCGAGGTCCAATGGGCCGTCGACAGCGGCAACCCCGGACGGCAGCGGCCATACACGGAAACAGGCGTCTACGTCGATGTCGTTTACATGCCCGGGCAGGACGCCTACATCGGCATCGTGACGGCCACCCGCCCGTATCGAGACTGATGGGATCTCGCGACCCCAGATGATCGTTCTCGATGGCACAGTCCCATCGACCCCATCGGGGCATGCTGTCATCTGCCATCCAGGCATCGGGGCGCCATATCATCGCGGCCTTGTTCGAAATACTGGTATTGCTGCTCGCGAGCGTGCTGTTGTGGCTGCGACCCCTGGGCATGCCGGCGTGGCTGGGGCCGTGGGGGTGTGTTGTCGCACTGCTTGCTACGACATCGATCTCCGCGGGCGATGCAGCGTCCTCCATCGGAGATCTGGCATCGCCACTGCTGTTCTTGCTGGTCGCGGTGCCGCTGGCGGTCACTCTCGACGACCTCGGTGTGTTCACGGCGATTGCGGCGAGGCTCGACGGCGGTCGCCACCTGGCGGCAGGGTTGTGGTGGTTCGCAGCTGCTGTCGTGGTGGTGTTCAACCTCGATGCCGCGGTAGTGCTACTTACCCCGTTGTACATCCGGATTGCCCGCCGAAAGGGCCTCAATGCCGAGGCTCTGGCATTCCAGCCTGCTCTGCTGGCGTGCCTGGCGTCCAGTGCACTACCAGTGTCGAACCTTACGAATCTAATAGCTGCCGAACGGCTCGGTCTCAGCGTCGGGGGTTTCCTGACGAATCTGGCGGTCCCGTCGTTTCTGGCGACAGCGATCGGTTTCGTCGGCTGGCGGATGGTCTTTCGGGTCGGTCCGATCACAGATGGGGTCGACGATCCGGTTGACGGCCGGGCACTTGCGCGTGGGCTGCCGATCATCGTGTTCCTGCTGGTCGGTTTCACGCTTGGGGACGTGGCAGGGATTCCTCCGTGGATGGTGGCGACAGCGGCGCTGGGCTGGTCCAGTGCCCTGGTGGGACGAGTGCACTCTGGCGCGGTACCGCGCGCCGTGGTGGCCATCGTGTCGGCGCTGTCGGTATTGGTGGCTGCGGCGGCACCCCACCTTCGGATGGAGAGGTTGTTCGACACATCGGGTCATCTTGGCGCCCTTGGTGGAGTCGCTGCGGCTGCGGCGATGTCCAACGTCGCCAACAATCTGCCCGTGACAATGGCAGCGTCGGCATCCCTGCATCATGCGGCGCCGGTTTGGCCTCTGTTGATCGGAGCCAACATCGGGTCGGTGTTTGTCATCACGGCATCGCTGTCGACAATGTTGTGGCGTGACGTCGCTGCTCGCGAAGGTGTGCATGTGACGGGGGCTCGCTGGACGAGCGTGGCGACCAGGGTGGGTGGGCCGGCCCTGATCGTCGCTACGGTCGCACTGCTGTTCTCGCCGGTCTGATCGCCGGCGACACCCACGCAGCCGTTCGGAGGAAGGCGATGGCACCGACCCCGTCGCCCGACTTCGCCGCCGACGCCGACGACGATGGTCCGGGAGTGTGGAACACTGGGACAGTGTCCGATTCGGATCTAGTGGATGGCGAAGGGGTGGCGGGGGAGCCCCGACGGGGCCGTAGGTGGCCGCGGGTGGTCGCAGGCGTCGTCGGGACCTTGGCTTTGCTTTTTGCCGGTCTGCTGTTCTGGGGCAACACGGACTCACTGTCGTTCCCGGAGTATCTCCACGCCGATCCGGTGGCACCGGGAGAGTTGGCGGCGGTGGAGATAGACGGCCGACACTGTGTGGGCCCGCTCGGGTGGATGGAACGCAAGACGTTGTTCGGCCGTTGGCAACAGACCCATGTTGGCCAGAAGCGCGAGATTCGGCATTGGTGGCAGATCAGCATTCGAGAGGGAAGCTCGAATTCGATCTGCCTTGGTGGCCCGGTGATCGAGGTACCGATACCGGCCGATATCACCTGGTCGCCGGTGGCCATCTGCACTTTGGACCTCACCTGCGTTCTCGTTGAGATCGACCTGAGTCAGAATCACTCGTAGTCATGAATTGTCGGCGGTCGGCCTGCCTGTGGGCCCGCGACTACCCTCGCGGGATGGGACGGTTGGCGGTGAGTCTTGCGGCGATGTCGCTCGTGGCCGCCGGCTGTGCCGGCACGACCAGCGACCTGCAAGCGGGTGTCCCCACCACGTCGTCTGTCTCCTCGGAGCAGCCGACCCCATCCGATGCTGTTGGCGCCTCCTCCAGCTCCGTACCGTCCACGTCTCTCGTGAACGCGGCCAACGGGGAGTGGGTGACCACCACGCCGGTGTTCGAGGTCAACGGGTACGGCGAGTCCGTTGAGCCGACCCAGCCGCGTGTCGACATCCTCACCAGCGCTGTCGGGGCATATTGGGCGGCCGGGTCGATCGGCGGTCATCCCACCATTTGGCGCAGCGACGATCTTGTCGACTTCAAGGTGGTCTATTTCGGCGACGGGAGCCAGACCCCGCGATCGATCCGGTTCTCGAGCCTCGTCGAATTCGACGGCAAGGTTCTGGCAGGAGGCCCAGGGATCAGCGACCGAAACATCGAACGCAGCTTCGTGATCGTCACCTCCGACAGCGGCGAGAACTGGAGCGACATCGACAATCCGATGCTGTCAGCGCCGTTTCAACGTCTCGACAACATGGTGGTATCCGGAGGCGGTCTCCTGCTCGACTTGGTCAACGACGAATGCTGCAGCCGACCGGTGTGGCAGCCGATGCACACCACCGATCTGGTGTCGTTCGATCCGGTCGTCCTTCCCGACTCGACGGCCGAGACCTGGGGGTCGTTCATCAGCGACAGCGTAGGCACGGTGTGGGTCGTGGCCCAGGTTCGTGATCTCGATCCGGCGCAAGCCGTCTGGTCGTCGATCGACGGTGGCAGGTCCTGGATTCGCTCCGCCCGTGAGGTTCAATCTTCGAGCGGCATGGCCGCGGTCGATGGGTCGTTGATGCTCATCCGCGCAGGCCAGGGTTTCGCCATGCTCTCCGGGCCCATCTCCGTCAAGCCCCGAGAATTGATTCGTATTTCCGACGGGGAATGGTCGACGCTGGACGACGACGTGGGCCAGTGGGGCGACGGCCCAGCAACCTTGTGGGGCATCAACGACCCCGACACCGGGAGGTTCTACGGGATCGCAAAACGGTCGATACGAGCCAACCCGCATTACTGCTTCGACAATGTCGACACGTGCGCCCAGACCGAACTGGCGCTGGTCACCAGTGCCGACGGTGTCGACTGGTTCGACCTGGCCGGTCCCGAACCACGGCCCCGCCACACGATCCCGTTTATGACCATCGACGGACGGATCGCGATCTGGTCAGGGTCGTTGGATGGAAACCCGGACGAGCCCCTGACGGTCACCCGCTGGGTGGGTGACCCACTCCCGAGTCTCACGGACCCCGCCGGATACCCCCCACCTGTCGCCCCGATACCTTTCTTCGACCCGGCCGAAGGTCTCCCGGTTGGCACGCAGAGGAGGGCGGTTTGGGGGCTGGGAGCCTGCGGTGGCTTGTTCCTCGATGGAATCTCATGGGCACCCACCGGGCCACTCGACACCACCGGCTGGCCGATCCTAGAGCTGCAAATCTCCGACGGCCCGTCAGCGGTGGCCTACGGACGGATAACGAGGGTGGCCGAGGATCTGATCCGCTTCACGATCGAGGGAACCGACATCGCAGTGGACCTCACCCCGGCCACCGACGACGGCCCCGGCTGTGGTTGACGGCCGCGACGTTGCCAGAACCTACTCGGGTCAGGCGCCGTCGGATCTTGGTATCGGCACCAGGATGATCGTGCGATTGGGTTCATCGAAGGCAAGAGACGCGCATGGCCGGTCCTGGTTGGCCGGGCGAGGCTCAACTGTCCAGCCATCGGCGCCCAGCCTGCGGAACGTGTCGAGGGTGAAGGTCTCAGCGTCGTTGATGCTGAGACATGATTGAGCGTTGATGGCGTTGACGAGCTCCTGGCGGAGTTCGAAGGTGAGGTCGGGGCCGGCCGGTGGAGCAGCCGAATCGGCCAAGCCCAGATCAGCACACAACCCGGCGTCGTCGCTCGGAAACACCGCGAGGGTGCCGGCATCGTTGACGCAGGCGACCAGCGGGGGAACTTGGCCCCGGGCCCGGTTGGAGCTGATGGGCAACACCCCGTCGCGCCAGAACGGGGCGCACGAGTCGGCACTCGGGTCTGCGGCGCGCGGCGCCTCGATGGCGCTCGCGGTGGTGGACGGGGCTTCGTAGCAAAGCACGCTGGTCGGGTTGGTCGCCGACCGCGTGTTGAGAGCCCACGCCGTGACCGCAGTTGCGGCAATTACGGTCGCGGCCATCGCGGCGGCCACGACTCGTTTGGGCCGTCTGATTCTTGGTGCCGGCCTGGCGGCGTTGGCCATCACGTTGGCAAGAATCCGTCGGCCGAGAGGTGACCCTGGGCCCGGTACGGTGCTCAGCGGGGCTGGATCCCCGGACCGAAGCATGTCGAAGATGTTGTGATCGTTCATGACTCACCAGCCCCGCTTGAGGGATTCGCCGCTCGTTCATCTGGTTCTGTGTCCGGACGCTGTGAAAAGTCGCGAACAATTTTTTTCGAGGCTGATTCTTCGAGCTGTCGGCGGGCCCGGTAGAGCCGGGAACGCACCGACCCCACCCGCATTCCGGTCATCGCGGCAATCTCCGCGTACGACAGCTTCTCGAAGGCGACCAGCCTGATGAGCTCCTGATCGGTCGCCGACAACCTGTTCAGCGCCTCAAACGCCGCCGCGATGTCGCCGCTGCTGGTGATGGCGTCGAGTGGATCTCCAAGCGAAGGGTCGGGTCTCTGCCTGTCGAGCTTGAACTGAAGCCGGCCGCGGCGTCCGATAGTGCGTCGCTGGTTGGACAGGACCCGATAGGCAACCCCGTAGAGCCATGCGATCTCGGAGTCCGCGGCCAACACCTGATCGAGCCGGCGCCAAGCAACCATGAAGGTTTCCGAAGCGGCATCGTCGGCCTCGGAGACATCGCGGCATCGCCGTCGGCAATAAGCGAGAACCTGGCTGAACGTCTCGCGGTAGAGCCGGTTGAACGCGCCTGCCTGATCATCGTCAGAACCTTCTGATGTCGGGCTTTGCGCATTCATGGATACGGGGTGATTGTGCCCCACGGGGCCGGTCACCTAGCTGATGAACACCGATGACACGTCATTGTCCCATCCCGAGGCCATCCACGGCGCGACATGCCAGGCCTGGGTAGCCCATGTCGGATACCACGCGCCACCGCCGTTGGAGTAGTCGGCGAAGTACGCCGAACAGGCCCCGATCTTGAATGATGAGGTTCTCTGATCGAAGCCGAGAGACGACAGATTCAGCCAAGTCGATCTGCTCGACAGCCACAGCGACGCCCCCGTGTAGAACACTCCGTCGTAGAGGCGCACGAACGATGAACATGATGCGCTGGCCGTGGTGGCCCCGCCACCAGAACTCGTGAATGGCATGGAGGATGCGGACCGCGCCGACTGCCCCGGCAGAGTCCCGCCGAGTTGGACGACACGGGTCTTGAGGCCGGCTTCGCTGGAGAAGCATTCGACCGTGGTGAGTACCTCCGGCCATACCAAACACGACTGAGCTCCCTGCCAGCCCGATGCCAGATCTATGGCTCTCCCTTCAAACATCGCGACGGCTGCTGGGCCTCGCTTGCTCGACGCCGCCGAAGCCGAAACCGCCGATACGGCGATGAGTGCGGCCACAACCAGAAGTGCCGAACCCACACGGACCAGCCGGCGTGGACCATTGCACACATGTCTTGTCATCTCGAATCCTCCTGATGGCCGGGCGGTCGACCGGCTCTGGTCAGTTGAGTGTCCGGATCCGGACATGAGTCGCGGCATCGGCCCGCGATTCGTGATGGCGATTGGGCCGGCGCGACGACAGAGCGCAGCCGGACACAAGGAGCGTGATGATTCTTCCGGCTCAATTCGAAGCGACGCCAGAGTTCAGCAGAGACCAATGATGGTCGAACCACCCCGTGTGACTATGTCCGAATCGGTCGCCGCCGATCCGGTACTGGGCCGAACGCTCAGCCGACTCCACGCGCTGGCGCTCATATGTGCCGATGACCAAGGCGCAGGACCCCCTGCCGTGCACCTCACCATGGTGGAGCCCACGGGGGCATACGCGATGCGAACGATCGTGGTTGATGGTTGCCACACAGAAGACTGTCAACGGGCGGCGCTTGCCAGGGGTGCCGCGGCGCTCATCGACCCGGGAATCGGATTGTTGCACCTCCACGCCGTGATCCTCGCGGTCCACAACGATCTTGCGGTCCTGCCGGTTCGAATCGCATCGCTTGCGATGACCCGACTCGAGACGCCACCTCGCCCCGATTTGTTGACGCCCGATCAGAAGCGACTCCTTAATCTGATATCGAGGGGATTGACAATGGGCGATGTGTCTGTCGAAATGGGCTGTTCCGAGCGGCAAGCCCGTCGCAGGTTTCGGCAGGTTCGGGACCTTCTCGGCGCGAGGGACCGCACGACCGGCATCATCCGCGCCACTCGATACGGCATGCTCGGCCAGCCCTGAGGCCGAGTCGTGGTAGCGTTGCGGATGAGGACCGGCGACGGACACGAAGATGAAGTGAGGTCCAGGCTCGCGGAGATCACCGAGCAGCTGATAGGCGTGGCCGACGACGACTTCGCAACCAAGTTCCGTCTTCAAAGCGAGCAGGACCGTCTGAGAGAACAGGCCCGGTCGGTGCCATACGACCGTTTCGCTCATCGAAGCGATGAGGCTGTCATCGAAGAGGCCCGATCGTTGGAGGCACGGATGAGGGGGCTCCGGGCCAAGACTGTCAATCGCGCCACCATGGCCTCGGCCGACGGCAACTCGATGGCGTCCGATGCCTTTCCGGGCGGAAGTCTCGCATCCCTCAACGCGGCAGTGGTCTCTGCCGGAGGTGGAGTCGAGATCAGCGAGCGTCTCGCACTGGTCATGCAGGAACTCGAACGGCGGGGAATCGACATCGACTCCCGCCAACCGGACGTCAAGTACGGCGGGTAGCCGCTCCGTTGGGCGCAAGGGTCGGGCCACAGCTACTGTCGGCTACCACCGGCCAGCCGACCAAGGAGGATCACACGCATGGATGCGGACGCCAAGAAGCTGGCGTTGAGGGCGATCAACTACGGACTCCATGTGCTCACGGCCCACGACGGCGACGACTATGCGGCCAGCGGCGTCAACTGGATCAGTCAGGCGAGCTTTCAACCTCCATTGGTCATGGTCGGCGTCAACGCCGACAGTGGCGCGGCGGCGCTGATCGAACGGTGCGGCGAATTCGCGGTCAATGTGCTCGCGGCCGACCAACTCGACATCGGCAAGGCATTCTTCCGGTCGACCACCGTCGACGGTGATCACATCAACGGACATCGTTTCGAACCGGGCCCGGTCACCGCTTCACCCCTTCTGCTCGAGACCCCGTACTGGTTCGAGTGCCGGGTGACCGACACGGTGGCTCGGGGCGATCACACCGTCCATGTGGCTGAGGTGGTCGAGGCCGGGGTCCGTGATGCCGAGTCGATCCCCATGCTGTTGCGAGACACCGGCATGAACTACGGCGGTTGAGATCGGTCCCGTGGAGCGCTGGCAGCCATCAGCAGAGATTCTGGCGCTCCGCTCCGACCACCAGGCGAGTCGGCCGGCCCTCGGCGCAGAACGGGCAATTCACTACACGCAGTTCTGGAAACGCGAGTCCACCAACCTTCAGCCTTGTCTTCTCAACGCTCGTGCGCTGGCCGATCATCTCGCTCGACGAACCATACGGATCCATCCCGGTGAGCTCATCGTCGGCACCCACACCGAGCATCGTGTAGGGGCGATCTGCCACATCGAGAAGGCCGGCTGGGCCATGTTGGAGGATCTGCGACGCTTCGAGACACGGCCGATCAACCCGATTCGGGTCGATCCGCAGGCCAAACGAACACTGACCCGCACCGTCGTGCCGTACTGGCTCAACAAGAACCTGGCCATGCGGGCCTTTCCCCTGCGCGAGAAGGTCAGGTACGTGAAGGACCAACTCGGGGCGGTCGACCACGTGGTCAACGAGGTCGGTGGCGTGGCCCACTTCCTGCCCGACTACGCCCGACTCATCAACACGGGAACCGAAGGCCTGCGGGCCAAGGTCGAGCAGCGCCGGGCCGGCCCCGGTCTCACCGACGAAAACCGTGACTACCTCGACGCCAGCCTGGTGTGCCTCGACGCCATCGACGACTTTGGCGACCGCTACCGACGAGAAGCGGAGCGGATGGGCCGCCACGATCTGGTTGAGGTGCTTCAGCAGGTGCCCCGCCGACCGGCCCGAAACCTCCACGAGGCGTTGCAACTGATCTGGTTTTTCCAACTGTTGATCCAGATCGAGTCTCTCGACCAGGGGGTGAGCCTCGGCCGAATCGATCAATACCTCCACCCGTTCTACTCGGTGGAGTCGTCCAGCCCGGATTTCGATCGCGGCCGGGTGGGCGATCTGTTCGCCGCATTCTGCATCAAGCTCTCGGAGATCGTGCCTCTGTTCTCGTCTCGGGTCACCACCTACTTCGCCGGGCTTCCCAGCGGGCAGGCCGCATCGATCGGCGGAGTCGACGAACGCGGACACGACGCAACCAACGAACTCACCTTCCTGCTGCTCGACGTGATCGATTCCTTCAAGACCCGCCAGCCAAACTGGCATGCACGGGTGGGTGCCGCCTCGGATCCCGAGTACGTCCGGCGGGTCGTTGAGGTCGTGGCTTCCGGTGGAGGGTCGCCGGCCATCTACAACGACGACGTGATCCCCAAGGCGATGGCGGAGCGCGGCGTCGATGCGTCGAAGGTCTGGAACTACGCCACCGTCGGGTGCGTCGAGCCCGCACTTCCCGGTGAGAGCTTCACGTCATCCGACGCTGCGATTTTCAACTTGGCGTTCAGTCTCGAGCTCGTCCTCGGTGGTGGGCACGCACTCACGAGTCGAAGCGCGGCTCGGCGGCCATGGCTTGCCGACATCTCGTCCACCGCCGATCTGATGCGGCGGATCGAGGAGGTCACCGCCCGGCGCCTATCCGAACTGAAGCACTCTCTCGACGCCGTCGAATTGTCGGGGGCAACCCACTTCCCGACACCATTGTCATCTCTCACCATTGGTGGATGCATCGAGAACGCCACCGATTCGACGAGGGGCGGAGCCATCCACAACGCTTCGGGCATCCAAGCGGTGGGGGTGGCCGATCTGGCCGACTCCGTGGCGGCGATCGACAAGCTCGTGTTTCGCGATGGCACATGCACGCTGGCCGAAATGGCCGACGCCTGTGCCACCAACTTCCGAGGCGACGACCTGCTGCTGGCGCGGGCAAGGAAGACAGCCAAGTTCGGAAACGACGATCCCCAAGTCGACCGAATTGCCGCTCAGCTGGTGGAGATGTTCGATCGATGCGTGTCGGCTCACACCAACACGCGTGGGGGAAGGTGGATGCCCGGGTTCTACTCGATGACATGCCACCACGGATTCGGCAGGAAGATGGCGGCGATGCCGAGCGGTCGTCTCGCCGGCCGTCCGCTCGCCGACGGTCTGGCGCCCGTCGACGGCGCCGACCATCTCGGGCCCACCGCCTCGCTGAATTCGGTAACGAGCCTTGATCACGGCCGATTCGGCAACGGCGTCAACGTCAACATCAAGTTCGACTCCGCCACCGTGGGAGACGACTCCGGACGCATGGCGCTGGAGGCACTCATCCGGGGCTATTTCGCCCAAGGCGGGATGCAGCTGCAGATAAACGTGCTCGACACCGACCTTCTCGAATCGGCCATGAGAGACCCCGACAGCCACCGCAACCTGCTGGTGAGGGTGTCGGGCTACTGTGCCTACTTCGTCGACCTCACCCCCGAGATGCAGCAGGAGATGATCGACCGCACCCGGCAGCACGCATGACCGCGCCGACCGCCCCCGTGTTCGACATCCAACGGTTCTCGATTCATGACGGCCCCGGGATCAGATCGCTGGTCTTCCTCAAGGGATGCGGCCTCAATTGCCCTTGGTGCCAGAACCCCGAGTCGCAGTCGGCACGCCCCGTGATCGGGTTTCACCGAAGTCGATGCATGGAAAGTTTCGAGTGCGAGTCGGTGTGCCCAAACAAGGCGATCGTGCGGGGCGGGCAACGGGTGGATCACGATTTGTGCAGCCGGTGCTGCAAGTGCGTCGAAGTGTGCCCGACCGAAGCCTTGCAACTCATCGGCGAAACCATCGGCCCCCGTGACCTTCTCGACAGGCTGCTGGTCGATCGTGCGTACTACGACAGTTCCGGCGGGGGCGTCACGTTCACCGGGGGCGAACCGACCCTGCACGCGGCGTTTCTCACCCGTGCTCTCGAGCTGTGCGCGGAGGCCGGGATCCACACCAACATCGAGACCGCAGGGAAGTTCGCGTGGCCCGATCTGGAACCTGCCCTCCGGCTCGCAGACCTCATCTACTTCGATCTCAAGATCCTCGATCCCGACGCCCATCATCAGGTTCTCGGCCACGACCTCGGAGGGATTCTCGACAACGCCCGGCGTCTCGCCGACGGCGGCTTCCCGGTGGAGTTCAGGATGCCGGCCGTGCCGGGGTACACCGACACGATCCCCAACATCGATGCCGTGGCGGCGTTCCTCCACAGCATCGGCCGCCGGGAGCTCCATCTGCTGGCCTACCACAACATGGGTGAGGCAAAGATCGAGGTGATATCCGGTGATCAGCCGCGACTGGGGTTGCCGTGCTACCCCGACGACTCAATCAGGGATCTGCGGCGAGGCTTCGAGAACCGGGGCATCGCCACGATCTGACCGGGTCGGGGGTGGTAACACCCGCGTGTGTTGCCGGTCTCGCGACGCGAGTAGCGCCGGCGGGCTGCGGTGACGAGACGCTGAACACTGCGACGATCAGGGCCATGAGAACCTGGATCTGCTGGAGCGTCGGTCGAGGGTAGCGGCCGGCCCGGGTACGGCCCGACGAGCGTCCGGCCGATCGGGGCTGACGGCAGGGTCGTCCAACCGGTACCGTGACTCACGTGGACAATGATCCTCAGCCGACCCACGTCGATGCCGACGCCGATCAGGTATTTCGGCGCCTTACCGAGATTCGTTCCGCGCTCGATTCCATGCCCGACGAGGTAACCGACGAACGCCTCGCCCTTGAGACCGAAAGGGCGAGGCTGCGCCGCCGGCGTGATGCTCTGGCCGGCGGGAAGGACACCCACAGATCGGTTGAGTCGCTCTACGCCGAACTCGGTGAGCGCCGCCGATTCATGCTCAAACTCCACGACCTGAAGATTCACAACACGGGTCTGACAGACGGAGCGTGGCGGAAGTACGGAAACCGGGCCAGGAGCAGGGCATCGTTCGAGGATCTCAATGAGAGCATTGAGGAGGCGGTCGAGGCGAAGATCGTGCGGGCACGAATCAGCGAAATTCTCAAGGAGTTGAGAAGGCGAGGAGTTCCAACCGAGTGACAACGGTCGGCGGAACGTGAGACGCGGCTAACATCTCGTCATTTTCTGGTCACCGGAGGACTGCGTGTCGGAGCTTGTGAATTAAGTTACAAGCTCGGCAGTCAAACGACCCCGAAGGTGCGCCATGACCAAGTACGTCTACGACTTCTCCGAAGGCGACAAGGACCAAAAGGACCTGCTGGGTGGAAAGGGCGCCAACCTCGCAGAGATGACCCGGCTCGGTCTTCCAGTCCCACCGGGGTTCACGATCACCACCGAGGCCTGCCGAGAGTTTCTGGCCGTCGGTGACGAACCCCCCGAAATGGCCGCCGAAGTGAACGAGGCCATCGACCGGCTCGAGGCCAAGATCGGCCGCACGCTCGGCGGTGCATCCGATCCCCTGCTGGTGAGTGTGCGGTCGGGAGCCAAGTTCTCGATGCCGGGAATGATGGACACCGTTTTGAATGTCGGCCTCAACGACGAGTCCGTGAAGGGCCTTGCTGAGGTGTCGGGCAACCCGAGATTCGCTTGGGACTCCTACCGTCGCCTGATCCAGATGTTCGGCAAGACAGTGATGGACATCAACGGCGACCTCTTCGCCGACGCCCTCGATGAGGCGGTCGAAGCCGCCGGAGTCAGCGCCGACGTCGAACTCGATGAGATTGCGTTGATGACCCTTGTGGACACCTTCAAGACGATCTACCGCGACCACACGGGCGCCGAGTTTCCCCAGAATCCACGCGCTCAGATCGACCTGGCCGTACGTGCGGTGTTTTCGTCCTGGAACACCCCACGTGCCAAGCTCTACCGTCGACGCGAGAAGATCTCCGACGATCTCGGCACCGCCGTCAACATCTGCACCATGGTGTTCGGAAATCTCGACGACCGGTCAGGTACGGGTGTCGGGTTCACGCGCGACCCTGCCACCGGTGCCAAAGGGGTCTACGGCGACTACCTGTCGAAGGCCCAGGGGGAAGACGTGGTGGCCGGAATCCGAAACACCCTGTCGCTTGACCAGTTTCGTGAGATCGATGAAAAGTCACATTCCGACTTGGTCGAGATCATGGGCAGGCTCGAAGCCCACTACCGCGATCTGTGCGACATCGAGTTCACGGTCGAACGCGGAAAGCTGTGGATGCTCCAGACCCGCGTCGGCAAGCGCACGGCATCGGCAGCATTCCGTATCGCATCCCAACTCGTCGACGAGGGTCTCATCGATCTCGACGAGGCCCTTCGTCGGGTGACCGGTGCGCAGCTCGGCCAACTCATGTTTCCCCAGTTCGATGCGTCCGCTCCCAGGGAGACATTCACCAAGGGGATGGCCGCATCTCCCGGTGCCGCGGTTGGTCGAGCGGTGTTCGACTCTGACACGGCTGTCGAATGGGCCGAACGCGGCGAGACCGTGGTGTTGCTCCGCAAGGAAACCAACCCCGACGATCTCGCCGGCATGGTCGCTGCGGAAGGCATCCTCACTGCCCGCGGTGGCAAGACATCACACGCGGCAGTAGTGGCCCGCGGCATGGGCAAGACCTGCGTCTGCGGCGCGGGCGACATGGACGTAGACTACGAGACCAGAACCGCCACCTGCGGGCAGTCGACGATCAGCGAAGGTGATGTCGTCTCCATCAATGGTTCCACCGGCGAGGTCTACTCCGGTGAGATTCCGGTGGTGCCCTCACCCGTGTTCCGAATGCTCGAGGATGGTTTGGAAGGGGCGCTGGAGGGGGCCGAACCCGAAAGTGCCGAGTTGGTCATAGCGGTCGATCGGATCCTGGGACATGCCGATCTCACCCGTCGTCTGAGGGTGAGGGCCAATGCCGACACCCGGGTCGATGCCACGCGGGCGCGATTGTTGGGCGCCGAGGGAATCGGCCTCTGTCGTACGGAACACATGTTCCTCGGTGACCGACGGGTGCTCGTCGAGCGAGTCATTCTCGCCGAGACCCAAGAGGAACAAGACGAGGCGCTGGCAGCGCTGCTGCCCCCGCAACGCGGAGACTTCATCGAGATTCTCGAGGCGATGGACGGCCTTCCGACAACGATCCGTCTGCTCGACCCGCCTCTTCACGAGTTCCTGCCCGACCATTGCGAGTTGCGGGTGAGAGTGGCGGTCGCCGAGGAGCGAGGGGATGTCAACCCCGATGATGTTCGGCTGCTGGCTGCCGTTGAACGACTCCAGGAAGCCAACCCGATGCTGGGTCTGAGAGGCGTGCGACTGGGTCTGGTGGTGCCCGGACTGTTCATGCTTCAGGTGAGGGCCATAGCCGAGGCCGCGGTGGCTCGAACCAAGGCCGGAGGCGACCCCCATGTCGAGATCATGGTGCCGCTGGTCGGGTCGGTACACGAGCTCCACCTGATCCGAGATGAAGCCGAGGCGCTGATAGCGGAGATCGCCACCGGCTCCGGAGTCGATCTCAACATCGCGATAGGCACCATGATCGAGTTGCCGCGAGCCGCTCTCACCGCCGGCGAGATCGCCGAGGCCGCCGATTTCTTCTCTTTCGGCACCAACGACCTCACCCAGACCACATGGGGCTTCTCCCGTGACGATGTGGAAGCCGCCTTCTTTTCGACCTACCTCGAGAGGGGTGTGTTCAAGGTCTCACCGTTCGAGACGATCGACATCGACGGTGTGGGAGAGCTGGTTCGAATCGCCTGCACGAACGGTCGTGCGCAACGGCCCGACATCCATCTCGGGGTCTGCGGCGAACACGGTGGCGACCCGGAGTCGATCCATTTCTTCGACCGGGTCGGTCTCGACTACGTGTCGTGCTCGCCATTCCGTGTTCCCGTCGCCCGCCTCGAAGCCGGTCGCTCAGCATTGTTGGCAGATTGAGCTACGCGCTGTTCCAGTGTGTGAACGCGGCATGTCGTTTCAGATTCCAGGCCGCGGTCGATGCCGAACCAGACGGCGGATACGAATGCCCTCACTGCGGTTCGCCCACGCCCGTTTCGGACGGCACCGAGGTCACTCCCTCAGATCGGGAGACACCGTCATCGACTGATGAGGCTGCGCCCACAGCCCACCTCGAATTGTTCCTCGACAACATCAGGTCGGTCGGCAACGTCGGATCGCTGTTTCGCACCGCCGACGGGGTCGGTGCTCGGGCCGTTCATCTTGCCGGTATCACCGCCACACCCGATCATCCTCGGTTTGCCAAATCGGCACTCGGAGTTCCCCTCCCCTGGACCCACGGACTCAATGGGGTCGATCTGGCCCGTGATCTCAAGAGTCGGGGCTACTCGCTCTGGGCTCTGGAGGAGATCCCCGGGGCCGACGACATATTCGGAATCGGCCCGCTCAGGGCGGGGAACAAGACCGTGTTGGTGGTCGGCAACGAGGTGATGGGAATCGACCCTGCCATCCTCGAATTGTGTGACCGGGTGGTTTCGATCCCGATGCGAGGGGTGAAGAGATCCCTCAATGTCGTGGTGGCTTGCGGAATAGCCGCCTACGTTCTTCTTCATGGCCGACCCGAGCAAGCGACTCCCTGACTGGCTCGACCCCCTGGGCATCAGTGGTTCGATGCTCGACCCGTTCGCCCTGTTCGCAGACGCTGCCCGAATGGTCGTGCCCCCGGGAGAGTCGATCTCGTGGATGATGACCATCGCGGCGCGCCGGTTGGTGGGGCGCAAGTTCCGGACACACGGCGATCCGGTGGTCACGGCCACGGTCGCCAAGGTGCACGAGGTCGTGCCGGCCATGACCATTTCCGTGCCCGGTGTGAAGAGGCCCATCGCAGTGTGGGACCGGGTCGGAGTCGCTCTGAAGTCGGTGGGGGTCGATGGAAAGCCTGTCAGCGGTGTCGACATCGTGGCCGAGGGCGTGAGCGTTGCCGACGTTGCTGCCCAGTCGATTCTGATCTCGGGGGTTCGCGTCACCGTTGAGCTCACGGCAGACGATCTTCGGGCTTGGCTCAGCGATGGCGGGATTGACGCAGAGGTCGACATGCGAACCGGATTAACCGCCGTCAGGCCGTGGCGTCGCGCCGGGTGGATCCGAGTGGTGGCACGCCCCGAGGTCGATCGGGCCACAGTGTCGGCCAGACTCACACACCTGGGAATCGGCAGGGTGAGGATCCCGCTGCCGAGGTGGGTGCCGAGGGTGGGAGGGGCCGAATCACCGGACGTCGGTGGCGAACTGGATCTGGAGCGAATCGACTTTCCCGACGGCGAGCATGCAGAAGTGACGCTCACTGGTCGCGACATCGAGCTGGACATTGATATTCCCCGAGTGGTTGCCGATGTCGGGTTGGAGGGTCCGAGGACGGTGACCAGGATTCTGATGCTCTAGTTGGTGTCGGCCTCGGCCATGAACGATTCGTAGATCCGGATCAGGACCTGTTTCTGTTCGGAGGTCAGGTTGTTCTGGGAACGGATGGCATCGACCAGGTTGGACTCACGCTCGGAATCGAGAATCCCCGCCTTCACGTAGAGACTTTCAGATGACAGCTGAAGGGCACGGGCTATCTGTTGGAGAATCTCGGCCGAGGGCCTCTTGAGGCCGCGCTCGATCTGGCTCAGATAAGGGTTGGACACCCCGGCAAGATCGGCGAGCTTCCTGACACTCAGTTCGGCCTGGTGACGCTGCTCGCGGATGTATTCCCCGAGTTCACGCCAGGTGTCACGGGGATCAAGCGGTCGGTTCATCGTGAATACCCTACGGACGCGACTCGACCGGGCCGGCGATGCCGGCCCGGTCGTTGATCGGTTTGGGGGAGAAACCGATCAGATCTCTTCGGTCTTGGAGGCCTTCTTGGAGGAGGCCTTCTTGCTGCCGCTCTTCTTGGCGGGCGTCTTGGCGGTGGGGGCCTCGACGTTGAGGAAGTTCCAAGCGGCTTCGCGGCGCTCGTTGATGACCTCGCCGACACGGGCTGGGAGGCGCTCTTCAAGCTTGGCGACCCGGGTGACGTTGCCCTCGTGGAGCTTGATCAGGGCCTCCGCCCCGCGGTTGCGAGCGATCTTGGCCTGTTCCTCGACGAACTCGGGGACCGAAATGTTGACCGAGGAGAAGAGCTTCTCGGCACGCTGTTCGATGCGATCGGCGATCTCGGGGCGCTGCTCGCGAATGCTGTTGGCCACCGCATCGGAGATTATGAGGTTGACACCGACGGAGGTGTAGGCGACGTTCTTGACCTGATCGAGTACTGCGGTCATGGGGGGACTCCTGGTTAGGGTTTCGTGATCTGGAGGTGTTCGGACGGCCAACCGGCCGGTCACGGCGCTAACTATAGTTAGCGCGCCTGGCAAGCACAACCGTTTTCTAGCAAATATGCAAACTTTTGTAAGCAGTGAACATTGAGCCGTCCACAGCCGTATCGGCTCCATGTGATGGGCGACCACTGGCTACCGGACCTCAGCGGTCCCACGGCCCTCGGGCAGCTGGTGTCTCGCGCCAAGGAGGCCCGCGACCCGGTCGCCACTGAACGGCTTTGTTCGATGGTCAAGACCTTCGTGACCCAGACCCGACAACTCGGCGGTCATCCATCGCTCGGAGCGCAGGCCACCGTGGTGGCCGCGGTGCCGGCCAACCCGACCTGTGCCGATCACGTGGCGCTGCAGCTTGCCGAGGCTGTCGGAGACGCGCTCGGAGTGACCGCGGACGACGAAGTCATCGTGAGGCACAACCCGACGGCAAGGCTACGCGACACCGATCCGGCGTTGCGTCGCGACTTGGCGGTGGGGGCCGGCTATGAGGTCACCCGACCGCTGGAAGGCGCAACCGTGGTCCTGGTCGACGATGTGATCCTCACCGGAACCACTGTCGGGCTCATTGCCGAACTACTGACTGAGGCGGGGGCGTCCAACATTGAGGTGGTCGTGGCCAGCCGCACACAGCGTCGGGCGTGATCCTGCCCGCGAGACGGGCGGGTGGCCTCAACCGTGCTGTCGGCGTTCGATGATCCTGCGTATCCAATGTTCGTAGAGGTCGACCTCCTGGACTCCCTGCACCGGCAACACACCCTCGATAACCACGGTGGGCACGGCGGTGATCCCCTGTTCGACAGCCTCATTGTGCTCATCGAGCACCTGCCGGGTGATGATCTGCTGGTTGGCTTCGAGGAACGACACGAAGCCGGAACGATCGGCACCGCATCCCGAAGCCACATCCGCCAAGACGCCACGGTCGGAAATGGTGCGGTTGTCGGTGAAGTACGCCGTGAGAAGGGCCCGGTCGTAATCGTGGGCCAGATCCGGTCGCCAAGCAGCCATGGCCTTCGCTGCGACCTGAGCCGGAATGCTCCCTGAAGGAGCCGGCGAGTCGGTGGACCACACGTTGAATCTGGCTCGGGGCTCCATCTCGGCTGGGCGCAGCCAGGACTGCGTGTACTCGACGAACTTCTCCCGTTCGCGAACGGTGGTCTGTGGTCGGAGGAGAAACGACTTGGTGCTGACCGAGATTGCCGGCCCCATGCGCTCCTCAAGCTCGTCGAGACGCACGGTCCCGACGTAGCACCATGGTCAAAGGAAGTCAGTCCAGAAGGTGAGCTTCACCGGTTCGTCCATGACGAGACGCTAACCGGTCGCCGGTGGCTGTAGCAGGTCGACGGTCGCCGTCTGAACGGGTAGGGCCGTATGACACTGGTTTGGGGGCTGCCCGCTCCAATCCGCTTTAGCGTCGCATCCCCGGCGCCGATCCCCATGGGGAGCCACAACCAAGCCCTCGCTGGACAGGAAACCATGAGGACGCCATTCCGGAAGGATCATTTCGCCTTCCACCACAACAGTGCGCGCCGCGGCGCGGTCGAAGCGGTCGGGACCCTCACCCGTCGACCTGTTCGCGGTTGCAATTCGCTGGCCGGCCACCACCGTCCGGCGCACCTCGGGTGGGGTTCTCCAAGCCATTGTGCCGGGCCATCGTCCGGCAAGGAATCTCCATTGCCCGGCGTCGCGATCGCTCATGGCGCCACGGATCGAGGAAGAATCGACTAGATCTACCCTGGAAGATTGAACCCCAACCAGTCCATGGTCGGGGTGCGCGCTCGGGTTCGGGTGCCACGGTTGGCCCCGTGGCGCCCGGCGCGGGTCCTCTGAGCAGGGAGAAAGAATTGACATCGACAGCATTCATCGGTCTGGGAGTCATGGGTTACCCCATGGCCGGTCACCTTTCGTCGGCCGGTCACGACCTGACCGTTTACAATCGCACGTCGGCCAAGGCCGAGGCCTGGGTTGCCGACCACGGAGGATCGGCGGCACCAACCCCGGCGGGCGCCGCCGCCGATGCCGAGTTCGTGTTTGTGTGCGTGGGCAACGATGACGATGTCCGGGCGGTCACCACCGGTCCCGGCGGCGTGCTCGAGTCGATGACATCGGGTGCTGTGTTGGTCGACAACACCACGACCTCGGCCGAGGTCGCCCGCGAAATGCATGCCGCATGTGCGGAACGCGGCGTTGGGTTCGTGGATGCGCCCATATCCGGAGGCCAAGCGGGGGCGGAGAACGGCGTGCTGACGGTGATGTGCGGCGGCGACCGGGCCGATTTCGATCGGGCGGCGCCGCTCATGTCCGCATTCGCTCGGGCGGTGACTTTGATGGGGCCATCGGGAGCGGGTCAGCTCACCAAGATGGTCAATCAGATATGCATCGCCGGAGCCATACAGGGGGTGGCCGAGGGCATCGATTTCGCGCTGCGCGCCGGTCTTGACCCCGACCAGGTGGTGGAGGTGATATCAAAGGGAGCGGCCGGTTCGTGGCAGCTCGAGAATCGCGGCCCGACCATGGCTCGGGGCGAGTTCGATTTCGGATTCGCCCTCGACCTGATGCGCAAGGACCTCAGCATCTGTCTGCGTGAAGCCGATCGCATCGGAGCCGAATTGGAGCTGACCGCGATGGTCGATCGTTTCTACTCACGCCTGCAACGCGACGGCCACGGGCGCTGGGATTCCAGCGCCCTGATACATCTGCTCCGCTGATCGGTGGGACGGTCGGGAATCTAGATTGCCGAGTGGAGTTCGTGCATCATGACCAACCTTGAGTCGGCGATGGCGGCGTCCCTGGCGGGGGCCGCTTCGAGATAGTCGGCTCGGCTCACGGCAGACAGAAACTCCGAAGCCGTGTCGTACTTCACGAGGAGAATCTGGTCCCACTGCTCGTCTTCGGGACCTATGACAGTGGCTACTCCATCTCCGAGCCAGATCGGCGTGCCCTTGAACGGCGGATCCAGAGCGGCGACCCGACGTCCGTACTCTTCGTAGGCTTCCCGGCCGGTCATGCCATCGCAGCCGAGTCCCGTCTTGGCGTGCTCGTTGAATCTGAGCAGGTTCAGCATGGTGACCGGCTGGTCCTGGTCGAGAGCCATGATGGCCTCGATCTGTTGTTGAGTTGGATGTACGTGCATTTGTCCTCCTGCGCGAGACCGTAGCCCACCCACCACACTTCCGACCCCCTGACCGGTTTTGTGAACGTTTCGAGTCCCATATGGGACTCGAAACGTTCACAAAACCGGTCAGGAGGTGGCACGGATGCCGTCTATCAATAGGTCGACGAGGAACTCGAAGCTTTCGTCGTGTGAACCCCGGCCGAGATTGTCGAGGGCCTCGAGAGTCACGAACCCGTGGAGCGACGCTCGCAGGCTCCGTCCGGCCTTGACGGCATCGTCACCGTTGAGTCCGAATCCGACCAGCAGAGCATCCATGGTGTCGAGAGCCGCCCGCCCGGCCGCCTTGCGGGCGGTGGAGTCGGGC
>JAJRXJ010000351.1 GCA_024276355.1 Actinomycetes bacterium | reverse complement strand
GGATCTCGGGGCGAAGGGTGACGTCGTCGACGTCGCAGACGGATACGCACGCAACTATCTGGTCCCCAAGAAGCTCGCCGTGAAGGCTTCGGACGGTTCGCTCAAGCAGGCAGAGTCGATGCGTCTCGCCAGGATCGAATCCGAGCGCAAGTCCCTCGACGAGGCGAAGCAACTCGCCGAGACCCTTTCGGGTACCCGCGTCGTCGTTGCGGCCCGCGCCGGTGACGCCGGCAACCTGTTCGGCTCCATCGGGGCAACCGATGTCGCCGCGGCGATCGTGAAGTTCACCGGTATCGAGATCGACAAGAAGATCATCGACATCGACGATCCGATCAAAGAGATCGGCCTGCACGAGGTCATCCTCAAACCGCATGCCGAGGTCTCTGTCGCCGTCACACTCGACGTCATCCCGGCGTAACCGAACCAGCACTCCGACCACGTAACGGGTGCACCTCCGGGTGCGCCCGTTGCCGCGCCCCGAGAGACTCCACCCACCCGGCCCGGGTCCAGGCGTGTCGCGTACCCAGGGTTGCTGATCCGGTATACCCCGCAGTGGGCCCACAGAAGGGGGTGGGTTTGGGTGTGTCGCGTACCCAGGGTTGCTGATCCGATATACGCCGCAGTGGGCCCACAGAAGGGGATGGGTCCGGGCGTGTCGCGTACCCAGGGTTGCTGATCCGGTATACGCCGCAGTGGGCCCACAGAAGGAGCAGATGTCCCTGGATTGGGTTTGACGACAGGAGCATCCGGCGGTCGCGACGATTCCTACACTTCGCCGGTGGTCGATGCAGTAGCTCCTCTCAAGATTCCCCGCTTCAGGGCTCTGTGGCTGGCGGCGATCTTCTCGAACGTTGGCTCCTTCCTCCAGGCGGTTGCCGCATCCTGGTTGATGCTGGAGCTGACGGGATCGGCGACATGGGTCGGGCTGATGTCTGCGGCGGCAACGCTTCCGCTCCTTTTCCTCGCTTTGGCCGCAGGCGCCGTGGCCGACATGTTCGATCGCCGGTGGGTCCTTGTTGCTGCACAATCGTTGATGGGGCTGGCTGCGATGCTGATGGCGCTCTTCACCGCGCTCGATGTGATCACACCCGGCCTCCTTCTCGCCCTCGGTCTCCTTCTTGGTGTGGGCCTCGCCTTCAACCTGCCATCGTGGCAAGCGACCGTGCCCGATCTGGTCCCCCGCGGGATGGTGGCGAGCGCGGTCGCGCTCAACTCGGTCGCGTTCAACGTCGCTCGCGCGATCGGCCCGGCCCTCGGTGGGCTGATCATCGTCGTGTCTGGCGCTCAGACCGCCTTTGCGCTCAACGCCCTGTCGTATCTCGGTGTGATCGTCGTGCTGGTCGGCCTTGCACGCAGGATGCCGACACCCGACCGTGACCAGACCTCCATGCTCAATGCCATAGCGCTCGGCCTCCGCTTTGCGAAGTTCACGAAGCCCTTTCGTCGAGTTCTCATCCTCGCAGCATTGTTCGCCATCACCTCGGCCGTCGTCCAGGCGATACTGCCGAACCGAACCGAGGAGCTCGGCGGCGACGCCGGCACGTTCGGCATCCTGCTCGGCGCCATGGGCGTTGGAGCCCTCATCGGTGGGTTCTCGAGGGATCCCGTGACGAGCAGGCTCGGGAAGTGGTC
>JAJRXJ010000350.1 GCA_024276355.1 Actinomycetes bacterium | reverse complement strand
CTGCACCGCAGCCGAGCCGGCGTCGTAGCTCGTGCCCACCCAATTCTCAACGGCCTGGTCTGGCAGCATGTTGCTCATGCCGCCCGGCAGCAGTGCCCCGCCTGCCATGCTGATGCGCGGATCGGCGATGCCGCTGGCCATGACCGCGTTGCCTGCGACCGTCTGGGTCGTGGCAAGGGCGACCGCCTCGGCGGGATCCTTCCCGGCGGCGATGTGTTGGCGGGTGTAGTGGTCGATGGTGGCGGCGTCGGTCACCCGACCGAACACCTCACCGACCCGGCTTCCGCCCGTCTCGGTCCGGTCCGATTCGCCTGCGGGAGTCCTGGCCGGTTCGCCGGCGGCCGGTGCCCGGTCTACGTCGCCGATGCGCTCCTGCCCTGATTTCAGCGAGCCCTCGAAGTTGGAGTCGACGATCCGGGTCGCCTTGTCGAGGGTTATGCCATCGACCTCCGGCACCGCCCGTGAGAGAGCTTGGTCCACCTGGCCGGGCTTGATCTCCCCTTTGCCGACCTTGTCGAGCACCTCGCCGATGCGCCGCACCATGTCTACCTTGGCCGGATCAACGTTGGCGTTGCCGCTCATGTGAGGATTGACCTTCGTGGCGATGTCCTTGGCATACCCGCGTGCGGTCTCCTGGATCGCCTCGCCCTGGGTGATCTTCCCGGTGTCGGCCAGGTGTTGGTTCTCGGCAGCCTTGACTCGTGACACCGAAGCGGTTTGCTCGGCGGATGCCCGATCGAACCGTTCTGCCTCTCCGCTCAGCACTCCCTTGTCCCCGTATGCTTCTTGGTGGTGGCGTTGTGTTACCGCCTGGTAGGCGCCTTCGGCATCGCCGCCGGTGATGTCGGAGAATGAGCGACCATAGGTCGACGTGGCAACGTCGTTCCACTTCGAGGGAGAGATCTCAACGACCGCGCGGCCGTCACCTTCAGCCTGGACCCGGGTGAGCTCCGTCTGCAGCTCGGCAGGACGATTCTCCAGACGGTTGAGCTCGGTCTGGATCCGTTGCGCTTCCGCCGAGCCCGGGGTGGCGTTGGCCAGTTCGCCGGAGAGCCGCTCCAGCTCGGTGTTGGTGCGAGTGATCTCGTCTGAGAGATTCGATGTGTACTTGTCGTAGTCGACGGTGATCCGTGTGCTGTTGATCTCTGTGGCGAGCTGTTCTGTGATTCGTTGAGCCTCCGGGGAGTTGGGGGGGAGTTCATTGAGCTGGGTCATCAGATCGCGGAGCCTGCCCTCGTCGAGGCCGATGTCCCTGTCCATGCCGACCGTCCCCCGGCTGGCCGCATTGCGGAATTCGGTAATGTCGTCGAGCGTCCATGGACGGCCACCCCGCTGAAGCCCCATCTCGTTGAGGCGATTGATGAAGTCCTGGTCGACCCGGCTGTAGGTCTCCGAGAGACGGCTGTCGAAGTCCGACCCGGTCGGGGTTCTCCCTTCTCCCTTGAGGATGTTCTTGCCCGAGTACGACTCGTTGAGCCGGTTGGTCAACTCGTTGAGCCGTTGGTCCAACTCGGCCCGGCGGCCAGGATCGGTCTCGTTCGCCAGCTGGTCGCGGAGGTCGTTGAACCTGTCGACCAGGTCCTGTCCTGCGGACCGTGCGTCGGCCCATCCCTCATCGACGGCGATGCGTGCCGCGACCTGCTCGGGGGTCATCCAGCCGTCGCCGTACTTGACGTTGCCATCGGCATCCACCGGCAGGGCCCTGCCGGTGTCCGGGTCGACGAGCGGTATGCCGTCGGGACCGAACGCGACCCGGTCGGGGTCGACGATCCGGTCGTCCTCGAGGCCGGGTGCGACCGTGGTGGCGGTATCGACCGGTTTGTCGTCGTAGCGGGGCGGAGGCTGGTCGCGCGCTTCGTCCTCTTCGGCAGTCCCCCTGTCCTGCGGGTCGTCGTCACGGGTATCGGAGCTTGGCTCGTCGTCGGGGCTCACCTCGGGGACATCGCCGTCCGCGGGTGGGTACGGCCCGTCGTCCGGTGGCGGGAGCGGGTGGTCTGGTGTGGCGGCTTGTGTTGGTGGTTCGGTCTCTGTGGGTGGGTATGGCTCGATGCCGGGTGGTGGTGGCGGGAATGGTGGTGGTGGCGGGAGCGGGTGGTCTGGTGTGGCGCTTTGCGTTGGTGGTTCGGTCTCTGTGGGTGGGTATGGCT
>JAJRXJ010000349.1 GCA_024276355.1 Actinomycetes bacterium | reverse complement strand
GGCACCACCAACGTCAAGACCAAATTCACCTCCGACAAGGTGGGGATCTTCCTGGTGCGCCCGAAGTCGTTCGAGGCCGAGGCGGTCGGCGGGGCCGAAGCCGACGTCGAGGACCTCGATGTTCCCGATCTCGGCGCCATCGGTGCCGCGAAGATCACCGATAGCTTCGTCGAAGAGACCGAGGGGCCGAAACTCGACGAGGCCGCGATCGTGGTCTCCGGCGGGCGTGGATTGGGCAGCAAGGAGGCCTACTCCATGGTCGAGGACCTGGCCAAGTTGCTCGGAGCTGCCCCCGGAGCAAGCCGAGCGATCGTCGACTCCGGATGGGTGCCCTACAGCTTCCAGGTCGGGCAGACCGGAAAGGTCGTCAAGCCGACCGTCTACATCGCGTGTGGTATTTCGGGCGCCACCCAGCATCTGGTCGGCATGAAGGGCTCGAAGAACATCATCGCCATCAACAAGGATTCCGAGGCTCCGATCTTCTCGGTGGCCGATCTGGGGATCGTCGGCGATGTCCACAAGGTGATGCCCAAGCTCATTGAGGCTCTCAAGAACAAGTAGTTGGCAGGAGGCCACGGTGACCCACCGAAGCCGGGAGACCGAGGCCGTCCATGCCGGCCATTTCATCGACCCGCACGACGGCGCGGTGGTTCCACCGCTACAGATGTCGACCACGTACGCCCGCGGCCGCTCGTACGAGCCTGCCGGAGACTTCGTCTACAGCCGCTACGGCAGCCCCACCGTCTCGACGGTGGAGTCCGTGGTCGCCGACCTCGACGGAGGCGCCGAGGCGCGGCTGTTCTCATCGGGCCTGGCCGGCTTTGCCGCGGTACTGGAGAGTGTCCCGACCGGTGCTCACGTCGTGGCCCCCAGGATCATGTATCACGGCGCCCAATCGTGGTTGCGTCGTCTTCACGACCGAGGGCGGATCGAACTCACACTGTTCGGTCTCGACCGGCCCGAGGAACTCGTCGAGGCCATCAGGCCCGGTGCCACCGATCTTCTGTGGATCGAGACACCCGTGAACCCGACCTGGGATGTCATCGACATTCGCGCCGCGGCATCAGCAGCTCATGAAGCAGGCGCGGTGCTGGCCGTGGATGCCACGGTCACCCCGGTGACCACCCGGCCCATAGAGCTGGGAGCCGACCTGACATTTCACTCGGCCACCAAGGCCTACAACGGCCACTCCGATCTTCTCGGTGGCATCGTGATCACCCGCGATCTCGACGAACGCTGGGCGCAGATCTGCGAGGCCAGGGATCTGGGTGGTGCCATCCTCGGCCAGTTCGAGGCTTGGTTGCTGATGCGGGGAATGCGGACCCTCTTCCTGAGGGTCGATCGGTCCTCGGCCAACGCCCAGGCAATCGCCGAGTTTCTCGCCGCCCATCCGGGGGCGTACGACGTCCGCTACCCGGGGCTACCGGGCGACCCGGGGCACGAGATTGCCGTCTCGCAGATGGACCGGGGGTTCGGCTCGATGCTGTCGTTTCGGGTGGCGGGCGGGTTCGACGCCGCCCGGCGGCTGGTCACGTCGACAAACGTGTTCATCCCGGCCACTTCTCTGGGCGGTGTCGAGAGCCTGATCGAGCATCGAATTGCGGTCGAGCCGGAGGGCTCGGCCGTGCCCGACGACCTGATGCGCATGTCGGTTGGCATCGAGCCGGCCGATGAACTGATTGCCGATCTCGAGCAGGCCCTGCCGGCCTGACAGGACCAATCAGGTCGGGGTTATCCACAAACAATCCACATTTGCCGGGAATTCGGGCCCCAACGCAGAAATCGCCCCACCGGAGGAGCCGGGGAACGATGCGATTTGTCTTGTTTAGCACATCCAGTTCTTCGGTGTCGGGTCCGACGGGGGTTTTCTTGACAAATATTTGGATATGGGTCGAACGAACCACTCTCGGTACACTGAATGTTGACGCTGAGCGAGTTATGCCCAGGTTTTCCACAAGTTCTAGACCAGCGGCCATGGCCAACGCCGTCCGCCGGTGTCATCGTCGGGAAACACGCCGGAATCGATCAGCGCCCGGGTCCGGTTCAGCACCGCGTCCCGCTCGAACGGATCGAGTAGCACCGCGGCATCATCGGGTAGGCCGAGTGAACAGAATCGTTCCAGATCCTCGATGAGATCGACGGGCAACGGTTCGCCCACAAAATCCCAAATGACCGTGCGCAGCTTGAACTCACGGTGTAGCGCGACCCCGTGGTCGATGGCGTGGATGCGGCCGTCGACACCGAGCAGGCAGTGACCGGACTTGCGATCGGTGTTGTTGATCACGATGTCGAAGGCACAAATCCGTCGAAACTCGTCGTCGTGGCCGGCATCGGCTTCGTGGAGCGTGAAGTAGTGCTCCTCGAACACGCACGGCATGAACAGCTGGAGCGAACCGACCCCGGCGGGTAGGTCCGAACGCACGACGGTCGGCGGAACGAGGCCCCAACCCAGTTGCTCGGATATGGCGAAGGCCGCAACCTCCCGCTGATACAACCCATCCGGAAAATCCCACAGGGGCCTCTCACCTCGTAGTGGTTTGTAGATCGCCTGGGCCACGAGTCCATCAAGGCCGATGTCGGCGAGGAACGTGGCGTTGGACGAGTACGGCATACGGCCCCGAAGCTCGACACTGCCCTCGGCGAGAAGTTGGAGTGCGGCCTCAGTGGCGATCGGAGGGCGCTCGAGGAACGGCGAATCGTTGGTCATCGCCGACTCAGTTCTGGCATGGACACCAGTCGCCGTTCGCCGGCTCGAGGGGTCGACCGCAGTATTGGCAAGGAGGCCTGCCCGCGGACACCACCATCTGGGCCCGTTCGACCAAGGCGGCAACCTGCCATCTTTGCAGGGTGAAACGGGCGGTCGCCGGCTCGAGGCCGCTGTCGGGGTCGGTGAGTTCCTCGGCGATGATTATCAACCGGTCGGTCTCCTCGGCGTAAGCCACTCCCATCGAGCCGATGGTCCACGCAGCCACGACGGGTTCGCGCAGACTCAGATCCGGGGAATCGTCGGTCTCGGCGGTGTCCGAGTCGGGTAGATCGGCGAGAATTCGACCCAGGTAGTCGGCCAGAGCGGCCACCTGTTGCTTCTCGATCTTGAACGAAACGAACTGACCCTCGCCTCGACACTGAAGGTAGAAGGCCCGTTGGCCACGCGGGCCGAGGGTCCCGACCGTGAGAAACTCGAGCTGCTCGAAGTGGTACGACTCGGCGGTGCTCATGACGGTGTGAGCGACGCCAGGCTGTCGCCGGTTGAATTGACCGTGAGCACGATCGGACCATCAGTGGTGTAGAGGATCGCCGTTATCGAGCACGGCGATATCACGATCCGCTGAAACAGGTCGAGGTGGGTACCGGTGGCGCTGGCCACGAGGGCCTTGATCACGTCGGCGTGTGAGACGGCCACGATGGTCTTGCCGCGATGGCTCTCGATGAGCTGTTGGACGCACTCGAGCGCACGGGTCTGCATTCCGGAGAACGACTCGCCACCGGGGAATGTGAATCCGCTGGGGTAACGCTGAACGGTGCGCCAAGCGCTCAGCTTGCGCAGCTCCGCCAGCTTCCGGCCTGTCCAGTTGCCGAAATCACACTCGATAAGCCCTTTGGCCTGCCGAACCCGGAGTTTCGTGGCCCGGGCGATCGGAGCCGCGGTCTCACGGGTGCGCTCCATTGGTGACGCGTAGACCGCGGCAACGGACGGAACGCCGGCAATTCGCGTGGCCGCGACCTGCGCCTGCGAACGACCCTTGTCGCCCAAGTGAAGGCCGGGAGCTCGGCCCGGCAGTGTGGTACCGGTGGTGGGGGTCTGGCCGTGGCGCACGAACAGCACCAGGGTCGGCTTGGGGGACGGGGATCTGCGTGCCATGAGTGTCGGTCAACGTAGCCTGCTGCACGTGAGTATCGCAGATCACGATCACCCGGCTTCCCCGGCGCTGTCCAGGCTCGAGAAGGACATCGTGTCGTGTCGTGCGTGTCCCCGGCTGGTTGAGTGGCGAGAAGAGATCGGCCGGGTGAAACGGGCCGCCTATCGCAACGACGACTACTGGTCCAAGGCTGTTCCCGGATTCGGCGACCCCGGGGCCCGGCTGCTCGTGGTGGGGCTGGCCCCCGCGGCTCACGGAGCAAACCGCACCGGACGGATGTTCACCGGTGACAGATCCGGGGACTGGCTCTATCGGGCCATGTGGAGGGCCGGATACGCGTCACAGGCGGAATCCTCCTCGCGGTCGGATGGCATGGTCCTGACCGATGCCTGGATCACCTCGCCGGTCAAGTGCGCTCCTCCCGGGAACAAACCCACCACGATGGAACGCGACCGGTGCCGTCCCTTTTTCTCGCGGGAGCTCGCCGCGCTCACCAAGGTGCGGGTGTTGGTCGTTCTCGGCTCGTTCGGCTACCAGGTCGCCTGCAGCGAACTGGGCATCAGGCCACGGCCCAAGTTCGGCCACGGCGTCGAGGTGGCGATGCCCGACGGGAGAACACTGCTCGGCAGCTACCACGTCAGTCAGCAGAACACCTTCACCGGAAGGCTCACCGAGGAAATGCTCGACTCGGTGTTTGCCAGAGCGCGCGAGATCTGCGACTCCTGAGGCATTCACCCCATGAGCAGGGAGCATGGACCGGGGCAAGTGGCCCATTCGGGGGTCCCTTCAGTGGGTCGGATGCCCCGAATACGCCCCGACTGCCGAGATTGGGTCGATTAACCCTTTGGTCGGGCGTCGGATGAGACGAAACACTCGGCATGACACACGACATGGGGTGCGAAGCGGAATCAGACGTTGGGGACGCGTCCGACCTGTCGCTTGATCTCACCGACGAATCAGGACTGCTGGTGGAGAACTGGGTGGACCGGAACCCCAACGGCGTGCGCTCGCTGCTGGCTGCGCTGAATCTGTCGAATCTCGACCAGTCGGAGCCGGATCGGGACGCTCCGATATTCGACCTGGCGATCTATCGTGCCACCGGAAGCACCCATCTGGCCGAGTTGTTCTGCCGGGAGTTCAGACCCTGCCGGTGAGCGGGTAGCCTCCTTGCCGTGATCGACACTCGTAAGAAGTCCCGCCGGGCATTGTTCGCTGGGCTGATGGCCCTGCTGCTCCTGGCATCAGCGTGCAGCTCCAACAACGACCCAAAGTCGTGGACCGAAGCCGGCCAGGACGCCAACGTGCGCACCAACTTCGTGACCGCCTGCCAGCTGGCCAACGAAGGTCAGCAGAACATGAGCGCGAGTCAGGCCGCCAGGTACTGCACCCGGGCTTTCGAGGCGCTGGTCGACTACTACGGCGGTGTGATCACCCAACCCGGTGATGTTCTCCAAGACAAGCAGCCGGTTGTCGAGGGGCGTGACTTCGCAGCGTTCTTGAAGCTCGACCAAGACCTCCGCAAGGACCCGAACTCGATACCTGCCGAGGTGTCCAAGTTGCTGGCCGACGTTGAGGCGTCCGTAACCAACTGAGCATTTCGTGGCGGCCCCACGCCGCCGAGCCGCGCTGCGGGTAATTTGCCGGGCATGGAATCCAGCGACACGTCCCCGGTCACTCTTGATGTCGATTTCGTGCGTGACCAGTTTCCCGCGTTTGCCCACCCCGAGACCAGCCGATGGGCGCATCTGGAGAACGCCGGTGGCAGCTACATGCCGCGACAGGTGATCGATCGTTTCACCGATCTGCTCTCGTTCCACAAGACCCAACCCAACTGGGATTATGCCCCTTCCAGGAGAGCGACCGAGGCGATCGAACAGTCGAGGGCCGCCATGGCAGCCACGTTCAACGCCGATCCCGATGAGATCCACTTCGGACCATCCACCACCCAGAACACCTATGTGCTGGCACGCTCGATGAGGCATGGTTGGGCCGATGGCGACGAGGTGGTCGTCACCAATCAGGACCACGAGGCCAACATCGGGGCGTGGCGCTCGCTGGCGGAGACCGGCATCGTGATCCGTGAGTGGTCGGTCGACCCCCACACCGGACTGCTCGACCTCGATGACCTCGAACCCCTCATCAACGATCGCACGCGTCTGGTGGCGGTCACCCATGCCTCCAACGTCGCCGCCACCGTGAACCCGGTGAGGGAGGTTGCCGACCTGGTCCACGCCGTCAGCGGGGTGGTGGTGGTCGACGGCGTGTCCTACGCGCCCCATGCGCCTGTCGACGTGCGGTCGCTCGACTGCGATGTCTACCTCTACAGCGCCTACAAGACCTTCGGGCCTCATCTCGGGATGATGTACACACGACGGTCGCTGTTGGAGTCGCTCCACCACGAAGGCCATTGGTTCAACGAACCGAAGCTTTCGACCCGGCTCACTCCGGCGGGTCCCGACCATGTCGAGATCGGGGCGTCCGGTGGGGTCGTCGACTACTACGAAGCCATTCATCGCCATCACTTCGGTGAGGGCGGCGGTGCGACGGATCCGGTCGACCGCATCGGCGAGGTCTTCGCGTTGTTCGCCGCCCACGAGCAGCGACTGATGAAACCCCTGATCGAGTTCCTCACCGACCGCGATGGTGTGACCATCGTGGGCAGCAAGTCGGTGGATCATTCGGTGAGGGCCCCGACAGTGGCGTTCCACAGCGAGAAGGTGTCATCCGCGGACATGTATCGAGCCCTGATCGCCGCGGAGGTGTCGTGCGGCCACGGTCACTTCTACGCCCGCCGACTGGTTGAGGCCTTGGGCCTCGACCCCGAAGACGGAGTCGTCCGCCTCTCGCTGGTCCACTACAACACCCCCACCGACATCGATCGAGCCATCTCCACCCTCAACCAGGTTTTGTGAACGTTTGGAGTCCCAAATGGGACTCCAAACGTTCACAAAACCGGCGGGGAAGGGTCAGGGGCGGGCGGGGAATTCGGGAGGGTCGGTACGGGTGCGCTTCAACTCCCAGAAACCGTCAATGTTCATCATGGCGATCAGGGCATCCCACATCGCGAGCGAATCCTCACGGGAGGGGACCCTCGTGATCACCGGCCCGAAGTAGCCCTGCTTCACTCCTCTGCGATCATCGAAGGCGATGATGGGGGTGCCGACGTCTTCGCCGGTCATGGCCAGGCCGGCCTCCATACGGGTACGGATCTCGGTATCCCACTTGTTGTCGTCGAAGGCGTCGGCGTGGGTGGGATCCAGCCCAGCCGACTTCACGACGTCGATGGCGGTGAAATCCCTTGACTGATCGTGGTGGATCCGCCGACCGCATTCCCAGTAGAAGGCCTGCACGGAGCTGTTGCCTTCGGCAGCCCTTATCGACTCCATCACCCGGAGGAGACGGTGGGTGAAGAACAATCGGTCGTGAACCGGTGAACCTTCATCCGGGTTGTTCTTGAAATACAGGCTGATCGGCTGGAAGGTGACCTGAACACCGCGGGCCGGAACGATCTCGTCGACGACCCAACGGGCCGTCACCCAACACCACGGTCAAATCGGGTCAACCCAGAAATCGAGTTCGTGGACGTCGTGTGTTGGGCCGGCGGTTGAGTCGGATGATTCGGGGGAGTTGGTCACATGGGGATTCAACCGCGACTCTTGACCGGTATTCCAAGTCGGGGGCGGTCGTCGGCCCAGTCCGGCCAGCGTTCGCGACTTTTCTGGGCGAGGCGATGCAACAACGCCACCGCTCCCGGGTCGTCGTCGCCGGGGCGTGTCTCGATCGCCCCATCCCGAACCATCGCGTCGATCACGGCTCGGCCGAGCTCGGTGCGGACGATGGTAAGGGTCCAGTCGGTTTCATTGCCGATACCACCAGTGGAGATGTCGGCGTGTTCAGCCGCGAAATCGGGGCAGTGGAGACAACCCGTTCGGGTCCAGGCATGGCATTCCTTGAGGTTGATCTCGTGGTATCCGCCGTCCTTGGTCCAGATCTGGAACACGCCCTTGATGTTCATCTTGGCGATGTTCTCCCGCTCGAGGCCGTACTTCACCTCAAAGAGTTCGTCGAACATCGAGTCGTCGAACGACTTTGAGCAGAGCAGGCCGATGTTGAGCTTGAAAGGCTTGGACACCTTCCCGATCTTGCGATGCCACATCACCGGGGCCACCGATGTCTGGCAACTCATGCCGACGAGGGCGAGTCGTTCGAGCCCCATCTCGCGGGCCTCGTCGAAGGCCATGGTGTTGGCCGAGTAGGTGTAACGGCTGCCGGCACCTCTCAGCACCTCTTCGCGGTTGGTGGCTACCATCGGGTGGGCCTTCCAGCCGGGTG
>JAJRXJ010000348.1 GCA_024276355.1 Actinomycetes bacterium | reverse complement strand
TCGTCGGTGATGATCCGGCTCCGGTTCGGCGCCGAGGAAAGGGCGGCGGTGGCCAGCTTGAACAAGTTGACCGAAGTCGAGTCGGACATCAGCAGCTCGCCGGGTTCGGCACCGACCACGGGGGCGAGAAGCTCACCGATCCGTTCGGGGAGTTCCCACCAGCCCTCGTGCCAGGAACGGATCAGACGGTCGCCCCACTGGTGGCGCATCGTGTCGTCGACACGCGTGATGGTTTCGAGGGGAAGGCGGCCGAGCGAGTTGCCGTCGAGATAGACGATGTCGGGATCGACAGACATGAACCCGCCGCGTTCGCGGGCCAACGGGTCGTCACGATCCTGCGCAACCGCCTCGTCGAAGCCGTGGGCGTCGGGGAACGGTCCGAGATCGAGGCGGGGGTTGGCAGGCACCAGGGAACCGTAGGTCCTGGAACGCATCGAGGAGAACGAAGCTGTATTTCAGGTGTCGCGTTCGACCGAGCCGCCGTATCCCTCGGTGCCCGACGCGCCGGCTGCCGAACCGAGACGGTCGAGTGGCATCGTGCCGGTCGACGGGCTCGGGGTGAACTCGACCGGCAGGGCCTTCACGCCCCCGATGAAATTCGAGCGGAGATACTCGGCCGGGCCCACCGGATGGATGTCGGGAAGCCGTTGGGCGAGCCCCTTGAACATCAAGGCGATCTCCATCTTGGCGAGACTGGACCCCAGACAGAAGTGGGGCCCGCCGCCGCCGAAGCCGACATGGTCGTTGGGGCTGCGGGCGATGTCGAACTTCCACGGATCATCGAAGGCTCGGGGGTCACGATTGGCCGCGATGTGCCACATCACGATCTTGTCGTCCTCTTTGATCTGCACCCCGCCGAGTTCGTAGTCCTGCATCGCCTGGCGCCGGAAGTTGAGCACCGGGGTGGCCCAGCGCACGACCTCATCGACCATCGTGTCGCGGTATCGGTCGGGATCACTCTTGTAGAGCTCCCACTGGTCGGGGAACTCGAAGAAACCCAACATTCCCCGGGTGACCGAATTGCGGGTCGTCTCGTTGCCCGCCACACACAACAGCAGGAAGAACATGTCGAACTCGATTTCGTCGAGCCCTTCCCCGTCGATGTCGGCCGACAGCAGAGTGGTGACGATGTCGTCGCCGGGGGTGTCGCGTCGTGTGGCCTGCAACGCATTGGAGTAGGCGAACAGCTCACCGAAGGCCGCCATCACGTCCTCTTCGCTCTTGGCGTAGTCGGGGTCGTCGGCCCCGATCATGGAGTTGGTCCAGTCGAAGATCTTCGAACGATCCTCGAGCGGGATGCCGACCATCTCGGCGATGGCCTGCAGAGGAAGTTCGGCCGCGAGTTGGGTGACGAAGTCGGCTCTTCCGTCCTCACAGACCCGGTCGATGATCATCTGGGTGCGGTTCTGCAGATAGTCCTCGAGCAGGTTGATCATCCGCGGGGTGAAACCGCGGCTCACGATGCGCCGGTAGCGGGTGTGCTTCGGGGGATCCATCGACAGCATCAGGGAGTCGTTCTGGAAGCTGTCGAGATCGTCGGCCCGGTTGCGTTCCTGCATCTGGGTGCCGCCCTTGTGGGACGAGAAGATCTCGGCCTGGCGGTTGACCTCCTTCAGATGCTCGAGTCGGGTGATGGCCCAGAACCCGGGCCCCATGTCTCCCTCGTC
>JAJRXJ010000347.1 GCA_024276355.1 Actinomycetes bacterium | reverse complement strand
TACGAGGCGTTCTGGGCCCGTCAGGCCCGCGAACTACTCACATGGGATCAAGACTTCCACACCACTCTCGAGTGGAATCTGCCCTACGCCAAATGGTTCCTGGGTGGCAAGCTCAACATGACCGTCAACTGTCTCGACCGCCACGTCGAAGCCGGTCGGGGCGACAAGGTCGCCTACCACTGGGAGGGCGAACCCGGCGACCAGCGCGCCATCACCTACTCCGATCTTCTGTCAGATGTCGAGAAGTTCGCCAACGTGCTCCTCGGCTTGGGGCTCACCAAGGGAGACCGTGTCGCCATCTACATGCCGATGATTCCCGAACTTCCGATCGCCATGCTGGCCTGCACCCGCATCGGAGTGGTCCATTCGGTGATCTTCGGTGGCTTCTCTCCCGACGCCATCACCGATCGCTGCGAGGATGCCGACGCCAAGCTCGTGATCACCGCCGACGCCGGATATCGCCGCGGCGCGCCCTCGGCACTCAAGCCGAATGTCGACGCGGCCCTCGATGCCGGGGCACCCAGTGTGGAACACGTGGTGGTGGTCGACCGCTGCGGCACCGACCCCGAGATGGTCGAGGGACGCGATCTCTGGTGGCACGACGTCATGGCCGATGCCGCGCCGAACTGCCCACCGGTGTCGATGGATGCCGAGGACCTCCTCTACATCCTCTACACCTCGGGCACCACCGCCAAGCCCAAGGGCATCATGCACACCACCGGTGGCTATCTCACCCAGGTGGCGTTCACCCAGAAGTACGTGTTCGATCTCAAGGCTGAAACCGACGTGTGGTGGTGCGGGGCCGACATCGGCTGGGTCACCGGCCACAGCTACATCGTCTACGGCCCACTCACCCTGGGCGCCACCCAGGTCATGTACGAAGGCACCCCCGACACCCCCCGAGAGCAGGACCGCGTCGGCGACCGCTCCGAGTGGGGCAAGGACCGTCTCTGGGACATCATCGAGCGCTACGGCGTCACCCAGCTCTACACGGCCCCCACCGCCATCCGCACTTTCATGCGCTGGGGCGGTGAGTGGCCCGCCAAACACGACCTCAGCTCGTTGCGTCTGCTGGGCACGGTCGGTGAGCCGATCAACCCCGAAGCGTGGATGTGGTACCACGAACACATCGGCGGGGGTACCCGCCCGATCGTCGACACCTGGTGGCAGACCGAGACCGGCGGCAACATGATCACCCCGCTACCGGGGGTGGTGCCCACCAAGCCCGGTTCGGCAACCTTCCCGATCCCGGGGGTGTTCGCCGAGGTCGTCGACGATGGAGGCAACGTGGTTGAGGAAGGCGGCGGCTACCTCACCCTCACCCGGCCCTGGCCCTCGATGCTGCGCGGCATCTGGGGCGACCCGGAGCGTTACATGCAGACCTACTGGTCGACCTACGAGGGCCGCTATTTCGCAGGCGACGGTGCCCGGATCGACGCCGACGGCTACCTCTGGTTGCTCGGCCGGGTCGACGACGTCATGAACGTGTCGGGCCACCGCATCTCGACTGCCGAGATCGAGTCGGCCCTGGTCGACCACCCGGCGGTGGCCGAAGCGGCCGTTGTGGGCGCCAAGGATGAGATCACGGGTCAGGCGATAGTCGGCTACGTGATCCTTGTCGGATCCGCCGACGTCACCGACTCGTTGCGCGAAGACATTCGCCAACACGTTGCCAAGAAGCTCGGCCCCACCGCCCGTCCAAAGGCAGTCTTCCTGGTACCCGATCTGCCCAAGACCCGGTCAGGCAAGATCATGCGGCGCCTGCTGCGCGATGTCGCCGATGGCCACGATCTCGGCGACACGACCACGCTCGCCGACCCGGACGTG
>JAJRXJ010000346.1 GCA_024276355.1 Actinomycetes bacterium | reverse complement strand
TTCGACCCGACCCTCTTCTGGGGGTTCGAGGAGTTGGCTGCCGGTCTGGCACTTCGAGACGCCGGTTACGGCCTGGTGGTGGCCGGAGATCTGCTCGAGTCGGTGGTTGGTCAACTTCCGAAGCTGGCGCAGTCCCGACCGGTCCGTGGCCTGTCCGAGCGATCGTGGCGCAACTATTTCCGGCACCGCAACCTGCTCCGGGTGTTGCGCCGACAGCGGGCGTGGATGGCGATAGCGGTGGTCGTGGGCTCCCGAATGTTGGCCAAGCCACTGGTGTTCGCCCCTCGCCACCCCGCTCTCGCCGCTTGGCACCTTCGGACCAACCTCGCGGCGACCATCGACGGTCTGGGGCCCGAGAGCCGCATGGCGCGCGGTGAGGGTCGACAGCCGGTCTAGAAGAGTTCGATGTCTCCCATCGACAACCTGAGCGATGATGGCGCGGGTGGGGTGCCGGCGAGGGCGCGCAATGTGAGATGCGGGCCGAGTCCCGGGATGGTGGGCATCCATCTGGCCGGATGGGGAGCCGAACCGAGGGTGATCACGTAGTCGGTGCCGACCGTTCGGCGCACCTTCCGTATGAGATCCGATGTGGCTTTCGCCGATGGGCTGAGGACCTCGGCCAGCACCGCCTCCCGTGCCGATCCGCGCTGTCGAACCCTGATGATCGCCGCCGCCTCGTCGGATCTGATCACTCGGTAGTGAAGAGGCTCGAAGCCGTAGCGCCACAGCAGGTGGTCGGCGCTGATGACCGTGGCGAATCCGCTGGGTGGAGCCGAGCGGCGCATGAGATCGGTGAGGTCGGTGATGCACAACTCGACCCGGTCGCCGGCGGTGATCGGTTCGCTCCACTTGCGGGCGGCCACCCCGGCCCCCATCAGTCTGGGGATCGCGGACGGCCGTGCGAGGGCGATCCTCACCGGCAGTTTTCCGGCATCCTGCCAGCCCATCTTCAGGTATCCGGGTCGGCTCTTGTCGTTGGGGGTGTTGAAGACGAAGTCTACTCCGGATGACGAGAGCTGCTCGACTGCCGTCAGCGTGAGCTTTTTGAAGATCCCCCGACGCAGATGATCAGGATCGGTGGCGGTGTCGACGGCCCGCACCGCCGAGCAGGTGTGGTTGCGGTCGGCGAACGTCCATCTCAGCATGGCCCGGAAACCGCAGACGATGCCATCGTCGACCGCGACCCACATGGGCGACACCCCCGCGGGGTTGTCGAGGTGCTTCCACCGGAAGAATGCCTCGTTGGGGTCGCTGGGGTTCCACCCGAGTGCCCGTGAGGCCACTTCGAGCGCGGCTGGGATGTCGTCGGGGTTGGCTCTGCGTATCACGATTCCCGGGTTGGACACTCCGCGAGGCTACGACGGCTGGCCACCACCGTGCGGGACCGTACATGGGCCGTTGTGCTCAGTTGCGACGTGCCGGTGCCGATGGGTCGGAGTGTCGATCCTGCCGCATTCCGTGAAGATGATTGCCGAACTGTTCGACAGGGCCCGGCGTCCGGTCAACGGGCTCGTGGTGCTGATCTACCACCGGGTCGGTGCCCGTACCGGCGTACCGGTCGACCTGCCTGTCGAGATGTTCGATGCCTAAATGGAGGCTCTTTCCTCATCCGGATCGGTGATATCGCTCGACCGGGCCGTGGAGGGGCTCGTCGGCGGCACCGACCTCTCGGGTCGGGTGGTTGTGACCTTCGACGATGGAACCGCTGATTTCGTGGAGTTGGCTGCCCCGATCCTGGAACGGCACTCGGTGCCGGCGACTCTCTTCGTGGCGACAAAATTCATAGACGAGGGCATCGAGTTCCCCGATCACGGCCGGCCGGCAACATGGCCCGGCCTGGCCGACGCGATGTCGAGCGGCCTGGTGACGATCGGATCCCACACCCACAGCCATGCCCTGCTCGACCGGCTGCCACCCGATCGAATCGCCGACGAACTCGACCGCTCCGTGGGACTCATAGGTCAGCATCTCAATGCCGAGGCCCGTCACTTCGCATACCCGAAGGCCCTGGTGCCCTCTCGAGCGGCCGAGGCTCAAGTGAGGTCGCGCTTCTCATCGGCGTCTCTCGCCGGCACCCGAGCCAACCCGGTGGGAACGAATGTGTTCCGCCTCCGGAGGAGCCCGATTCAGGTTCTCGACGGTGAGCGTTGGTTCACCCGGAAACTCAACGGTGGGATGGGCCTCGAAGACGATCTGAGGGCCCTCGTCAACCGGCGGCGTTACCGAGAGGCAGTGGCGTGAGCGCCCCACGACTCGTCCACCTGACCACGACCGACATGAGCCTCGACTGGCTCCTGCGACCGCAGCTGGAGGCCTTCGCGGACGCCGGCTACGAGGTGATCGGCATGTCGGCTCCTGGTCCCCATGTGAATGCCCTGAGAGCCTCGGGAATCGAGCATGTGGCCATCGACTCGCTCACCCGATCGATCTCCCCGGCACGCGATCTTCGGGCCTTTCGGGATCTGGTCTCGAAGTTCCGGGAGATCCGCCCCGACATCGTTCACACCCACAATCCTAAGCCCGGAATCATGGGTCGAATAGCGGCCCGGATCGCCGGAGTGCCGGTTGTGGTCAACACGGTCCACGGGCTCTACGCCCTGCCTGAGGACCGACTGCTGAAGAAGACCCTGGTGTACGGCCTCGAACGGGTCGCGTCGTCGTTCTCCGACGCCGAACTGCTCCAGAACCCCGAGGACCTCGACGTGATGCGGAGACTGGGCGTTCCCCACTCCAAGATGACGGTGCTCGGCAACGGCATAGACCTGTCCAGATTCGATCCCGGCAGCATGGCCGGTGTCCGGTCACGGATACGCGGTGAGCTGGGTTTGGGACCGGAAACCATCGTGGTCGGAGTCGTGGGGCGTCTCGTTTGGGAGAAGGGCTATCGGTCGATATTCGACGCGGCCAAGCTGCTCGACGATCTCAATTGTGTGATCGTGGTTGTCGGGCCCTGCGAACCCGATAAGTCCGGCGCCGTCGACGCCTCCGCCATGGAAGCGGCCGAGGCCGATGGTGTGAGATTCCTGGGTAGGCGTGACGACATGGCCGAGTTGTACGCGGCGTTCGATGTGTACGCCCTGGCCTCACATCGTGAGGGGTATCCGCGGTCGGCCATGGAGGCATCGGCCATGGGACTCCCCGTGGTGGCGACCGACATCCGCGGGTGCAGACAAGTGGTGGCCGACGGAGTCACCGGCACCCTGGTGCCGGCACGTGACGGAAGGGCCATGGCGATGGCGCTGCGCGAGCTGATCGAATCGGCCCCGGTCAGGAAGGCCATGGGTGCCGCGGCCCGAATGCGCGCCGAGGAGCGTTTCGATGACCGTCGGGTGGTGGAGACGACGATGCGCACCTACGAATGGTTGCTCGGACGATCTCCGTTGGAGGCCACGGCCGCGGTGTAGATGCGGTGGATCTCCTCGGCGGCGCGACGAATCGAGAAGCGTTCGGCCTCGTGAGATGCGAGCAGAGAGAGTGCGCGGCGCCTGTCGGCGTCACGAGCCAGATCGACCCATGAATCGGCCAAGGCATCGATGTCGTCGACATCCACGATGACGCCGGCGTTGCCGACCGCCTCCGAGGTTCCGCCGGCACCGGTGGCGACGATCGGAACGCCCAGTGCGAGCGCCTCCATGATGGTGACCGGCAGCCCCTCATGGCGCGAAGAGAGCGTGAAGATGTCGGCCCCGCTGATGATCCTGGTGGCGTCGGATCTATAGCCCAGAATCCGAAACGCATCTCCGAGGTCGGATTCGGCCACGGCCCGGCTGATCTCGTCGGCCAACGGACCCTGTCCCACGAGCGCGAACCTGAGGGACGGCTCCGTGTCGTGGGCTTGTCGAGCGGCCTTGATCAGAACGTCGAGTGCCTTCTCGCGGCGCAGGTTGGCCACACACACGATGAGAACATCGCGTGGTGAGACTCCAAGTTCGGCTCTGGCGGATTCACGGTCGGCGCTGGAGCGCACCGAATCAAGGTCGATTCCGTGGACGATCGTGTGGACTTGTTCGGGTCTGATCCCCCGAATTGTTGACTTGACCTCGTCGCTCACTGCGATTGTCGCGTTGTTGAATCGGATCGTGGCCCGATTGGCGAGTCGGGTGAGACGGTGGTGGCGGGGCCATCGGTTGTGTTCGGTGTCGACCAAAGTTGGCCGGAGTCGACGAGGGACGGTGGGGAGCATCAGGCGGGCCGCAACGGCAAGGGCCGGAGAGTGGACGTGCAGGATGTCGACGGGTTCGGCGATCAGCTTCGATCTGAGCTCCCTGAGCCAGCCGGGGGCGATGGTGCGACCGGCCCGCAGACATGTGGCCCGGACTCCCGCAGCGTCGAGCTCGCCGACCAGATGATTCTTGTGGGCGAGAAGGTAGACCACGTCGTGGGTGATCGGAGGCGGCGGCGGCAACGTGGCCTGGGTGACCACCAGCCGCTCGGCGCCGCCCGGGCCCAGGCCCTTCAACAGGTGGGTGACCCTCAGCGGCCGGTCAGCCATCGGTCAGCACCGGCAACGCGGCTGCGATCACCCGCTCGACATCGGATTCCGACATGCCCGATCCGCTGGGCAGACAAACCCCGCGGGCGAACGCGGTTGATGCCACATCGGCACCGATGAATTCCCGATCGGTGAACACGGGCTGCATGTGCATCGGCTTCCACGCTGGTCGGGCTTCGATGTCGGCCGCAGCCAGCGCGGTGATGAGTTTCTCGGGCAGGTGGGGTTCGGATTCCGGCAGCACCACGACGGTGAGCCAATTGTTCGATCGGCCACGGGGGTCGATTGGGTTGAATCCGATGTCTGGAACATCGGCGAAAGCCGTCGTGTAGGCCGCTCGAATCTCACCGCGTCGCTCGATCATCCGGGGGGGCCGGCGCAGTTGACCCCTGCCGATGGCGGCCAGGAGGTTGCTGAGGCGGTAGTTGTAGCCGACCTCCCGGTGTTCGTAGTGGACAGCCGGTTCGCGTGCCTGCGTCGACAGGTGGCGGGCCCTGTCGACAAGATCCGGGTCGGAAGAGACCAGCATGCCGCCCCCGCCGGTGGTCATGGCCTTGTTGCCGTTGAAGCTGAAAACCGAGATGTCGCCGAATGTGCCCGCGGGGCGGCCCTGCCAGGTGGCGCCGATCGCCTCTGCCGCGTCTTCGATCAGCGGTATTCGGTGACGACGACAGGCATCGAGGATCGGCTGGTGGTCGGCGCATTGTCCATAGAGATCGACCGTGACAACGGCTTTGAACGGATTGCCGACGGCAGCCGCCCGGTCGAGCGACTCCGACACGAGGGCGGGGTCGATGTTCCAGGTCGATCGTTCGCTGTCGACGAACACGGGCTCGGCGCCCACGTAGGTGACTGCGTTGGCCGTGGCCGCGAAGGTGAAGGTGGGCACCAGGACACGATCGCCGACCCCGACCCCGACGAGCATCAACGCGAGATGCAGCGCCGCGGTTCCGCTGCTGAGAGCCACCGCGTGGTCGACACCGATGGCGGAGCAGAATTCGTTCTCGAACGCGGCCAGGTCGGGGCCCGCGGGTGCGACCCAGTTGGCATCGAACGCCGCCAGCAGAAGCTCGCGTTCCGTGGCGCTCATATCGGGCGGAGACAAATGGATTCTCGACATTGGGTCCTTCGGCTCATATGGGGGTGCTTGATGCCGACAGGGAAAGAGTCGCACATGCAAGCGCTCCGATCGCGTTTCGGAGGGAAGAGTCAGTGACACGAGGAATGGGCGAAATCAGGACATGGAACCGCAGCATCTGATCCGAACTCTCCGGAGGCGGTGGAAGCCGATGGCACTGCTGGCCGTGGTCGGCGCGATTCTGGGTGCGGCCAGCTCGGCGATGGCCACCGACGCCGGCCCGGCACCGGTGCCTCAGCCCCACTATCAGGCGTGCCACAGCCTGCTCGTCGACTCTGCCGGATCGGCAGGTGTTGTCCAGTGGAATGTCAGGAACTTGGCACAGTTGGCGCAGCGCCTGACCCAGGGAGAAATCCCGGCGTCGGTCGCGGCCACGGCCGGTGTGTCCACAGCCGATCTCTCGGCCAGATCGTGGGTGGTCGTTCGCAACGACATCCAGAGCCTCACGGTATGCGATGTCGGCAACACACGAACCGATGTCGAGCAGGTCGCTGACTTGTTCGCCGTCGGCTTGCTGGATTTTCTGAACAACGAAGCTGCCGCCTTCCAGACGTCGCGGATCAGCAATGCCGAGGCTCGCATAAGCGATGCCCAGGCATGCCGCGACCAGGCCCAATCGCAGATAGATGAGATGCAGGCCATCGACCCCCTGGCCGACGTGCTGGCACTCGAGCAGCAGGCGGCCGCGTGTCGGCTGGAACTCAATCAGGCCAACTCGGATCTGATCTCGTTCAAGTCAGACGGTACGCCGACGGTTCCGATAGACACGCTGCAGTACGCCCAGGCCACCCAGATCACGGAGTCGGCCTACAAGGCCCGTCTCCGAGCTGGTGCCGCCGGCGCCAACGTGATCGTGGGCGTGGGCGACTCGACGTCCGCTGCCACCGCCCCCGCATCACGGAGCTCCCGTACCCCGATTCCCGATGGTCCGGCGACACGCGGAGCCCTGGGCTTCGGTGCAGGGATGGGCGCCGCTCTCGCGTTCGTGATGTTCACCGAACGGCTCGATTCCAGGCTCAGGTCGAAGGAGGACGTCGAGTCGATCATCGACCTTCCGGTTCTTGCGGAGATCCCTCCGCTGAGCCGATCGGAACGGGGCCGGACCAACATCATCTGTGTGGACGAGCCGAGATCGCGATCCGCCGAGGCGTTCAGGGCGCTGAGATCGGCCATCGACTACGCCAACGTGATCGAAGAGTCTCGTGGCAACATGGGCGACGGGGCCCACGTCGTGTTGCTGACATCACCGGCCCCGGGTGAAGGCAAGACGACGACTCTCGCGAACCTGGCGGCCACCATGGCCGAGGGGGACCGTCGAGTGCTCGCGGTGAATTGCGACTTCCGTAGGCCCCGACTCCACCGGTATCTGGGGGGAGACACCCAACCCCGCGCCGTGAACGTGACCGACGTACCCGGTGTCCAACTGGTGACGCAGGTGACCCTTGATGATTCGGCGGCGTCGCCCAGTGAAGTGGTCTGGGCTCAGCGGGAGCTGGTCGAGCGGG
This sequence comes from Actinomycetes bacterium, assembly GCA_024276355.1. Taxonomy (GTDB): domain Bacteria; phylum Actinomycetota; class Acidimicrobiia; order Acidimicrobiales; family Aldehydirespiratoraceae; genus SZUA-87. The sequence continues at coordinate 13,894 of JAJRXJ010000346.1, read as the reverse complement.
CCAGGTCCAGATTCGATGTCATTCTGCTGGATTCGGCGCCTGTGCTGACCACCAACGACGCCAGTGATCTGCTTCCGGTCGTGGACCATGTGGTGCTGGCGATCAGATCCGGACAGACCTCGGCGGAAGCCGCGAGTCGTGCCGCCGAGCTTCTGGAACGCCGGGGAAAGTCACCACTGGGGGTCGTCCTCGTCGGAACCAGGGACGTCCCGAGTTCGGCTGAGTACTACTACGAAGATGGCGACCCCTACCTCGAACCGACCCGCCGGCGTGGTCGTCGACGTGCGGAGCGAAACGACGGATCTTCGCGCCGAGCGGCATCCGCGGCCGGGGTGATGGCGGAGTCGTGACTCTCGTGAGCGACCGCCTGTCGATGTCGATCGACGATCCGGTGTTCCCGAGACCCAGCAGCCGTCGTGCCGAGTCTCGCGGCGTCGACTTGGCGTGGGCATCATCGGTGGGTTGGATGGCATTGCTATCCGTGCTTCTCGCCTACCTGGTGGGAGCGCTGTTGGGCATCACGAGTTGGCTTGGTGTCGGCGTGGTGATCGTGCTCACGGCCGCCACCTCGCCGCTGTTGGAGCGCATCGGACATCGCGTCCCCGATCTCGAGTTGGCCGGTCTGTTCCGTTTGTCGCTCGCCCTGAAACTGCTGGCCACCCTGCCTCGATACCTGGCGCGGGCCGACTCACGCGACTACTTCCGATTCGGGCGGCCCCTCGCCGACAGCTTCCGGTCGCTTCAGTTCGCGGTGGATCCGGGCCAGTCGGTGCCGGGAACCGGAACGATTCGCTACCTGACGGGGCTTGTCGAGGTGGTCACCTTCGGCGACGAGTTCGCGACCTTCATGGTCTTCTCGATGCTCGGATTCGTGTCAGCGGTGTTGTTCGTTGAAGCGTTCCGTGTGGCCATGCCGGATGTCGGACTGCGTCGGTATGCACTGCTCGTACTGTTCTGGCCATCCCTGATCTACTGGCCGTCGAGCATCGGCAAGGACGCCGTGATGCTGTTTGGCCTCTCATTGGTGGCAATTGGCGTGGCCCATCTCCTGCACCATCGGGCCCGGGGGTTGCTGTGGGCCGCCCCCGGTCTGCTCACGTCCGGTCTCGTGCGGCCACATGTGGCACTCATCGCGGTCACCGCGACGGTGTGCGCACTCGTGCTCAAGTCCCATTCGAGCGGGCTCAGCGGCCTTTTCCTCAGGCTCGGGGTCATCGCCACCCTGATCCTGGGAGGTGCGGTGGCGTCAAACGCGGTCGAGTCCACTTTCAACATCGATGGCCTGAATCCCTCCGGGCTGACCGCGGCCCTGAATCTGGCCAACCGTCGGTCCACCCAGGGTGGGTCGGGGTTCGTCGCGGCGCGAATCGACACTCCGCTCGACTTTCCCGCGGGCTTCGTGACCGTGCTGTTCCGGCCGTTTCCCCATGAGGCCGGAAGCCTGGCGATGCTGATCACATCCATGGAGGCGCTCGTATTGGCATTTCTGATCGTGGGGGCTGTTCCGCGGTTCATTTCCGCCATGGGTCAGGTGCGTTCCGACGCCTACCCGGCCTACGCGGTGGCCTTCACCATCGTATTCGTGTACCTCTTCTCGGCCATGGGCAACTTCGGGATTCTCGCCAGGCAACGAACGATGGTTCTGCCGCTGGTCCTGGTGATCGTTGGTCTACCGACGGCCAAGGAACGCGTGCGTCAACGCCGCAGGGGTACCGGCTCATGATGTTCGCTCCACCGGTAGTGGCCCCGCGCCCGCACCCGAGGGTGGTCGAAACGTGCGTGGGCAACTCTCGGGTGTTGATGCATCTTGACGAACGAAGGCTTCATTTCCTCAATGAGACCGCCACCGCGATATGGGAAACCCTGGGTGGTTCTTCAACCGTTGAGGACCTGACCCTGAAGTTGGCCGACCGATTCGACATCGAGCCGGCAGTGGTGCGAACCGATGTTGAGACGATGCTGGCCAGACTGCGCTCGGCGGGCTTGGTCACCGTCAACGACCTGGTGTCGCGGGTCTCTTCGCTGAGAGCCGTGGAGCCGTGCGGGGCCATTCCCGAGCCGGCATTCTCCGCGGGTACATATCGTGCCCTGCGGGCCAACGTTGCCATCGAGTGCGCCGATGCCGAGGCCGCGTCGGTGATCGGCAGGATTCTGGAACCCCTCAGGGTCGACACCGAACCGGACACGTCGATTCGGGTCAGGGTCGACTCCGACGGCCGTTGGACCGTCACCGCCGCCGGTGGCGAACCAGTGGCGACGGGATCTCGCCTGGCGGCGGTCCTGCGGACCCTGGCCGAGGTCAATGGTCTGGCGGTTGCGTCCGTCCGGGATCACCTGGTTCTCCATGCGGCGGCGGTGAGCGGACGCGGGGGAGCGGTGGTTCTTCCAGCCGCGTCCAACAGCGGGAAGTCGACGCTCGCGACGGCGCTCGTGTCGCACGGCCTGGGATACCTGAGCGACGAGGCAGCTGCCCTCGGACCCGATCTGGTGTGCATGCCCTATCCCAAGTCGATCGCACTCGACCCCGGATCGTTTCCTCTCTTTCCGAACCTGGCGCCCACCCCGGCCGGCGGACTCGATTTGGCCGTCTCCACACGCGAGTGGCACATCGATCCTTCATCGGTCGGCCGGCTTGGCCGGTCCCGGTCCGTTGTGGCCGTGGTGTGCCCGAAGTGGAGGCCGGGGGCCGAGACCCGCCTGTGTCGGGTTGCTCCGGCCGATGCCATGCAGATCCTCCTGGGTGAGTCGTTCGACTTCGCCGAGAGCGACCGCGGGGTGTTCGACATCCTCGGGCGGCTCGTCAATCGGGTGCCGGTGTTTCGTTTGGGCTACAGCGACCTTGGTGAGGCCGTGGAGGTGGTTGCCCGCTTGGTCGATGGGGAACCGACGGGGATCGGGACGGTCAGCGAGGCCGATTGATCACGGGTCGCGACGAGTGCGTCGGCGGTCGTGGTCCGAGTGAAGTTGAGACACCGGAGGAAGTCCCTTTCGGATCCTCTTCTGCTCGTATTGGGCCACATCGGCCCGTCTGAGCAGCTCGTTGGGCGACTGGACCTCGTCGGTGGCGAGAGCGACACCGCAGGACATTGATCGATTGGGACCCGACCTCTCGAACAGCTCGAGGGCCATGTCCATGACCGGGTGGGACGAAAGCATCCCTCCGCCGTCGAGGACCACGCAGAACTCGTCGCCTCCGATACGGCACACGGTTGAGTTGGCCACGCTGTCGGCGGCGGTCTTGAGCGACTCCCCGGCGGCGACCAGAAGTTGGTCGCCGGCCGAGTGGCCGAGCGTGTCGTTGATGACCTTGAGTCCGTCGACATCGCACATGATCAATGCGACGTCTTGTCGATCCACCGATGGGCGTTCGAAGATGTCGAGGAGTCGATGTTCGAGGACCCGGCGGTTACCGAGACCGGTCAACGGGTCGGTGAACGCGAGTTCCTCGAACTCGGCGAATCGCTCCGCCTGAACCACCGCCGCCGCGATGTGGGTGGCGACCAATCTCAGGGTCAGCAGGTCGTCGTGGTCGAGATTGCGCTGATCAGCCAAGGTCGTGGCTATGACGAATCCCCACACATCGTTTCCGATGTTGATGGGCCAGGCCGCTTCGGAGCGCAGCCCGCGGCTATGGAGGGAGCTGCTTGTGGGGTCGTCGGAGCGGCCCTCGTCGACCGATCTCAGGTAACCCTCGCCGGCGACGATCAGGTCGATGCCGGGGCGTTCCACATTCGTGTATTGCTCGTCGGCCGGGTGGGTTTCAGTGTCTTCAGCGAATTCGCCGACGTTGACCAGGATGTGGACGTGGTTCCCGCCCTCGCCGATCCTTCCAATGGAGACGTTGGATGCGTTGACCGCGAGCAGTGCCTGCTCTCCTATCACCTTCAGGACACTGGGAATCTGGCCAACGGCGCGAACCGCCGCGCCGATGCCTATCAGGGCTTCGACTGGAGAACCGTGGGTCTCGGCCACGAAACGGTCGAGCGACGACAGAACCGAATCGAGGGTCACGTCTGAGTCGATCGGCGGGCCGGATTCGAGCTCGAGATGGGCCGCGGCGCCGAGATCCGGGTCGATGGTGGTGCCGATGAGTTCGTCGACCCGGCGCTTTCTGGCGGTCCAGTTGGGGGCCTGGCCGTGTTGGGGGTGGCCCACGAGGGTGGCTGCCAGGGTGAGGAGTCTTGATGAGAGGGGGATGTCGGGGCCCCGGAGACCGTGTGGTCCGCCACTTCCGTCCCAGCGTTCGTACTGGTGGCGGATGGCCCGTGCGATTCCTGCCATACCCGGCAGCCGACCGAGGACACTGGCCGCGAGTACGGCCGAGGCCGGGTCGGGTACCACATCGGATGTGCCGACCGGTCGGACATGGGTGAACACGATCGAGACCTCGGCGAGAATGGCTCCCCCGATGGCATCGGCTCTTTCGGCGACCGGCACGCCGGCCGCGATGGACAGACGGTCGACGAGGCTCGCTCGCAGCGCAGCCCGGTGGGCCGCGGGCGGGTCGAACACCTCGAGCGCGCGGGCAAGGGCGGTGATTGAGGAGCGTGCAGCCGAATCGAGGGGAGAAGCGACGCGGTCGTCGGTTGCGCTGAGGGACTTCCCTCCGCCGTTCACCGGCAATGTTCTCACCTCCACTGATCGATCGGCGGTCGCCCGTGTCGAAGATACATTATCCACGCACGGCCACGCTAAGTGTAGCTCATTGCCACGGTACGTGGTCAAGAAGGAGATCGGGGCAACGAATCTCGTCGTCTCAGGAATTGATGAGGTCTTCGACCCTCGAGGTGAGCCGGTCGAAGCCCAGACTGCCGATGAGGCCATCAGCGGTGCCGTCGTCGTTTATGAAGACGAATGCCGGTTGACTCGTGACCCCGAACGCCTTCCACAGTTCAAGATCTTGGTCGGCGATGTGAGGGAAGGCCCCCACGGCATAGTCGGCAACGAATCGGCTCATTGCCTCAGCGCTGTCGCGCCCGGCCACTCCTATGAACGTGACCTCGTCTGCGTAATTCTGCTGCACCGCTGCGACCGCAACGGACTCTCTGATGCAGGTCGATCACCATGGTGCCCAGAACCATAGGACCAGGTCGGTCCCGGCGTAGTCGCCGGTGTCGAGTGTGGACCCATCGACGGTGGTGGTGACGAACTCGTATGGCCAATCCGACGACTCAGCCTGATCCTGGGCAGGCTGCGACGAGGGCGACACCGGCGAGGATGCCTGTGGCGAAGCCGCGTCGGGTGATGTCGAGGCCGACGAACAGGCCGCGCCCAGGAGGGCCATCGACGCGATGAGTGGGGCAATGAGACGCAAGTCGCGCAGTGTAGGCGGTTCTCGCGTCGAGTTGGGGTCGCCCGGTTGTTTGGGAGAGTGCCGTCATCCGGGCAGACTTCACCATCCCAATCCACCCGGACCGATCTGATGAGCACCCGAAAACTGATCCTCATGGCCCTCTTATGCGGAATGGTCATCCTCTTGGCCTCGGCAATCCAGTTCGCCATGCTCGGTTGAGGTCCCGGCCAAGGCCGAATCTCAGTGGATAGAGTCACCCCGACCAAGGAGAAACCAGTGTCGGATGTTCAACACGACGTGATCGTCATCGGCGGTGGGCCGGCCGGATACGCCGCTGCCCTGTACGGGGCCGGTGCGGGCCTCGACATCGGTCTGGTCGAGAACCACTGGATCGGGGGAACCTGTCTCAACGTTGGCTGCATACCCGCCAAGGAACTGCTCGAAACCGCTCACGTCTACCGCACGGTCAAGAACGCCTCACAGTTCGGGATCAACTCGGGTGAGACCACGATCGACTGGTCGGTTACCCTCACCCGCAAGCAGACGATCATCGATCAGCTTGTCGGCGGCCTCACCGGACTGCTGAAGGGGCGCAAGGTCACCGTCTACAACGGCTCCGGATCGCTCGGCGCCGACCACACGGTTTCGATCACGGGCGGCGAGTCGGGCGACATCAGGATCCGAGCCACCAACGTCATTCTGGCAACCGGGTCGCAGACCCGAACCATTCCGGGCTTCGAGATCGACGGCAAGCTCGTGGTCACCTCCGACGAGATGCTGTCGATCGAAAAGCTGCCGGCATCGGCGGTGGTGATCGGCGGCGGCGCCATCGGCTGCGAGTTCGCCTCGATGATGTCCGATCTGGGCACGCAGGTCACGATCCTCGAGGCAATGCCGCAGATCCTGGCCGGCTGTGATTCCGATGCTGCGAAGGTCGTCCAACGTTCATTCAAGAAGCGCAAGATCAAGGTGCGCACCGGTGTTTCGGTGCATGGCCACACCCCCGACCCCTCCGGCACCACCACCAAAGTTGCGTTCGGCGACGACGAGTCGGTCGAGGTGGAGCTCGTGGTCGTGTCGGTTGGCAGGCGCCCGTATTCGGATCTTCTCGATCTATCGGGCACCGGTGTGGTGGTCGACGATAGCGGTTTCGTCGAGGCCGACGGCCGGTGCCGAACCGGCGAGCCCGGGGTTTGGGCTGTCGGCGACCTGATCAAGACACCACAATTGGCTCACGTTGGGTTCGCCGAGGGAATGTTGGCGATCAAGGACATTCTCGGAGAAGACCCCCAGCCCCTCGATCACCTGGGCACCCCTTGGTGCATCTACTGCCATCCGGAGGTTGCATTCGCGGGATACACCGAGGATGCGGCCATAGCGGCGGGATTCGATGTGGTCACCTCGTCCCACCATTTCATTGGCAACGGGCGGGCCAAGATAGTCGGTGAGACCGACGGCATCGTCAAGGTGATAGCCGAGAAGCGGCCCGACGGAACCGGGGGTCGAATCCTGGGAGTCCACATGGTCGGCCCGTGGGTCACCGAACAGCTCGGTCAGGGCTATTTGGCTGTCAACTGGCAGGCCACGGTCGACGAGGTCGCGGCGTTCATTCAGCCCCACCCGACGATGAGTGAACTTTTCGGAGAGACTGTGCTGTCTCTCACCGGCCGATCACTACACGGATGAGAGTCCCGAGAGATGTCAAGACCAACCACCCCACACCAATGCAGATGAGGACCTCATGGCTGATGTGACAATGCCCCAGCTCGGTGAGACCGTCACCGAGGGAACCATCACGCAGTGGTTCAAGAATGTCGGCGACACCGTCGAGATGGACGAAATACTGTTCGAGATCTCGACCGACAAGGTCGATTCCGAGGTGCCTTCGCCGGTAGCCGGCGTCCTTCAGGAGATTCTCGCCCAGGAAAACGATGTGGTCGAGGTCGGACAGGTCCTAGCGCGTATCACCGAGGTCGGCGCCGACGCACCCGCTCCGGCCGCGGAGGCCGCTCCCGTGGCGGAGGCTTCAGCTCCTGCTCCTCCTCCGCCCCCACCGCCTGTTGCCGCGGCCCCGCCACCCCCGCCGCCCCCACCCGCGCCGCCGGCTCCGGAACAAGATGCTCAGCCCGCGTCGCCTCAGGGTGGTGCGAGCCGTGTGTTGTCTCCGGTCGTCAGACGGCTGATAGCCGATCATGGGCTCGATCCGGCGGCGATCACCGGCACCGGTCTGGGCGGGAGAATCACCAGAGCCGATGTGGAGAAGCTGATCCAGGCCGAAGCCCAGTCCCAGCCGGCTCCGGTTCCTCCCCCCGAGCCTGAGTCGGCCCCTCCCGCTGCGACTGTCGCCGAGGCGCCGCCACCCGCGCCCGCCCCGCCGACGGTGATCGATTCACCTTCGGTCCCGGCCGCGTCATCCATGGGCCAACGCGATCAGGTCATTCCCCTCAACAACATTCGCAAACGCACGGCCGAACACATGGTGATGTCCAAGCACACATCGCCCCATGTTCTCACCGCGATGGAGATCGACTACGAGCGCGTCGAGAGGATTCGCAAGTCGCTCAAGTCGGCCTGGAAGGCAGAGGAGGGCTTCAGCCTCACCTACCTGCCCTTCATCGCCAGGGCGGTCGTCGATGCGCTACGCGACTATCCGAGACTCAACGCCAGTTTCGGTGGAGACCATCTCGTCGTTCACGACAACGTCAACCTGGCCATTGCGGTCGACATCGACTTCGACGGTCTTCTGGCGCCCGTGGTGAAGAATGCCGACGGAAAGCGTCTTCGTCAGATCGCCCGCGACATAGTCGATGTGGCCGGTAGGGCCCGCACCAAGCAACTCGTTCCCGACGATCTCTCGGGCGGAACCTTCACTCTCACCAATGCCGGTCAGTACGGCACGATGATGCAGTTCCCGATCATCAACCAGCCCCAGGTGGCCATCATGTCCACCGACGGCGTCTCGCGGAAGCCGGTCGTGGTCACCGATGAGTTCGGTAACGAATCGATCGCGATTCATTCGGTCGGGGTTCTGGCCATGGCGTGGGACCACCGGGCCTTCGATGGTGCTTACGCGGCCGCGTTCATGCACCGCGTGAAGGAGATCATCGAGACTCGCGACTGGGAGGCGGAGGTCCGCTGACCACAGCTCTGGTATCCGCTCCGGTCCTTCGGATTCGTTGGCTTGGTCGGGTCGACTACGCGGAGGCTCTAGCGCTGCAGCGCCAATTGTTCGAAGGCTCGGTCGACGACCACCTACTGCTGCTTGAGCATCCTCATGTGATCACATTGGGCCGAAGGGCCGACCTGGCCAATCTTCTGGTCGATGTCACCCGGTTCGGTGCCGAGGTCATCGAGGCCGATCGCGGTGGCGATGTCACCTACCACGGTCCCGGTCAGCTGGTCGGGTATCCCATCAGATCGGTGCCCGGAAAGCGCGGCGGAGGCATGGCCGACACCGTCGAGTATGTCCGGGGTATCGAGCAGCTGATCATCGACGTGCTCGCCGAGCTCGGCCTCGATTCGGGTCGACTGGAGGGCAGTACCGGCGTATGGATCGACCCAACGGGTCGGCGTCCACGAAAGATCGCCGCGATCGGGGTGAAGCTGTCGAGGGCGCGCTCGATGCATGGTTTCGCAATCAACGTCGACCCCGACATGGAATGGTTCTCGCGAATCGTGCCCTGCGGCATCAGCGACAAGGGCGTCACCTCCCTCATCTCCGAGGGCTTGTCGGTGTCAATGCGTGAGGTTGCCGATCTGGTGGCCACCATGGCAGCCGAGAGGTGGGCGCCCGTGGGCGGTCACGACCGTGCCGATGTTGCCTGGCGATCCGACGATCGAGACCTCGCGCCGTTCAGCCGTGGTGAGGGACCCGGCACTCCGGTCGGTCGCAACGGGGTGGGATATGGCGACGCGGCCGACGGCACATCCGTCCGACTGCTCGGCAGGTTGGCCGACGCCGGGGTCGGGGGATCGGATCCGGTGCGACTCCGGGCCCGCAAGCCCGAATGGATGAAGGTGCGTCTCGACCATGGCGACACGTTCAGGCGTACCAGATCGACGTTGCGCGACCTCGATCTGGTGACGGTCTGCGAGGAGGCCGGCTGCCCCAACGCCTCCGAATGCTGGAACGACGGAACCGCCACCTTCATGATCCTCGGCGAGAGGTGCACCCGCGCCTGTGGTTTCTGCCTCGTCGACACCCGAAAGCCCCTGGCCCCCGAGCCGGACGAAGCCGATCGTGTAGCCACAGCCGTCGAGCGGATGGACCTCTCACATGCCGTTGTCACCATGGTGGCCCGTGACGACATGGCCGATGGGGGTGCTGCCGCCATCGCCGAGGTTGTTCGTGCCATACGGTCCCGATGTCGATCCACAACCGTGGAGACCCTCATCTCCGACATGAAGGGGCAGGCATCGTCCCTGGAGGCCGTTTTCGAATCGCGGCCCGATGTTCTGAACCACAACATCGAGACGGTGGCCCGGTTGCAGCGGGCGGTGAGGCCATCGGCGGGATACGCCCGAAGCTTGGCTGTGCTGGCGCGTGCCAAGCAGGCAGGACTCGTCACCAAGTCATCGATCATGGTCGGGATCGGCGAGACCCACGATGAGGTTGTGCAGACCATGGCTGATCTTCATTCGGTGGGGGTCGACATAGTCACCATCGGTCAGTACCTGAGACCCACATCCCATCATCTCCCGGTCGCTCGGTGGTGGGAGCCAGAGAGGTTCGCCGAGTGGAAGCGGGTCGGTGAGGGGCTCGGTATCGGACATGTCGAATCCTCGCCTCTCACAAGATCCAGCTATCACGCAGCCGAGGCCGCTCGTGGTGTTCGCTCCCTGCGTTGACTATGTGGCCTGAAAGCGCTTACATGATGTCGGCGTCGCCGGTCGCCCACTCAGGATCGTGAGAATCTCTTGAAGCCAGTTGCCGCTCCGTCATGGTTGTTCGACTCTGTCGGATACGAGGTCTACATCAGGTCGTTTTGCGACGGCAACGGCGATGGGATAGGTGATCTTCCGGGGTTGTCGAGTCGTCTCGATCACCTGGCACGCATTGGCGTCGGAATCGTCTGGATCACTCCCTTCTACAAGTCGCCCATGGCCGACTTTGGCTACGACGTCGCCGACTACCGGGCGATAGATCCGGTTTTCGGAAGCCTCGACGATTTCGATCGGGTGATCGCCAGGGCCCACGACCTTGGTCTCCGCGTAGTCATCGACATCGTGCCCAATCATTCGAGCATCAGCCACGCGTGGTTCGAGGCTGCCCGCGCTGATCCGCAGGGCGAATACCGCGACTACTACATCTGGCGCGACCCGTCCCCCGACGGAGGTCCCCCCAACAACTGGATGAGCCATTTCGGCGGCCCGGCATGGACTCTCGACGAGGCAAGTGGCCAGTACTACCTCCATCTCTTCCTCCCCGAGCAACCCGACCTCAACTGGAGGAATCCGGCGGTGCATCGCGAGTTCGAGCAGATCCTCAGGTTCTGGCTCGATCGGGGGGTCGACGGGTTCAGGATCGACGTGGCCCATGCGATGGTCAAGGATGAGCAGCTCCGCGACAACCCGATGCTGATGCCGCTCGATGGCGTCACCGACGCGAGATACCAATTTGCGTGCATGGACCACAAGTACGATCTCACGCAGCCGGAGACACTCGACATCTACCGGGAGTGGCGGCGGATCGTCGAGCCCTACGGTGCGGCATTGATCGGCGAGACCTACGTTCTGGACGCTGCCGATCTGGCCAAGATGTTGCCGGGCGACGGGTTACACACCGGCTTTTGGTTCACCCCCATGCACATGGGCTGGGAGGCGAACACGATCCGACGCACATTGAAGGCGGCCACCGACGCGGTTCCCGCAGGAGTGGGATGGGTGCAGAGCAGTCACGATGAGTCCCGTCCGGTCGCCAGATTCGGTGGAGGTGATCTCGGACGCCGCCGATCACTGGGGCTGAGTGTGTTGATGATGGGGCTGCCCGGGGTGCCATTCATTTACGAAGGCGAGGAACTGGGGCTCGACGACGGAGTCGTTCCGACAGATCGATTGACCGATCCGGTTGCTGTTCGAAATGAAGGATCTGTCGGTCGGGACCCATGCCGAACCCCGATGCCCTGGGGGCCGGGCCCGAATCTCGGGTTTTCGACCGCAGCCGACACCTGGCTTCCGCTGGGACATGACGAGCAGTGGAGCGTGGCCTCGCAATCCGCAGATCCCGAATCCCACCTGAACCGGGTAATCGCAATGATCAAGGTCCGCAATTCCCTGACAGACCTGGCCGGTGAGCGGGCATCCTGGATGGATCGTGATGACGGGGTCGTTGCGTTCACCCGCGGCGACAACATGTTCGCCTTGAACGCCGACGACACCGCAAGGGTCCTCGACTGCGATCCCACATGGACCTGTCTGTTCCGCTCACAGCCCGACCCCAGCGTCCCGACAGCGTCGGACGGGCGATTCGAACTTCGGCCCGGGGAGGGGATGATCCTCGCCCGAACAAGAGGGGTGCGATGACCGCCACATCCGGTCCGAACAGCAGAGCGACAATCGAGGATGTCGCGCTGGCAGCTTCGGTGTCGGTGGCCACGGTGAGTCGGGCCCTGCGCGGACTGCCGAATGTGGCTGAATCGACTCGCGTCAGGGTGGAGCAGGTCGCCTCCCGGCTCAACTATCACGCCCACCCCAACGCAAGCGGGCTCGCCTCGGGGCGAAGCCTCAACATCGCCATCGCTGTGCCGGTACTCAATTCGTGGTACTTCTCCGAGGTCGTCGCCGGGGCCGAAGCGGTGTTGCCCGAAGCCGGCTACTCGTTGTTGGTCACTGCCACATCCAGTTCTGCCGAGAGATCGGAGTTCGTGAGATGGGCGGCCTTCTCGGGTTCGGCAGACGGCGTGATCATGGTCGACCTACCCCTCGACTCGAACGATGTCCAACTTCTCTCGAGAGCCGAGTTGGCTGTTGTGACCACCGGTTTCGACTGTCCGGAGTTTCCTTCGGTGGTGGTCGACAACGTGGCTGTTGGGGTCCTGGCCACCAAACACCTGATAGATCGTGGGCATCGGCGAATCGGTATTCTCACCGGTCAGTCGGAGGACCCTCTGCATTTCACCGTTCCCAGCGACCGCGTCGACGGATTCAAGCGCGCTCTTCTCGAGTCCGGCATCGACTTCGATCCGAATCTGGAGTGCACCGGCAACTTCACGACCTCCGGCGGCCGAGAGGCGATGGGTAGCCTTCTCGACCTCGACGAATCGCCGACCGCAGTCTTCGCGATGTCCGACGAGATGGCATTTGGCGCGATTTGGGCTGCCCACGACCGCGGTCTCACGGTCCCCGGGGATCTGGCCGTGGTGGGTGTCGACGACCACGACATGTCCGAAATGCTCGGCCTCACCACGGTCAGTCAGCAGGTCGACCAGCACGGCGTCGTTGCGGCCCGATGGCTGACCGACGGGCTCGGGGGCGCGACGAAGGCGTCCGAGTCGGCGGAGATGAACATCGAACTGGTAGTGAGAACCACCACCTGAATACCCGGGGCGACACCCGCCCTCCAAACCAATTCGGGGGCCGGCTTGACCCGCTCCTGTATTCATGTAAGCGTTTTCATGCGACCCCGCCGGGGGCGCGTGTCCCAAACCCTCGCGGCCGTTGGTCGGGCAGGTTCCATGGAGGAGAAAATATGAAAGCAAGATGGCTCAAGCTGGCCACTGTGGTGGTGGCGTTCTCGTTCGTCGCCGCGGCGTGTGGCGACAGCGGATCGAACACCGACACTGCCAGCCCCACCACGACGGCTGCGAAGGCGGCCACCACCACGGCTGCTGCCACACCCGCCACGACGGCTGCCACGACCACCGACAACCCACTTGCCGGCAGCAAGGTCACCATCACCGGCCCTGAGCGCGCCGAAGAGGAGGCCGGAGCGATCCAGCAGGCCCTCGACGTGTTTGCCAAGGCCAACGACATGACCATCACCTACACCGGTGATGCCGACTGGGAAGCAAACATCAACGTTCAGGTCGAGGGTGGAAACCCTCCCGACATCTCGATCTTCCCCCAGCCCGGCAAGCTTGCCGACTTCGCTCGCGCCGGCAATGTGAAGCCTCTGAATGATTCGGCAGCAGCGGCCGTGGCCAAGAACTGGCCGGCATCGTGGACCTCGTTCGGCAACGTCGACGGCACCCAGTACGGCGTCCCGGTCAAGACCGACCTGAAGTCCCTCGTGTGGTACCAGCCTCAGCGTTTCGCCGACAACGGCTACGACGTACCGACCACCTGGGACGATCTCGTTGCCCTAAGCAACCAGATGATCGCCGATGGCAACACCCCGTGGTGCGTGGGTATCGAATCCGGCCAGGCCACCGGCTGGCCCTTCACCGACTGGGTCGAGGATCTCATGCTGCGCATGTACGGCGCCGATGTCTACGACCAGTGGGTCAACCACGACATTCCGTTCAACGACTCCCGTGTGGTCGACGTGTTCAACATGGTCGGCGACCTCTGGAACACCGACGGGGCCGTGTTCGCCTCCGGCGGATCCATCGCTGCCACTGCCTTCCAGGACAACGGCCAGCCGTTGGTCGACGGCGACTGCTT
>JAJRXJ010000345.1 GCA_024276355.1 Actinomycetes bacterium | reverse complement strand
GCCGCCTTCGCCACGCGGTTCAAGGGTGATGCACCCCTCGACCACTCCCTCGGCGCTGACCGCGGAACCGTCGGCGTGGACCACGATCGCCACGGTGCGGAACCGGGCGGTGCGCGACTGCTCGGGCACTCCATCCAGTTCGGCGAGGAGCTTGGCCACGTTGTCTTCGTAGGACGCATCGTCTCCCGCGTATCGGGCGGAGAACACGCCCGGCGCCCCGTCGAGGGCGTCGACCTCGAGACCAGTGTCGTCGGCGATGGCCGACCGGCCGGTGACGCGAGCCACGGCTCCGGCTTTGAGACGGGCATTACCAGCCAGATCGGGGGCGTCCTCGATCACCTCCGGTATGTCGGTGGGCCTGGGCGCGAGCCTGGCGACACCGTCGAGGACCGCCGTCATTTCGGCAACCTTGTCGGGGTTCGCGCTCGCACAGACGAACTCCGGTATCCGCCGGGAGGATGAATTCATCGCTTGAGGCTACGCGGAGATGGTGCCTCCGCGAGAATTTCCTTCTGGGCGGTGGTGATGGTGGCGATTCCACCCGCAGCAAGGTCGAGAAGCTCGTCGAGTTGAGACCGCTCGAACGCCTTGCCCTCGGCGGTTCCCTGAACTTCGATGAAGCTTCCGGACCCGGTCATCACCACGTTGAAATCGACTTCCGCCGTGGAGTCCTCCGGGTAGGGCAGGTCGAGCACCGCGGTGCCATCGACGATTCCGACCGATATGGCCGAGCACTCGTCGATCATCGGGTGGCTCTGGATCTCACCGGCCTGCACGAGTCGGCTGAAGGCATCGTGCAGCGCGATGTAGCCACCGCAGATCGAGGCGGTACGGGTTCCGCCGTCGGCTTGCAGCACGTCGCAGTCGACGATGATCTGCCTCTCCCCGAGCGCCTTCATGTCGACCACGGCCCGCAGGGAGCGCCCGATCAACCGCTGGATCTCCTGGCTGCGACCGGACGTACGACGGCGGATCCGCTCGGGAGACGACCCGGGCAACATCGAGTATTCGGCGGTGACCCAGCCTTTGCCGGTGTTCTTGAGCCAGCGCGGAGTGCCATCCTCAACCGACGCGGTACACAGAACCCGGGTGTCGCCGAACACCACCAGGGCCGATCCGGCGGCCATGGTCGTGTAGTCACGGTGAAACTCGAAGGGACGCAACTCGTCTGGTCGGCGTCCGTCAAAACGTGTGGTCATCATTTCTCCGGTGTTGAGATGTCGAATACGGATCCGGGCGCGGCCAGCACGACCGGACCGCCAAAGGCTTCGGCCGCCTCGGTGAGATGGGCGCTCTCATCGGAACCGGGCATCAGGTGGGTGAGAGCCAGTCGCCCGGCACCCGCCTGCCGCGCCGATTCACCGGCTTGGCGTGCACTCATGTGGGGGATCCCGAGGCCCTCGGAGTCTGACAGATGGGAAGCCTCGTGGATCACGAAATCAATACCGTGACCGAGGCTTTCCAGCTGCCATCCGGGCCCGGTGTCGGACGAGAACGCGAACGATCGGCCCCCGGCATCGATACGAACCGCCAGCGTCTCAACCGGATGGTCGGTTCGGCTGAAGGAGAACTCCATGTCCCCGATCGAGATCTCCGACGACTCATCGATCACGGTCCAGTCGATCGGGTCGGAGACATCGCCGTGTCGGGCATGGACGGCCTGGTCCATCGTTCGGGTTCGGGCCGTGCCGTAGACCGGCATTCGATCGACGGGATGGAAGTAGGTGAACACATTTCTCAGGACCGGTAGTTCGATCCAGTGATCCGGATGACAGTGGCTGATGACGATGGCCGTGAGATCGGCCGGGTCGATGTATGACTGCAGGGGACCAGTGGAACCCGGCCCGCAATCCAACAACACTGATGTGGTCGCGGAGCGAACCAGAAAGCTGGTACACGGATTCTCGGGGGTGGCATAGGAACCTGACGACCCCAGGACGGTGACAGTCAGTGCCGGTAGTTTCAGTTCCACTTGTGTGACCTCACATGGTTCATCGGCAATCCCAACAGGCGGGCACCGATCTCTGCAAATGACGCCGAATCGCCACTCGATACGAACTCTCGCGATCCGCGAGCTTCAGCTGTGGCCTTGATGTCGAGGTCATCGAGAAGCCGGGCTATCTCGAAGGCGGTCTCATCGGCCGATGAGACCAGAACAACATCGGGACCCATCACCTCACCGATGGCCCGGGCGAGAAAAGGGTAATGGGTGCACCCGAGCAACAGGCTGTCGACAGCGGCGTCACGAATCGGCGCCAGGAGCCTCTGGGCCAGAACCTTCACCTGGTCCGACTCGGTGTCGCCGCGCTCGACGAACTCGACGAATCCGGGACACGCTGCACATGTCAGTTCCACATCGATGTCCGATTTGCCCGCCGCGGTCTGATACGCACCGCTGGCGATCGTACCGACGGTTCCGATCACACCTATCCGGCCGGTCTTGGTGACCTTCATCAACGAATGCAGGCCGGGCTCGAGCACGCCGACAACGGGCATGTCGACGCGGGAACGAAGGTGATCGAGCGCCACGGCCGACGCGGTGTTGCAGGCCACAACCAACAACTTCGGATCGTGAGCATCGACCAACCAGTCGGTGATCTCGATGGCGAAATCCCTGACCTGACCCGCGGGGCGCGAGCCGTAGGGGTACCTGTCGGTGTCACCGAAATAGACCAAGCTCTCGGATGGCAACAAGTCCATCACGGCCCGGGCCACGGTCAACCCTCCGAACCCCGAATCGAACATGGCGATCGGATGATCGCGTCGATCGGAGCTGGTCATCGCCTGGAGGTTAGTTGGCTCAGCGCTCTTCTTTGAAGATCACGTGCTTGCGAATGACGGGATCGTACTTCTTGATCTCGATGCGCTCGCGGGTGTTGGCCTTGTTCTTGGTGGTCACGTATGTGTAACCGGTGCCGGCGGTGGACCGCAGCTTGATGATCGGACGCTTGTCGCTTGACATCGTGAAACCCTCAGATCTTCTGGCCGTTGCGGCGCATCTCAGCAACGACACTCTCGATGCCACGCTTGTCGATGGTCTTGATTCCCTTGGTGCTCACCGTGAGGGTGATCCAACGCTTCTCAGCAGCGAGGTAGAACCTCTTGCGCTGGATGTTGGGGTTCCAGCGACGCGACGAACGACGGTGGGAGTGGGAGAGTTGCTTGCCGAAGTGGGGCTTCTTCCCTGTGACCTGGCATACCATCGACATCGTGGAAGCTCCTGAGCGAATCCGTGAAACTAGGCGAGCGCGACGGCGCCACACCGACCCGAAATGGTAACAGTGCCGGTGCGATCCTCCACCCCTGCAAGATGGCTACCCTCATCGGGGTGAACCAGCCTTCATCCCGGGTCGACAAAGTTCTGCTGGCAGCGCCCAGGGGGTTCTGCGCGGGCGTGGAGATGGCGATCAAGGCGTTGGCGTGGATGGTGAGAGCCTTCGAGCCACCCGTCTACTGCTACCACGAGATCGTCCACAACCAGATTGTCGTTCAGCGTTTCGAGAATCTCGGTGTGGTTTTCGTCGACGACATATCCGACGTGCCCGAAGGCATGCCGATCATGTTGTCGGCCCACGGATCAGCGCCCGAGGTGGTCGCTGCCGCCAGGGAGCGCGGCGGATACGTGGTCGACGCGGTGTGCCCGCTGGTCACCAAGGTCCACCACGAGGTCAAGACCAGAGCCGACAAGGGCTACCAGATCGTCTACGTGGGTCACGAGGGCCACGAAGAGGCGATCGGGACCATGGCGGTGGCACCAGCGGCCATCCACCGGGTCGAGTCTCCCCTCGATGTGCAGCAGCTGCCGGATCTCGACGGCCCGGTCGCCGTTCTCGCGCAGACCACCCTTTCCCATCGGGAATGGTCCGGGGTTCTGGACGCGACCCGGGCCCGCTTCCCGCAGATCTGGGAGCCCGGCCGATCAGATCTGTGTTTCGCCACCACCAACCGACAGTCTGCTCTCATGGAGATCGCCCCGCGATGCGACGCCATGATCGTCATCGGTTCGGCGAACTCCTCCAACACCAAGGCGCTGGCCTCCCTCGCCGTCGAAGCCGGTTGCCCGAGGGTGTTCAGGGTCAACGGCGCCGATGAACTTCCCAATGATCTCTCCGGCACCATCGGGGTCACAGCGGGGGCCTCGGCCCCGGAGGACCTCGTACGCGAGGTGATCAGCCGCCTCTCCCCGACCCATGGTGTCGACGAGATCCACGTCACCAGCGAAGATGAATACTTTCCGCCGCCGCGAAATCTTCGGGAGCTCCTCGGAGCTGTCGACGCCGCGGTTTCGGTGGCATTCGGAGGCCCCCACGACGGCCGGGTGCCCCTCGACGATCGCAACATCGATGCCAGCTACGTCCTCGAATCACTCGCCGAGAACGACACGACAAGCGGCCCGGTCGATGCCTGACAGGACGCGCCGGTTGACCGTTGTCGCCGCAGTCGCGGCCGTGGTCGTGGCCGTGGCCGTGGCCGTCGGGGCCATGCAGTGGCTCGGTTCTGATTCACCCGGCAGCGCCCCGACTCCCAAGTCCGAGCTGGTGAGCGAGGGGGCCGCCATCTACTCCCAGCACTGTCAGGTGTGTCATGGCGCGGCGGGCCAAGGGGGAACCGGGCCGGCCCTGGCCGGCGACCTGATCGACAGGTTTCCCGATGTTGACGATCAGCGTGCGGTGATCCTCCTGGGCCCCAAGTCCATGCCGTCGTTCGCCACCAGGCTGACCGACAAGGAAATCGACGCGGTGATCGAGTTCACCAGATCGGGCCTCTGAAGCGCCTACCTGCGGCCGTTCCCGTTCGCGACCTCTTCCTCTCCGGCCAGGACCCGGGCCTCGATGAACAGGTCGCTCATCTCGGCGAACAGTCGGTCGCTCATCTCGGTGACGCCTTTCCTCGGGACCCTGCCGTTCACCTTGGCCGGCGGATCGATCGGCTCGCCGATCACAACCACGACCTTGGCTGGGCGCGGTAGCTTCTTGCCGACCGGCAGCGCCTTGGGTGTGCCGCCGAGACCGACCGGAACTATCGGCACTCCGACTCTCGAGGCCACAAACGCCGGCCCATCGTGGAGATCTTCGCGGCGCAGGCGAGGTCCGTCACGGCGCGTGCCCTCGGGGAACATGACCAGCGGCTCACCGAGCTTGAGCACGTCCATCGCGGCACGCAGAGCGGTGCGGTCGACCGAGTCCCTCTCAACCGGGAATCCCCCCATGATGGTGAGGAAGGCCCCGAGCGGCTTCGATTTCCAGAGGCTCTCCTTGCCCATGAATCGAAGCCTCTTCGCGGTCATCACACCCACCACCGGGGTGTCGATGAAGCTGCGATGGCTGGCCGACAGTATGAACGGTCCGTCGGGAAGGTTCTCCCGGCCTTCCACGCGGAGGCGGAACAACAGCTTGACCGGCACGAAGACGATCACCCAGAAGATGTGGTAGAGAACTCTTCCGAGGAAAGTCTGACGACTGCGTGCGGGCGTGGAGCCCGCCTGTGAGCCGTATGCGGGCTCCTCACCCATCGGTGTTCTCCTTCAGCAACGCAAGCACGCTGGTTACCACACCCTCGATGTCGAGGCCGGTGGTATCGACCACCACTGCGTCTCCTGCCTCCATCAGCGGATCCACCTCGCGATTTGAATCGAGGGCGTCGCGGCGTGCCAAGTCTGCGGCGACGGTCTCGTAGTCGAGATCGGTCACCTCCTTGGCTCGTCGCCGGGCCCGCTCGGCGGGATCAGCGGTGAGGTAGACCTTCAGCTCCGCGTCGGGAAACACCACCGTACCGATGTCTCGGCCCTCCAGAACTCCCCCGCCGCGTTGACGGGCCCATTCTCGCTGCCTCGCAACCAACTCTCGGCGCACGGCCGGGTTGGCGGCGACCGCACTCACGGCCCGGGTGACCTCCGGTCCGCGAATCTCGAGTGTGGCGTCGAATCCGTCGACCAGGACCCGATCGAGGCCGATGTCGAGTTCGACGGACCGAGCCGTGGCCGCGGCGGTGTCGGGGTCGCCGGGATCGCCGCCGGATCGGAGTACGGCGAACGTGACTGCCCGGTACATGGCCCCGGTGTCCAGGTACTGCAGACCGAGTGCGGCGGCCAGCGCACGGGCCACGGTCGACTTTCCCGAACCGGCCGGTCCGTCTATCGCAATTACTCGCATGGGTTGACATCCTGCCAATTCGTCTGGGTGTTGATCCACCCGACCGGCCTGAAATGCACGGTCACCGGAGCGAATCGAGAGCGTGGAAGTATCCGGGAAAAGTCTTGCTCACACAACCGGGGTCGCGAATCTCGACCCCTGGAACCATCAATCCGATCAACGAGAACGCCATCGCCATTCGGTGGTCGTCGTAGGTTTCGATGATCGCGCCGTGAAGGCCCTCCACCGGGTTGATGGTGAACCCGTCGGCTTCGACTCGTGCATCACCGCCGCAGCGAACCAGTTCGGTCACCGGTCCGGAGATTCTGTCGCTTTCCTTTCCGCGCACGAAACCGATCCCCGAAATCCGTGTCGGTCCCTCGGCGAACGCAGCCACCGCGGCGAGGGTCGGCGCGGTGTCGGAGATGTGGCGCATGTCGACGTCGATGCCCCGCAGTTCGCGGCCGATCACCTCGGTGTGGTCTGATCCGATTGTGACCTCGGCACCCATCCGTGCCAGGACATCCACGAAACCGAGATCACCCTGCATCGAATCGGCACCCAGGCCGTCCACGCGGACCCGTCCCCCGGTGATCGCGGCCGCCGCGAAGAAATATGACGCAGCCGAGGCATCGGGTTCGACGACATAGCGCTCCACGGGTCGATACCCGCCACCCATGCGCCACAGTGGCCCATCGACGCTCACCTCCACCCCGAATGACCTCATCACGTCGGCGGTCATTTCGAGATAGGGCTTCGAAACCAGCTCGCCGATGAGTCGAATGCCCAGACCTGCAGGCGCGCCGGCCAACATCAGCGCGGAGACGAACTGGCTCGAAACGTCGCCCGGCATCTCGACCAGCGAACCTTTGATCGGACCGGTGACCCGTACCGGCAGGCAGTTCGGTTCGCCAAGCTCCACCACCTCAACACCCAGATCCCTGAGCGCATCAATCAGATCTCCGAGCGGTCGCGACCGCAGTTGGGGATGGCCGTCTATCGCCACCGGTGATGGCGCCAGTGCGGCCAACGCTGTCGCGAAACGTCCGGTGGTACCCGACTGTCGAGCATCGATGACCATCGCCCGGCCAGCGAACTCTCCCCCGCATCCATGTACGACCGCGGTGGATCGCTCGTCGTCGATGTCGATATCGACACCGAGACTCCTCAGAACTCCGACCATGGCTTCGGTGTCGTCGGCGATGAGGAACCGTTCGAGAGTGGTGATTCCGTCGGCCAGCGCGGCGGTGATCAACGCACGGTTGGTGATGCTCTTCGAACCAGGTATCTCCACCGTGCAGTCGGGCGGAGATGCCAGGGGCTCAATGGGAAACGGATCGTTCATGGCATCCTCAGTCGAGGGCCCGGGCCGACGGCCGGTATCCGGTGGCCATGAGCCCACCGGTGATGCGCTCGGCCATGGCCGTGTCGACGAGTATCACAACAACACCTCGGGGGCCCTCGCTCGAGTGGGCGATCTCGAGGTCGTAGATGTTGACGTCGAGATC
>JAJRXJ010000344.1 GCA_024276355.1 Actinomycetes bacterium | reverse complement strand
GAACCCGGCCATCCCACTCGTGAGGCCCTGGATCAGGTCCTCGACTTCCTCACCGGTCGCTTGATAAACGCCTGAGCCGGGGTCCGTTTCAGAACGCGCCGAGCAGGATGAACAGTCCGACGACCGTGTAGGCGATCATCACCGCCAACATCGAATACTGCGACCGGAGCGCCGTCTCCCGCTCGTAGCGGCTGATGGCGCGGTCGTGGGCTGCGGCCACGGCCATCACATGGCCGACGGCAATAGCGGTGGTCTGCACCCAGGCGATCAGCCCTGTGGACACCAGCGCCCAGTTGATGGCGTAGTCCTTGGTTCCGAACAGATCCCAGCCCCGACCGAAGGGGTCGCTCACTTGGATGATGAATCGTTGCCCGTCGAGTACCAGCAAGCTGAAGTAATGGGCCACTGTGTAGGCCACCATGATGGTGACCAGGGTGGGTCCGAACACGTCGGCCAACTCGATCTCGGAATCGCCGGTGATGTTCGACATGGCACGGATCGCGCCCAGGAAGGCCAGAGCCACCAGTCCGACCACGAGGGAAAGACCGATGGTGTTGATGAACGTGAGAGACCACCCTGTGCTCCCTCCGGCGACACGTCCCCAGGTTGAGCTGCGGGTGAACCCGTCGAATGTCGTGGATCCCAGAACCACCAGGATGAAGGCCACCGTTCCGGGTACCACCGGGAGCTTCGACACCCCGGCCAGCGGGGCACGCAGACGCAGCCGTCCGGCGTTGTCACGATGAAGCGGTGACACCGACGAAATGATCGTCATGAGCATCCCGAAACCGTCGGCTCGCCTCACGAACCGGCGTCCGAATCGGGCCGCACCACCAAGAATCGCCACCGAGTAGGCGGTCAGATATATGGCAACCGACCGGGGCTCGGCCGCGCTGTGGTAAGCAAGCTCCAACCATGCGAACGAACCGATCGCCACCACCGCGGGCCATACCGACACCTCGGTGTCGATGTTGGGCTCGGTCGACCGCGGCGCAATCTTCGCCTTCAGCCACGCAGCCGAATCGGCGATGGTGATGAACGGGTTGAACGCCGACCAGATGTCGCCGAGAACCGCCGACGCGATTTGCAATCCCACCCAGAACACGATGTAGAAGGCGTCACCTGCGATGTTGACGGTGGCGGTGTCGTTGCCGAACCACGCGGCGTACATGAGCACGCCGAACATCCCCACGCCCAAGAGCTTGGTGACGGCGAACATCCAGATCCGGGGCTGCATCCATCCCGGCAATTCCCGCCCGTTGGCTGCAGCCTCGAGCAGGGGTCGGCCCCAGAAGGCACCCAGGGCAACGAACGAACTGGCCACCGCGAATCCCGCAGCCCATGTCATCTGCCAAGCCGGAAGTGGAAGATCGGTACGGCCACCGATCCCGTGGGCCGATGCCGGCTCGGCCATCGCCACCACCGCGACCGCTGCCGCAGTCAAGCTTGCGACCAGGCGACCAATGGACCGGGTGTGGGTCACGACACCGTGAGCTGCACGAGCTTTCGTGCGCTCGATTCGAGTTCGATCTCGAACACCCCTGGGATGAGCGCCTCGAAGGTCGTGCTGCCCAAACCGTCGGTGAGATCGACAAACAGGTCGTAGCCGTGGATGTGGACCCGGTCGTCGCCATCACCGCTCACATCCAGGGTGACGACATCCCCTCTCGAGACGGTGACCTTCTTGACCCCGCCCGAGGGCGCACCTCCCTGTATCCGGACGTCGATGGTGACGGCGGTCCCGCCGGAGGGATCAACCGAACCGCTGCCACAGGATGCGATCACCATCACCGCCGACACCGTCAACGCGACAACGACGAACACCCGTCGGCCGAACACGATTACTCGCCTATTCCGACCGGACGTCCATCGACCACCTGGTCGAGGTACTCGCTCATTCCCATACCGACCTGGCCGTTGCACTCGAAGCGGGTCATTGCTTCGGTGATGCGGGTGACGAGTTGTTCGCCGGAGTCGGTCGTTCGCCGATTTCTGAGAGGAATCATCGACAGCACCGTACCGTCGATTTCGTACTCACCTTCGTCGGTACGGGCCCAACAATGCATGGCCGTCTGATAGCCGTCGGAGTCCCATTCCGACTCGACGCGGCAATCGCGAATGGTGTGGTACTCATCGCCCTCCAGCACCATCCCACCGGTGGACGCAGTGCCGTCGCGGTCGATGATCGAGAGCATCATGGCGAAGTCGGGGCTGAAGATCATGGGCAGCCAGCGATACCACCGCAGGGCCTGCCAGTAGCGAGGGCCCCACGACTTGTCGCGCAGACCCAGCCCGTCGAGGTCGATCACCTCGTCGCCCACGCGGATCGTGCCGGCGACGGCCGTGTGTTGTTCGTAGTGGGCTTTGGCGAAGCTCTTCTCGGAGTCGGTTTCGATGGGTTGTCCATCAGCCCTCACCGGCATGCCGCCGAACATCGGTGACACACCCGAGACGTTGAGCCGGACCTCGGTGTCGACGAACGGATTCGACTTGAAGGCGGTGCGGGGGTGGGCCATCTGCAGAGGATCATCCAGCAGGCACAGCTTCCCATCGAAGGCGACGGTGAGTTGCTTGAAAGGTTCAACCACCTCGATGGTGAGACCGCCGGCGCTCATCTTGTCGTTGTCGGAGATCTCCGGACGGTCGTAGAGGAACCCGACGCGTCCATCCGGCAGGTACACGCAAACCGTGACTTCGGCGTAACCCTCGTTGACACGGTTGCCGATTCGGAACCACGCTCCCAGTTCCTGATCCAAGTCGAACCCGTTGAGATACATCGACTCGTTGTAGTTGGGGACCGGGTCGGGCTCGTGGGTGTACTCGTCGCTTGGCTCCAACACCGTGGTGATCTTCGAATCGCTCATTCCCCGACCCTATTGCCTGGCCGATCACGGCACGAATGCCGCGGCGGGTCGACCCCTCGGGGTCGACCCGCCGCGATCACACGTAGGAGGTCACTCGCCGCCGGGGTTCAGGGTGACGTCGATGGGCTTCCAGTCGTTGCCGACGACATCGACGCCCTTGTCCTTCAGGAGCTTGTTCGCGGCTTCGACGTAGAAGTTGGTCTTCGTCTGGAAGGCTCCACTGTCCGGGGGACCGGACAGCACACCCTCGCTGACGGCCACGTCGATGGTCTGATTCCACAAGGCATCGTCGATCATGCCCACACCGGCCGGGGACGGCCAGATCAGGTTGTTGATCTCGTTCATCTGCCAGGTCATGTGAGACTTGCCGAGCACAGGGCTGTTCGCCAGCACGATGTCGACACACTCGTTCAGGTTGTCGCGGCAGTAGGCCCAGCCCTGAAGCGAGGCAGCCACGAACCGAGTGGTCTGGTCGGCATAGTTGGAATCGCCGAGCTTGGTCTCATCGGCCCAGATCGCGTCCTGCAACATGGCCGTGCCGACGTCGTTCCAGTCAATGACCGACAGGTCGGACGGCTGGAAGAGTTCGCCGGTGGCCGGATTGGTGGTCTCGAGGACCTGGGCGTACTCGTTGTAGCGCATGGCCTGGGCAGCATCAATTTCGCCGTTGATCAGCGCAAGCATGTCGAAGCTCTGCTGGACGATCTCGTTGTCGACCCCGGGCTCCACGCCATTGCGGCGCTGACCGGCCAGCATCTCGAACTCGTTGCCGAATCCCCAACTGCCGACCTTCTTGCCCTTCAGATCAGCCGGACCGTTGATGCCCTTGTCGGCGAACGAGACCTGAAGTGTGCCACTGCGCTGGAACACCTGGGCCACGTCGATGATCTTGAGGCCTTCCTCACGGCTCACGAGAGCCTTGGGAACCCACGAAACCGCGTAGTCGACGGCGCCGGATGCCAACTGCTGCTGAGGGACAATGTCGACGCCGCCCTCGACGATGGTGACATTGAGGCAGAAGTCGTTGTAGAAGCCCTTGTCCTTGGCGGCGTAGTAGCCGGCGAACTGGGACTGGGTGACCCACTGCAGTTGCAGGCTGACATCGTTGACGGTGGAGCAGTCGGATGCTCCACTCCCATCTCCTCCGGTATCGGCCGGCGCACTGCTGCTGCCACTGTCGCCGCAAGCGGCGGCCAGCAGACTGAAGGCCAGTAGCGCTGCCACCGGCATCATCCATTTCTTGTTCATTTCCCCTCCATTGGTTGTTGATCTGTTGAGCTCACGCGGTGATCGATTCGGGCCGCTTCCATGGCATCGCCAGCTTCTCCACAAGCGCCGACGCGGCGAACAGGGCCAACCCGATGGCGCTGGCAACGACGATCGCCGCCCACGCGTTGGCGTAACGGCTGAAGCTCGCGTTCTGGGTGATGAATGGTCCGAGTCGATTTTGTGGCCCTCCGAAGTACTCCGCGACTATTGCAGCTATCACACTCAGAGGTGCAGCCAGGCGCAGAGAGGTGAGAAAGAACGGCAGAGCATTCGGAATTCTCACCATCCGCAGGACAGTGGTCTCGCTTGCCGCCAGTGACCGCATGAGCTCGATCTGGTTGGGCTCAACCTCCGACAGCCCCTTGCCGGTATTGATGAACACGGGAAAGAACACCACAACAATCACCACCGCCGCGTTGCTACGGAAGTCGGTGATCCCGAACCAGGCGTTGAAAATGGGGGCCAACGCGATGATCGGGGTGGCGTTGAGGGCCACGGCCAGCGGCGTGACCGAGCCCCGGAGCCACCCGAATCGGCTGACCACCAACGCCAGGAGCGCGCCGGCGATCACACCTATCAACAAGCCGACGACCGCGGTCTTGCCGGTCTCCCAACCTGCGATTCGCAATGGGGTCCACTGGTCGCCAACCGCCTGGACTATCGAGGAGGGCTTCGGGAGCAGGAATTCCTTCACGTCGAGGAGCCTCACCATCCCTTCCCACAGCGCCATGAACAGTACGCCAACCACAATTGGGGGCCAGATCGGGGCCAGGCGCGACTTCACGACATGGCCTCGACCGAACGGAGGGCCTCGCGGACCTCGGTGGTCATGGCGAAGAACTCGGCCGACTCACGGGTGTTCTCATCGCGCTTGCCCAGGTCGACATCGATGATCGAGTGGATTCGACCGGGCCGCGGCGACAGGACCACCACCCGGTCGGACAGGAACGCGGCTTCAGGGATCGAGTGGGTGACGAACACCACGGTGGTACCAAGTTGTTCGTAGATCCGAAGCAGTTCGACCTGCATGTGCTCACGGGTCATCTCGTCGAGGGCTCCGAAGGGCTCATCCATGAGAAGGAGCTTCGGTTCGAACGACAGAGCTCTGGCGATGGCGACCCGCTGCTGCATCCCACCCGAGAGCTGCCAGGGATAGTGATCGGCAAACTCCTGGAGCTTCACCAATGAGAGCATTTCCGCCGACCGGTAGGACCTCCGATCCTTCGACCAGCCGGCCAGCTCGAGGGGCAGCTCGATGTTGGCACTCACCTTGCGCCAATCGAACAGCCCGGCCTTCTGGAAGGCCATCCCGTAGTCGCGATCGAGCCGGGCCTGTGCCGCCGACTTGCCGAACACCTCGACAGTCCCCTCCGTCGGGGAGATGAGATCGCCGAAGACCCTCAGCATGGTCGACTTGCCACAGCCGGAGGGCCCGATCAGGGACACGAACTCTCCGGGCTCCACGGTCAGGTCGATACCGTCGAGCGCAACCACGGCATTGTCGGTGTTGCCGTTGAATGTCTTTCCGATACCCGTCGCCACGATCGCTGAATCAGACATTTTCATGCACCTGCCCCGGACGAGCCATTGGAGTTGTGGATCTGGTTCCGATCGACGAATCTCTCGACGATCGAGACCAGAGCGAATACGAACAGACCGAGCAGGGCTGCGGCAAGAACCGACGCGTAGAGCTTCTCCGGGCCGGTCGAGTAGATGGTCGCGAAGTTGAGCACCGCCCGGCCCAACCCGCCCTTGACCCCGGCTGAGATCTCGCCGACGATTGCCCCAACCACCGACAGGGTCGCCGCCAACTTGAACGCCGGGAACAGATATGGACGGGCCGCCGGCACCCGCAGTTTCCACAGGGTGTGGCGCCAAGGGGAGGCATAGGACCGCATCAGTTCGAGGTCGGCTTGGTCGGGCGACTGCAGGCCCTGAAGTGCGTTCACCGCCACCGGGAAGAACGTGAGATATGTGGCGATGATGGAAACGGCTTGGGTGTCGGAGAGCGCCGTGCCCCTACCCCAGGTGACGATGATCGGGGCCAACGCGATCAACGGCACGGTTTGCGAGATGTTGATCCACGGCATGAGCCCACGCTCGGCAGTGGAGAACCTCAGCATCAGCACCGCGAGAGCCAGACCGATGATCGTGCCTATGACGAACCCGAGTGCGGCCTCGCTGAATGTGAATCGCGCTGATTGGAACAGGAATCCAGCCAGCGTCTGGCTACGTCCTCGTTGCACCGGATCCCACAAAGAACCCCAGATCTCATTGGCGTGGGGCATGACGAGATCGTTGGTGCGGACCGGAAGTCCGAACGATGTTCCCGGCCAGTGATCATCGGTGTGACCACCCATCCACTTGTAGCCCTCCCAGACCGCCACCACGCCGGCCAACGCAACAAGACCGGCGACGGCTCCGCGCAGGCTTCGACGCACTCCATCGCGCGTTGGCAGCGACCGGCCCAGACGAGCTACTGCCGTCATGAAAGCGCCGGGATTATCCGCTGGCCGTAGGCATTGAGGGTCTCGTCCTTCTGGTCGTGCATCAGGTAGATCGCGAACTGGTCGACCCCGAGATCGCGCAACTTCCGGAGCTTGTCGATGTGGGCGGCCTCATCACCGAGAATGCAGAACCGGTCGATGATCTCATCGGGCACGAAGTCGGTGTGGTGATGTCCGGCCTTGCCATGGCCGCTGTAGTCGTATCCCTCACGACCGGCGATGTAGTCGGTGAGTGCCTTGGGCACGGATCCGCCGGTGGTGCCGTAGCGATCGACCAGATCGGCAACGTGATTGCCGACCATGCCACCGAACCAGCGACACTGGTCGCGTTGGTGGGCGATGTCGTCACCCACGTAAGCCGGTGCCGCCACACACATGTAGAGGTCGTCGGGGTTGCGGCTGGCGTCGGATGCGGCCTTGCGAACCGCACCGATCATCCACTCGGCCAACTGCAGATCTGCCAGTTGGAGTATGAACCCGTCGGCCTGCTCTCCGCAGAGCTTCAATGCCTTGGGGCCATAGCCGGCCATCAGAACGGGAAGCTTCGACCCCTTGCTCCACGGAAGGTGCTGTCGGGTTCCGTTGTAGTCGACCTCGTCTCCTTCGGCCAGGCCCTTGATGACCCGCATGGAATCGCTGAGCGTTGCCAGCTTCGTGGGGGTGTGACCCAGCACCCGCATGGCCGAATCACCCCGCCCGATGCCGCAGATGGTGCGATTGCCGAACATGTCGTTGAGCGTGGCGAACAGCGAACCGGTGACGGTCCAGTTTCGGGTTCCGGGGTTGGTCACCATCGGCCCGACCACCATGCGATTGGTGGCCGACAGCATCTGGCTGTAGATGACGTAGGGCTCCTGCCAGAGGATGTGGCTGTCGAATGTCCAGCCATGCGAGAAGCCGAGAGTCTCGGCCTGCCGGGCCAGGTCGACCACCCGCCATGCCGGTGGATCGGTCTGCAGTACTACTCCGAAGTCCATCCTTAACTCCCCCTTGATCGTGAGTGTCGGTGTCAGTGGTTCTGCGGGAAGCCCAGATTGACCGAGCTCTCGGCAGGGTCGGGCCACCTTGAGGTGATCACCTTCGGCCGCGTGTAGAAACGGAATCCCTCGGGGCCGTAAATGGTGGTGTCGCCGAACAGCGAGTCTTTCCACCCTCCGAAGGAGTGGTAGCCCACGGGAACCGGAACCGGCACGTTGATGCCGACCATTCCGGCATCGGCATCCTCTTGGAACTGACGGGCCGCCCCGCCATCTCGGGTGAATATCGCGGTGCCGTTGCCCCATGCATTGTCGGAGATCAGCTTGACGGCCTCTTGGTAGGTGTCGGTCCTGACCACACACAGCACCGGACCGAAGATCTCGTCGCGGTAAACGGTCATGTCGGGTGTGACGTTGTCGATGAGGGTGGTTCCGAGGAAGAAACCGTCGCCTTCGAACTCCGTCTCGCGGCCGTCGACCACCACGGTTGCGCCTTCCTCGGCTCCGATCCCGATGTAGTCGGCGACCTTGTCGCGATGTTCGCGGGTGACCAGGGGGCCCATCTCTGACGCGGGATCATCGCCGGAACCGATCTTGAGCTTCTCCATCCGGACGCGAATGGCCTCGACAAGGTCGTCGCCGACGCCACCGACCGCGACCGCGACCGAGATCGCCATGCATCGCTCTCCCGCCGAGCCATAGGCGGCGGAGACCGCGGCGTCGGCAGCCATGTCGAGATCAGCGTCGGGTAGCACAACCATGTGATTCTTCGCACCGGCCAACGCCTGCACACGCTTTCCGTTGTGGGAGGCCGTCTGATGCACGTATCTCGCTATCGGGGTGGATCCCACGAAGCTCACAGCCTTCACATCCGGGTGCTCGAGTAGTCGGTCGACCGCCACCTTGTCGCCATGGATGACATTGAGGACTCCCGGAGGGAAACCGGCCTCCTGGAAAAGTTCCGCGATGAACATCGGAGCCGACGGATCTTTCTCGGATGGCTTGAGCACAAAGGTGTTTCCGCACGCAACGGCGTTGGGGATCATCCAAAGCGGCACCATCGCCGGGAAGTTGAAAGGGGTGATGCCGGCCACCACGCCGAGGGGGCGAAGCACCGTGTAGACATCGACCCCGGTCGATGCCTGCTCGTTGTAGCTGCCCTTGAGGTGTTCGGCGAGACCACACGCATATTCGATGTTCTCGATGGCACGGGCCACTTCGCCACGGGCATCGCTGTCGACCTTGCCGTGCTCAGCCGACAGCCGATGAGCGACCTCATCGGCGTTGGCATCCACGAGCTCACGAAACCGAAACATCATTCGGGTGCGCTTGGCGATGCTGAGACTCCGCCAGCCTTCGAAGGCCGCCCGGGCCGACACAACCGCGGCATCGACCTCGCTCACATCGGCCAGGTCGAGTTCTCCAGTCTGCTCGCCGGTGGCCGGGTTGTAAACGGGTGAGGTGCGACCGCTTTTGCCGACCATCGGTTTGGCGTCGACGAGATGATGAATCTTCTGCACGGGTTTTCCGTCCTGTACGTAGCTGGGCTCAGATGAGGTACTGCGAGAGACCACGGCGCAGGTACTTGCCGTCGCCGGGCTTGCCGAGATAGGTGTCGTTTTCGATGATCATGCGACCCCGCGACATCACCGAATGAACGTGACCGGTGACGGTGATCCCCTCGTAGGCCGACATGTCGATGTTCATGTGATGGTTCTCGGCGCTGATGGTCCACTCGTGGTTGGGGTCGTAGAGGACGATGTCGGCATCGGAGCCGGGCTGAATGGTGCCCTTCTGGGGGTAGAGGCCGAACATGCGCGCCGGTGTGGTGGCGCACAACTCGACCCAGCGGGGCAGAGAGATCTCACCGGTGGCAACACCCTGGTAGATCATGTCCATACGGTGCTCGACCCCGCCGATGCCGTTGGGTATGGCCCGGAAGTCGTCGCGGCCCAACTCCTTTTGATCCTTCATGCAGAACGGGCAGTGATCGGTGGCCACGACACTCAGGTCGTTGGTGCGCAGACCCTTCCAGAGGTCTTCTTGGTGGTGCTCGTGCTTGGTGCGCAGCGGCGTGGAGCACACGTAGGCGGCACCACCGAAGTCGGGCTTGTCGAGATGATCCTCGAGATTGAAGTAGAGGTACTGCGGGCAGGTCTCGGCGAACACGTTGGCGCCGTTGTCGCGGGCCATCGCCACCTGCTCCAATGCCTGACTGGCCGACAAATGCACGATGTAGAGCGGCGCTGCCCCCACCTTGGCCAACTGGATGGCCCGATGGGTGGCCTCACTTTCGAATTCGGCCCGACGAACCAGACCGTGGTTGACAGGATCGGTCTCGCCACGTTCGACGGCCTGCTCGGCCAGCACGTCGATGGCCAAACCGTTTTCGGCGTGCATCATGATCAGCGAACCGTTGCCAGCGGCCTGCTGCATGGCCCGCAGGATCTGGCCGTCGTCGGACAGGAACACCCCCGGATAGGCCATGAACAGCTTGAAGCTGGTGATGCCCTCGTTGACCAGCGCATCCATGTCCTTCAGGGACTGCTCGTCGACCCCACCGATGATCTGGTGCATCCCGTAGTCGATGGCGCAGTTGCCCTCGGCCTTGCCCATCCAGAGTTCGAGGCTGTCGCGAACGCTCTCACCCTGCTTTTGAACCGCGAAGTCGATGATGGTGGTGGTGCCGCCCCAGGCCGCGGCCCTCGTGCCGGACTCGAAGTCGTCGGATGCAACAGTGCCACCGAAAGGCAGCTCCATGTGGGTGTGGCCGTCGATCCCACCCGGGATCACGTAGAGACCCTTGGCATCGATGATCCGCTCGGCACCGGATTCGGCCGCGGCGGCAAGGTCGGTGCCGGGCTGGATCACGGCGACAATGGTCTCGCCATCGATGAGAACCTCGGCCGAATCTGCACCGGTCGAGGTGATAACTGTTCCGTTCTTGATGAGAACCGTCATGGTCGCTCCCCCTCTTGGTTCTTCTGTGGTTGTGGAAATTACTGGTCGACTGCCTCTATGGCCCCGATGATTGCAGCTATGCCCTCGTCGATCTCCTCGGGGGACACATTCAGCATCGGGGTGATGCGAAGAACATTGTTGTAGAGCCCGCCCTTGCCCACCAGCAGACCCCGTTTGCGGCACTCTTCGAGAACCTGGGTGGCCCGGCCGGCATCAGGTGCGATCGAGCCGGGCTGAACGGTCTCGATGGCCTGCATGAGACCGGCGCCGCGCAACTCGGCGATCCAGGGGGTGCGATCGGCAACGGGCTGGAGCGCCGACACGATTCGCTCGCCCATGGCCTTGGCGTTGGCCTGAAGGTCGTTGTCGAGGACGTACTTCAAGGTGGCGATTCCGCCCGCGGCCGACAGCGGGTTGCCACCAAACGTCGAGAAGGAGTGGACCTTGATGGTGTCCATGATCTCGGCTCTCGCCACCACTCCCGCCAGCGTGATTCCGTTGCCGACACCCTTGGCGAAGGTGAGCATGTCGGGCACGATGTCGTGGGCCTGGTATCCCCAGAAGTTGTCGCCGGTTCGTCCCCATCCGGTCTGGACCTCGTCGGCCACGAACAGGATCCCGTAGTTCGAAAGGGTCTTGTGCATGGCGCTGAAGAACCCGACCGGAGGCTTGGCGAACCCACCGACGCCCTGGATCGGTTCGGCGATCAGGCAGGCCACGTCGCCGGCGGTCATCATGTCGATGATCTGCTGAAGATCATCGACGCATGCCTCGGTGAACGCCTCGTCGTCCAGCTCGCGGAACGGGCTTCGCAGCCGGTATCCACCCTGCACGAAATTGACCGCGAGCCCCGAGAGGCTGGTGGACGACCAGGAACTGTGGGAGGTGATGGCCTGAGCGGTGAAGGACCGGCCGTGGTAGCTGTTGCGCATGGCCAACACCTGGTTGGACTTGCGGTACGAGGTGGCCAGCAGGATGGCGGTGTCGTTGGCCTCGCTGCCCGACGCGGTGAAGAACACCCGAGCGTCGGGGATGCCCGACACTGCCGCGATGCGCTCGGCGAGTTCAATCATCGGCTCCGACAGGTAGAGCGTGGAGGTGTGCATCACCTTGGCTGCCTGGGCCTGCACCGCGGCGGTGACCGCGGGGTTGTTGTGGCCGACCATGGTGGTGAGAACACCACCGAAGAAGTCGAGAAACCGGTTGCCCTCCACATCGAAGACGTAGCCGCCCTCTCCGTGATCGATCGAGATGGGTTCGCCGTAGAGCGGGTTGACGAAAGACGGCAGGACCGCCCGGTACCGGGCCAGGAGTTCGGCGTTGGTCGTCAACTCAGGCCTCGGTGATGGAGCCGTACATCTCGGGACGGCGATCGCGGTAGAAGGCCCATTGGTCGCGTGTTTCGGCGATCTCGTCGAGGTTGAGATCTCTCACCACGAGTTCGGCATTCCGATCGGACGCCGGTTCGCCCACGAACTGGCCTCTCGGGTTGGCGAAGTAGGAGGTGCCGTAGAAGTCGTTGTCGCCGAGATCCTCGATACCGACCCGATTGATGGCACCCACGAAATACATGTTGGCGACTGCAGACGCGGTCTGCTCGAGTTTCCACAGGTAGGACGAGAGCCCTCGGCTGGTGGCCGACGGGTTGAACACGATCTCGGCACCGTGGAGTCCGAGCATTCGCCAGCCCTCGGGGAAGTGGCGGTCGTAGCAGATGTTGACCGCCACCTTGCCCACCGCGGTGTCGAACACCGGGTACCCGAGGTTGCCGGGACGGAAGTAGAACTTCTCCCAGAACCCCTTCACCTGCGGAATGTGGTTCTTGCGGTATTTGCCCAGATAGGTGCCGTCTGCATCGATCACCGCGGCGGTGTTGTAGAGAACACCCGGCTGCTCCTGTTCGTACATCGGGAGCACGAGAACGATGCCGTACTTCTCGGCGAGTTCCTGGAAACGTTTCGTGGTGGGGCCGTCGGGAATGGCCTCCGTGTAGGAGTAGAACTTGGTGTCCTGCACCTGACAGAAATACGGCCCGTAGAACAGCTCCTGAAAGCACATCACCTGGGCACCCTGCGCAGCAGCGTCGGCGAGATACTTCTCGTGGGCCTCGATCATCGACTCCTTGTCGCCGGTCCACTCGGTCTGAACGATCGCGGCCTTGACAATCCTGGACATAGAGCCCCCTCCTCGAATGTGCGCTGGCGGCGGCGCCGCTGCGGATACGTGTAACGACCGCCATTATTGTCGCCGCGTCTGATGGACACAAGCCGAGCTTTGTTATATACAAAGTTTTGATGATCGACCTGATCAAGGAGACGACCGACGAACCCACTGCATCGGGTATCGCCATGGCGGTCGGCAGCCTGGTGAGCTCCGGTTTCATCCAGCCCGGCCAACAGCTCCCGACCATCCGCTCTCTGGCCTCCCACCTCGGGGTCAGCCCCAACACCGTGAGCGAGGCGTGGAGGATCCTCAGGGCCCACGCCGTGATCACCACTGATCGCCGACGCGGCACCACGATCAGGTCCACCAAGGGCAATCTCGACGGCCGATACTGGCGGGTGCCCGTCACCTCCGGAGTGTTCGAGATCGATCTTTCCACCGGAACACCCGACGCGTCGCTGCTCCCCGATCTCGGCGCGGCCCTGAAACGGATCCATCTCAATCTGCCGGTCTCGTCCTACCTGGATGCACCGGTGGTGCCTGAACTCGAGGCCGAACTCAGGCGACGATGGCCATTCGAACCGGAGGCGGTCACCATCGTCGACGGGGCCCAGGACGGATTGGATCGAATCGTCTCGTCGCTGATCCACGTCGGCGATGCCGTCCTGATCGAAGACCCCTCGTTTCCGCCGCTGATCGACATGCTCGAGCTCGCCGGCGCCAGGCTGATCCCGATCCCCGTCGACGAAGACGGTTTGGACCCCGACCGGGTCCGATCCCATCTGTCGAAGAATCCGGTGGCATTGTTCATCCAACCCCGGGCCCACAATCCGACTGGAGCATGCCTCAGCCGCGAACGCTCCACCGCGCTCGCCGAAATACTTGAGGGTAGGCCGATCACCGTTATCGAGGACGATCACTCGGGTTCCGTGTCTGGCGCCACCGTGGTGAGCATCGGGACCCACATTCCCGATCAGGTCATCCGACTCAGATCGTTCTCCAAGAGCCACGGACCCGACCTGCGGATTGCCGCCATGGCAGGCGCCGCCGCGCCGATCAGCACCATTGTGAGTCGCCGACGGCTGGGGCCGGCGTGGACCAGTCGACTGATCCAGCATCTCCTGCTGTCCATGCTCACCGACCCTGAGTCGGAGGCGCGCGTTGCCGGCGCGGAGGCGGAATACACCCGCCGCCGCGAATCGCTGAGCCGGGCACTGGGATCCCATGGCATCGTCCCGGCCGCCGGTATGGGACTCAACCTCTGGATTCCGGTCACGGACGATCAGGCGGCGGTATGGGCGCTGGCCGCCCACGGCATCGGGGTCGCCCCCGGTGAGCCTTTCACCATCAAGCGGCCCGACGTATCCCACATCCGTGTAACCAGCGGAATTCTCGATCACGACTTCGAGCGCATCGCCGACCTGATAGCAAGTGCCGCAGGACCACAACGACACGGAGCGATATGACATGGCCGACAAGCTCGACAGGATCGCCGACAAGGTGCAAGCCGATCTCAATCCGGGAGAGAGCCTGCTCGCTGCCGTGAAGGTGACCCCGCGGGGCACCATCGAACAGGGGATCCTCGGCGCGGCCGGGGCGGTCGCGGGCGGCGCCCTCGGGTTCGCCATCGGATCGAAAGCCGGGGAGTCGAAGCGCGAGGCCGGCGACGAGGAGCGAGCCTCTGCCGGCCTCGATCTCGGTAACGAGTCTCAGGTGCTCGCCGGAGTCACAGGCACCCGTCTGCTGATGTGGAAGCTGACCAAGCTCGGTGGCAAACCGAAGGAACTGCTGGCCGGTATCGACCTCTCCGACATCTCCTCGATGACTCTCGGGGAGGGGAAGCTCATGGGCCAGAAGATGCCCGAGATCGTCTGCACCACCACCGATGGGGCGGAGTTCGGTCTACGGGTCGCCAAGGTCCACAGGAAAGGCGCCGAGGCCCTGATAACCGCGGCCGGCAAGTAACCCCCACCGGCGACCTCCACACCCTTTTGTGACCTCGGGGGACTCATAGTGGCGCCCCCGAGGTCACAAAAGCGGGGGGTGGGTCAGGCGAGACCGGCGGCGTTCAGGGCCCGCTCGGTGAGCACCCTGGCCAAATGGGACCGGTAGTCGGCGTCGCCGTTGAGATCCTCGGGCGGGGTGGTGCCGTCGGCCGCGTGGGCCGCGGCCTCGGCAGCCGACGCCCCACCGGCAACGGCCTCCTCGACCGCGGTGGCCCGCAGCGGCGTAGAGCCCATGTTGACCAGGCTCACACCCTTTCCGCCATCGGACACGGCGACCGCCACGATCGCCCAGTCCTGGGCCCGGCGGTTGAACTTCTGATAGTTCCAGCCGCCGGTTGACACCGGTACCCGAACCTCGGTGAGCAACTCGTCAGGAGCCAATGCCGATTCGAGGAACCCGGTGAAGAAGTCGGAGGCCGCGATCTCGCGTTCGCCCCCCGGGCCTCGGGCCACCAACGAACCCCCGAGTGCCAGAATCGCCGCCGGAAGATCCGACGCCGGATCGGCATGGGCCAGCGAACCGCCCAAGGTGCCACGATGACGAACCGAGGGATCGCCGACCACTGATGCGACATGGGCCAGCAACGGGCACGACGCAGCCAGGTCGGTCGAATGCTCAAGTTCGGAGTGGCGAGTGAGGGCACCGATCCGGACAACGTCGCCATCGACTCTGATACCGCGAAGGTCGCCGTCGATGTTGCCCACATCCACCACCACTCCCGGGGTGACCAGACGGAAACGCATGAGAGGAATGAGGCTGTGGCCGCCGGCCATCAGCTTCGCCTCATCGCCATGCTCAGCCAGAGCCGCCAGGGCTTCCTCGGCCGAACCGGCCCTCACATAGTCGAATGCTGCCGGGATCATGACGCACCTCCGTTCGCCGCCTCGATGGCTCTTCGCACCCTCATCGGGGTGGCCGGCATTTTCATGTCGGTGATGCCGTGGGGACGCAGGGCATCAACCACCGCGTTGATCACCGCTGCTGCCGAGCCGATGGTGCCGGCCTCGCCCACTCCCTTGACCCCGAGCGGGTTGGTGGTGGACGGAGTACAGGTGGAATCGGTGACGATCGACGGCATCTCGGCCGCCGATGGCACCAGATAGTCCATCAGCGACGGGTTGGTGATGTTGGCATCGTCGTCGTAGACGGCAATCTCGTAGAGCGCCTGCGCGGCCCCCTGCACCACTCCGCCGTGGACCTGCCCCTCGACGATCATCGGGTTGACCTGGTTGCCGCAGTCGTCGACCGCGAAATAGCCGATCAGTTCGACTCCGCCGGTGTCCTCATCGACCTCGACGACAGCCACATGGGTGCCGAAGGGGAAGGCGAAGTTGGGCGGGTCGAAACTCACCTGCTCCTGCAGGTTGGGTTCCATGCCATCGGGCAGATCGTGAGCCGAAAATGCCGCAAAGCCTAGTTCCTGGATGTGGACCGACTTCGACGGCGAGCCGGCCACCGAAAATGATCCGTCGGTGAACTCGACGTCTTCAGGCGCCGCCTCGAACTGGTGGGCTGCGATCAACCTGGCCTTCTCGATCACCTTGTCGGCGGCCATGGATATGGCAACACCACCCACCGCCAACGACCGCGACCCGTAGGTGTCGAGACCCAGCGGGCTCTTGGCGGTGTCGGAGTGGAGAACGGTGACGTCGTCGGGGGAGATCCCCATCTTGGTGGCGATGATCTGGGACCAACTGGTCTCGTGGCCCTGGCCATGGGGAGTCGATCCCGACACGACCTCGACCTTGCCGGTGGGCAGCAGCCGAACGGTGGAATGTTCCCAACCCCCGGCCGCATACTTGAGTCCACCAAGAGCACGGCTCGGGGCGAGACCACAGATCTCCACATAGGTGCACAGGCCGATACCCAACTGCTTGGATGAGCCGGCATCACGCCTGGCCTGCTGCTCGGCCCGCAGACCGGCAACGTCGGCCATCTCGAGGGCGCGGTCGAGCGTGGGGGTGTAGTGACCGGAATCGAAGAAAATTCCGGCCGGGTTCTCCCACATCTCGAACGGCTCGCCACCATTGATGTAGTTGCGGCGGCGGATCTCGATCGGGTCGATACCCACCTCGTAGGACAACATGTCCATGGCGCGTTCGATCGCGTAGCTCGCCTCGGGGCGACCGGCGCCGCGATAGGCGTCGGTGGGTGTGCGGTTGGTGAACCATCCCTCACACGTGAAGCTGAACTTCGGTGTCTCGTAGACCCCGTGGTAGAGGAACGAGCCGAGCAGTGGAGTTCCGGGGGTGATCAGCATCATGTAGGCGCCCATGTCGGCGTCGATCTTCACCCTGATGGCGGTGAGCTTGCCGTTGGCGTCTGATGCCAACTCGACATGCTGTATCTGGCCCCGTCCCTGATGGGTGGAACCGGCCGCCTCCGAACGTGTCTCGGTCCAGCGCACCGCACGGCCCAGCCTGTGGGCCAGCACGAGTGCGAGGCTCTCGTCGGGGTTGATGTTGAGCTTGGCGCCGAACCCACCGCCCACGGACGGGGCCACCACCCGGATCATGTTCTCGGGGATTCCGGTGGTGGCGGCCATCATCACCTTGAGGATGTGTGGCACCTGGGTGGCGGAGTAGAGGGTGATGTCGCCCCCCATGGGTGATGGCACGGCCAACACCCCTCGGGGTTCCATCGCCGCGGGGATCAGACGCTGCTGGACGAAACGACACGACACCTTGTGGGCGGCTGCATCGAACGCCGCCTGCGTGCCCTCGGGGTCGGGGGCGATGGCCCAGGTGTAGGCCTTGTTGGTGGACAGATCGGTATGGGCCAGATTGGTGTCGGCAATGGCCTGCTCGATCGACGCCACCGCCGGAAGTGACTCATATTCGACGATCACCTGCTCGACCGCGTCGGCGGCCTGGTAGCGACTGTCTGCCAATACGACGGCCACGATGTCGCCGACGTGATGCACGACCTCGGGCACAACCGGCCAGTGTGGAGGGTTGGCCATGTCGTCGGTGACCGGCCATGCACACGGCAGTGGAGCCGCCCACAGGTCCATGTCGGCCAGCTGCGCTCCCGTGAGCACCGAGTGAACGCCCGGCATGGAGGCTGCTGCGCTGGTGTCTATCGATGTGATGCGGGCGTGGGCCATGGTCGAGCGGACCATGCCCATCCAGAGTTCACCGGGCACGTGGATGTCGTCGATGAACTTGGACTCGCCGGTGACCAGCTTGCCGTCCTCCTTGCGGAGCATGCGTGCGCCGATACCGCCCGCGTTGGTGGTGTCTTCGGTGACTGCCATCACGCCTCCTTGCCGGCCGCGGTGAGTACGGCCCTCACGATGTTGTGGTATCCGGTGCATCGACAGAGATTGCCCTCGAGGCCCTCGCGCACCTTCTTGTCGTCGAGATCGGGGTATTCGTCGACCAGCGACACCGATGCGAGGATCATGCCCGGGGTGCAGTATCCGCACTGCAGACCGTGACACTCGTGGAATGCCTCCTGCATCGGATGAAGCCCATCGCCATCCGAGGTGGCCGCCAAGCCCTCGATGGTAACGATCTCGGAGCCTTCGGCCTGGACGGCGAGCATGGTGCAGGACTTGGCCGACCTGCCGTCGACCAGAATCGTGCATGCCCCGCAACTACTCGTGTCGCATCCAACATTCGTTCCCGTCAGTCCGATGCTGTCTCGCAGGGCATGCACGAGCAACGTGCGAGGCTCAACCTCAATCTCGTGGGATTCGCCATTGACGGACAAGCGGACTCGTACAGCACCAGCCGACATTTCCCCTCCTGGTTCCTTGGTTGACCCGATGATGGCGCGCCAGACGTGCCGTGTCGAGTGTCACATGAGATTGTTTCACCGAAGAGTCGGGGTCGACACATCGGGGAATGACCCGGCTCGCATCCGTGTTTGCCGACCCATGAGCACCAACGACGAAGTGGACGACCCGCGGGTGGAGGACAACCCGAAATGGATCCGTGGATACACAGCCGGTCGGCTGGTTGTCGACTCGAAACGCTCCAAGCTCGTCTGGGAGGTTCCGTGGTATCCGGCTTGGTATTTCCCCGACGGCGACATTGTCGGCGATGGCGGTCCCGCCAGAATCACGCACCCGGATCTCCCCGGGTTCTCACATGTCGAGTGGAACGAGGTCGACAGATGGTTCGAGGAGGACATCGAGGTGTTCATCCATCCTCGCTCCCCTTACACCCGGATCGACGCGCTCCGATCATCCCGCCATGTCGTGGTGGAGATGGCCGGAGTGGTCGTGGCCGACACCCACCAGCCGACGGTGCTCTTCGAGACCGGGCTCCCACCACGCTGGTACATACCTGCAGTCGACGTGAGGCTCGACCTGCTCACACCCACCGAAACCACCACCGGATGCCCCTACAAGGGGATCGCACATTACTGGGCATTGACCATCGACGGGATCGAGCACCCGGACATCGCTTGGAGCTACCCCACGCCGCTGCCGGAGTCGGCCGCGGTTGCCGGCCTCATCTGCTTCTACGACGAAAAGGTTCAACTGCACATCGATCCGCAACACGCCTCCTGAAACCAATTGGCAGTTCCGGAAGTGTCCCGATCGCGCCCTCAGCCCGGCTTGGGCCCGCATACATGTGACGGACTACCCTGCCGCCACCGGCTGGTCCGGACAGATACTGGAAGGTGCACCGACGCCGACCTCAAGCGGCCGGCGCCACCAATCAAGGAGGCGCAATGCCCATGAGCGCGAGCGATCCGGAAACCGTGGGAGACGACCTGGTTGGCATAACCGTCCTGGATACCGATGACTGCGAGGCGCTGCTCGGGTCCACACCGATCGGGCGGGTGGCCTTCGTGCTCGACGGTCATCTCGCCGTGTACCCCGTCAACTATCAATGGGTCGACAACACTGTCGTGTTTCGTACCATCACCGGCGAGAAGCTCAGCGCCGCGAAGCGGTTCAGCGACGTTGCGTTCGAGGTCGACGAGTGGGACATACGAAGTCGGAGCGGGTGGAGCGTGCTGGTGCGAGGCGTAGCCGAGCCGGTGACCGAGTGGGCCGAGGTGGAGCAGCTCGAACAGCTCGATCTCGTGCCTTGGGCCCACGAGGAATGGCGACGTCAGTGGGTT
>JAJRXJ010000343.1 GCA_024276355.1 Actinomycetes bacterium | reverse complement strand
GTGGTGGTGGTGGTGCTGCGTTTCTGTGCGGGCCTGTCGGTGCGAGAGACAGCCGAGGTGTTGCAGATCGCGGAGGGAACGGTGAAGACGCGAACCCGGGCGGCTGTGTCGGAGATGAGAGCCGGCGGGTTATCTAGGGAAATGGAGTATGTCGATGACTGATCTTCACGAACTGTTCGAAGGCGCAGAGTCCGATTCGCGGCCGCCGAGTATTGATGATCTGTGGGCTCGCGGCCGTCAACGGCGCAGTCGCCGTCGCATGGCCCGTATCGGGGTTCCGGCATTCATCCTGCTGGCGGCTGTTGCCGGAACATTTGTCGTGATCGGCGGCCGGGGAGACACCGAACTTGTCGCGACAGGCAACGGCGCTGCCGTCCCGGCGCATCAGCGGGTCTGGGTGATTCCGACCTTCCTGAGTGAGCCGCTCGAGGCACTCGACATCATGCACGAAACTCCTCGACCTCCGGATGGGTCGGCCACTTTCGAGTACCCCGGTAACCCCGATCTCGGCATCCAGGTCTTTCGTAGCGCGCTGGGGGTATTCGCCGAATCGGGAACGCCGGTCGACATCAACGGTGTCGACGGATACGTCCAGATCGATGAGTCGACGGTTCTCACCGACATCGAGTGGCGTGTCGGGAATTCTTGGCAGTTGTTTCAGGCCCTTGGTTTGAGCGATGCCGACGCCCTCGACGCGGCGCGAAAGTTCCAGTCCGACGGGGCCGACGGGCTGACCGGGCTGGGTTGGCGCCAGATCAGTGAGCCCGAACCGCAGGAGATCGTCACCATCATCAGCCCGGACAACGGAGTGCTGGTGTTTCAGGACGACATCACCGGCGGACCGGTGTTCGACACGGCCGCCGCTGAATCCAACGGCTTCAAGGTCTACGCCCCGGCAGACGCAGGCTCGCAACTGTTCGTCACCTACCGGGGCCGGCTGGTCTTCTCATACACCCCGGCCGGCACCGCACCGGTGATCGACCCGACCGTGGTCGCCGGTGGCCTCGACATCGTCACCGAAGAGCAGTGGCGGGCGTGGTTGGACACCTGGTCGATCATGGGTGGTGCCCCCCAAGCCTTCCCAGACGGGGCAATGGCGACCGGGCCATCGTCGATGGGCTCCGGCCAACCCACGGAATCTGTGATCGGTGAGTCGGTCCGCCGTTTCTGCACCGAAGAATTCGATTGTGCGTCCGCCCCAGTGCTCTACGTCGTGTCGTCTCACATCGACTCGAACACGGAACTCGGCGGCGAGGTCACCATGGATCCCGCCGTGCGAGCAGCGATCGAGTCCGCTCTGGGCCGACCCTTCCGATGGCTGGAGACCTCGGCCGAGGTCGACGCTGCGGTGAACGAGTCGCCGAGCCCCACGATCCTGACTATCGGGACACCAGTGTTCTTCCCGCACGTGCTCGAGATCGACATTGGCTGGAACCGCGGACAGTTTGAAGGAAAGCGGGTCACCGTGAGGGTCGGCTTGGATGACCAAGCCGGCAACACCCCGGAGACTCCCCGCACCACATCCGTGCCGTAGCCGGGCGGCGCCGCCCCGCACCTTCTTGCCCCATCCCCAAGAAATCCGGCTTCTATGACCTTGGAGGCTTCATAGCCAGTCCTGCGAGGTCACAAAAGCGGGGGGCGAGGCCGGGCGGGCGGGGGGCGAGACCGGGCGGGGGGTCAGGGGAGGTGACGGGATATCTCGACGGCGGCGCTCTCGGCGTCTGCCATGGCCAAGAGGATCTCGGATCCGTCGACCAGCCCGATCAGCAGCGCCGGCCCTGGTCCGGTGGCAACGGTGAGGCGATTACCTTGAATGCGCCACCAACGACTCAACAGGTTGCGGTCCTGGGCGATCACCTCGACCGATTCGATCCGGTCGATGTCGATTCCGACCATCGGGGTCGAGCGGATCGCGCTCGACACAAGAACCCCTGACGGCCCGATCGCGACTCGCAGGCGCCGAATCCTAAGCCCCATCCCCCACGCCAGGACCTGGACAGCAGCGAGGGCAGTAGCCCACAGCGAGCTCAGACCAAAGACCAGCACCGTCTGGATCACGATGAATACCGAGATGAGCCAGTGCCATGAACTCGGACTCGATGTTCTTGATGCCCAGGTGGACGGCGCCCACTCCCCAACACCGGTCGGGTCGACACCCAGCCTCGCCACCCCGGGCCACCCATGGCGCATGGACCGCCATACGCGAGATCGAATCTCCGAGTAGTCGACTCCGGCGGGCACCACCAGGTCGGCAGGGTCAAGGACCAGACGTGCGGTCAAGAACCCCGTCAGCGCACCGATCACCATGCCGCCAAGGCCGAAACCGAAGGTCGTCAACGGGGTTGTGCCCGGTGCCAGTCCACCTCCGGAGACGGCCAACCCGAGGGTGGCCGCTGCGGCCGTCATGGGCAACGGAGAGGTGAACGGGCGGGTGGCGGGGTCGGCGTGGTTTTGGGAGATGACGATCGCCGAGCCGGTGAGCACCCACCCGACAAGTTCCATGAGGAACAGCGTCCCGCTGAACTCGATACCGCCATCGATCACGGGCCGGCCGGCGACGTACTGGCCCATGATCCTGTTGACCGGCATCGATGTCGCTATCAAGCCGACCGGGATGATCACCGTGGCCACAACGAACCTTGAGGGCATTCGCCATCCGCCTGAGCGGTCAAGACTGAGCATGTGATGAGAGTAGTAGTGCAGGCTCACGAGACGCCCACCGGGATACCTGGTCCCTGAACGTGGTTTCAGCATTCCTCAGCGTGGCTACAGGTTCACTCTGTCACTCTCTGTCCATCAACCGAGTGAACCGGTTACCCACATCGCAGATGCGATCTCCCCCAGACAGGAATTGAGCACAGAACAATGAAGACTTCCAAGACCACCGCAGCAGCAGCCATCGTCAGCTTCACACTCGTTGGCGCATCAAGCGCTTTTGCCCTCGGTACCGGCGCCATCGTCACCACCCCGGCTCCCGCACCGACCACCACCACCGCCCCGGTCGTCGACACCATCGCACCCGTGGCACCCGTGGCACCCGCTACCACGGTCGCCCCGGTCGTCACCACCGTAGCCCCGGTCGCCCCCGTGGCGACCCCCGCCGCCCCGGCAACCACCGTCGCACCCGCTACCGCTGTCGCCCCTGTGGCGACCCCCGCCACTGATGCCGCTGAAGCCGTGAACGGAACCGCTTCGGTCGAGGGACCCGAAGTTGCCGGCGTCGAAAGCGACAATGACCAGGCCGAGTCTTCACACTCCGAAGACCCCGAATCCGCCCCTGAGGTTGCCGACACCGTCGCCGGCCCAGCGGCCCCCGTCGCTACCCCCGCAACCACCGTCGCCCCGGTTACCACAACTGCCGGCTGATCTCCCTGGAGGAGAGGAACCGTTGAAGGCGACGCCCCACTCTCCGGGCGTCGCCTTCGGCGTTTCGTGTCCACCGGCCACACCCAAACCCCCACCCCCCCAACCACGCAAGGAAAGCTGACACATGGACTCCAAGATCATCGGCACCTCAATCGCATCGCTGGCCATGGTCATCGCCTCTGCCGGAGCGGCATGGTCAATGATGACCAG
Source organism: Actinomycetes bacterium (assembly GCA_024276355.1). Classification (GTDB taxonomy): domain Bacteria; phylum Actinomycetota; class Acidimicrobiia; order Acidimicrobiales; family Aldehydirespiratoraceae; genus SZUA-87. Next base: position 11,353 of record JAJRXJ010000343.1, on the reverse strand, counting down.
CTCCCCGGCGGACCAGGCAGCGGCACCGGACGAGATCACCTACGTGACCCAGCGGAGCCTGGCTCCGTCGTCACCAGTGCCCGACCATCTCGCCATCGGACCCGCCCCGACGATCGCCACCACGACGACTGCCGCACCGGCGGCCGCGGTCGCCGCCCAGCCGGTCTACGCCCCACCCCCGGTGCCGGTAGCCCAGCCCGTGGTGACCTCACCGCCCACAACCTCACCACGCGTGGAAGCACGACAGGAGTCGGCCAATGAGATCGATGACTGACACAAGTGGATCGGGAATGGTCCGTATGACCCATTCACGTGTGTGCCAAAACCGTAACCTGAATGGGTCTTCAGGATTCTTCAGCGAGACTGCAGTTTCACATTGCAACAATTCTGCCGAAGGTGTCCGGAGAGGACAGGAGCGATGGGAGCAAGCATGAACAAGAAACCCGCATTGGTCACCGCAACCGCGATGACCCTGGCCACCAGCGCCGCGGTGAGCGGCCTGTTTCTCACAATCGGAAATTCAGCACCTGCCGTTGCCACCCCAGCGGCACAGACCGTCACCGAATACGTGGTCGCCGACCCGGCCGCCCAGGTGGCTGCTCCGATCGAAGTGGTCACCCAGACCACGCTCGCCGGTCAGACCGACCCATTCGCCGATTTCGGTGAGTATTTCGATGATGGGCCCTCGAGCGACACGGTCGCCGAGAATCAAGAAGCCCCCGGCACCGATGGAGCTACCGCAAATGGCTGAGCATCCAGTTCTCCCAACCCGAGATTCACAACCATCGGCCGAGGCCCCCAGGGTTCCACGCCGGAGCGCTCCCGCCCCAACATCCCGAACCGGTGGAGGCCGAAAGAAGAAGCACGCCGCCGTCGGTGGCCGCATCGCCGTGACCGGAATCTCTCTCAGTGCCGGACTCCTGATGATCGGTGGCATGGCGGCCAGCGCCAAGAACGCCACCAGCACCACCCAGCCCACTCCGGTGATCACCCGACGCGTTGTGGTCGTTCCGGCCCCCAACGCCGTTCCGGCCGTCACTCCCCAGGCCACCTTCCCCACACAGACAGCCGCGCCGGCACCGGTGATCACCCTCGCTCCGGGTGCAACCACGGCGACCACGGCCGCCCCGACAGCGGCCACACCGCAGGCGACCGTGGCGACTCAGCCAACTGCCGCGCCAACAACGGCTGCTCCGGTGGTCACAGCTCCCCCACCACCACCCACCACCCGCCAACCGCCGCCGCCCCCCACCACTGTGAGCGCCGGTTCCTGACATGCAGGCCGAAGCAACCATCGACCCGACCAGGGCCGACCATGAACCCTCCGTCACGGAGCATCAGGGCCGCGCCATGGGCACCCGCCTCCACATCGTGGTCGTGGGTGACCCCGCCTTGGTCGACGTCGCCGTGGATCGAGTGACACAGCTCGAACATCGCTGGAGTCGCTTCATCGACAACTCCGAGATCAGCCGGTGCAACGACACCCGCGGAATACCGGTCGATGTGAGTGCCGACACCATCAGTTTGGTTCGCCACGCGATCCATGGCTGGACCAAGACCGACGGTGCCTACGATCCGACTGTGCTAGATGCCCTCATTGCCAGTGGATACGACCGCAGCTACGAGATCATGCTCAAAGAGGGTGCCGATGTCTCACTGATCGACGAGGCCGCACCGGCCCCCGGCTGCGCCGGCATCGAAATCAACGACGTATTCAGCACGGTCACTCTTCCCATCGACACCGGTTTTGATCCCGGAGGCATCGGCAAGGGACTCGCCGCCGACATGATCGTCGAGGAGATCATGGCCGCGGGCGCAGAAGGCGCGATGGTCAACCTCGGCGGAGATCTTAGAGTCGCCGGCACCGCCCCCACCCCCGACCATTGGGTGGTGGAGGTCGCGGAACCATCAGTGAGTGACACTCGTGTCGGTCTGGCGGTGATGATCGACGGCGGTCTCGCCACCTCGACCACCCGGCGTCGTGTCTGGACCGTCGATGGCAGAACCTGCCATCACGTCATCGACCCGCGGCTCGGGCGACCCGTCGAATCCGAGGCCCAGCTGGCCACGGTGATATCGGGCCGTGCCTGGTGGTCAGAAGTTCTCGCCACCCAAATCCTGCTGACACCCTCCGATCGATGGGAAGAGGTCACCGGCGACGCGGCGTCCCTGGTCATCGATCTCGACGGCAACACCCACATTTTCGGATCCATGAAGGACCATCTCCGATGAGCTCTCAAACCTGGTGGTACATCGCTCGCTCGGGCGGCATCGTCGCTCTTGCCCTGGCCGGGGCGTCGGTCCTGTGGGGCCTGTTCATGAGCACCCGATTGCTCAACGGCACGCCCAGCCCCAAGTGGCTGCTCGACCTCCATCGCTTTCTCGGTGGATTGGCCGTGGTTTTCACCGGAATTCACATTGCCGGTCTCATGTTCGACTCGTACATCGGTTTCACGTGGGTCGACGTCACCGTTCCCATGGCTGCCGGATGGAAGCCCGGCGCTGTTGCCTGGGGCGTGGTCGGCATGTGGCTGCTGCTGGCGGTCGAACTCACCTCCCTGGTGATGAAGCGCATCCCTCGAAGAGCATGGCGGTTGATCCACTTCACCAGCTACGCCATGGTCTGGACCGGCGTCATGCACGGTGCGCTGGCCGGAAGCGACGCCAACAACCGGATCTACATCGCCGGGGTCAGCCTGATGATCCTCGGCATCTTCTATCTGACCATCTACCGGATCCTCGCCGTAAAACGCCGTAGCGGCAAGGCCAAGGCCAAATCCGCTACTGCGAGGGCTGCAGCCACAACATCGGGTAGCACCCCTGACGACGCCCCCCGACCCGCTCCGCGGCGCCAGCGCGTCCCGGCAGCCAACAACTGATGCGGGTCCTGGTGGTCGACGACGAGATCGCGATGACGCGATCGCTGAGGCGAGGCCTCGAGGCCGAGGGCTTCGCGGTCGACGTGGCCCATGACGGCGAGGAAGGCCTCTGGCTGGCCCGCGAAAATGACTACGACGCGATCCTTCTCGATCTGATGCTTCCCAAGATCAACGGCTACAAGGTGTGCCGCACGTTGCGCGAGGAGGACGACTGGACTCCGATCGTGATGCTCACCGCCAAGACCGGTGAGCTGGATGAGGCCGAAGGGCTCGATACCGGTGCCGATGATTTCATCGCGAAACCGTTCTCGTTTGTCGTGCTCATCGCCCGGCTCAAAGCGGCCATGCGCCGCCGTAGCGGTGGCTCGATCGTCTTGGAGGCCGGCGATCTCCGGCTCGACTCCACCGACGGCCGGGCCTGGCGAGGCGACACCCCTCTTGACCTGACCAGCCGCGAGATGGCTGTGCTGGAACACCTGATGCGACACGTGGGCGAGGTCGTGTCGAAGACCGAAATCCTTGAGCATGTCTGGGACTTCGCCTACGACGGCGGTCCGAACATCGTCGAGGTCTATGTGTCGGCTCTACGCCGAAAGATCGACAGTCCCTTTGACCGTCGAGCAATTGAAACCATCCGAGGCGCCGGCTATCGCCTGGCGCGTAATGGGGGCTGATTATGCGAGGAATAAGAATCCAGGCCGCGGCTATTGCCGGTGCGATCGTCTTCATAGCCGCGGTGACGGGTGCGCTGTTCTTGTCAGCGACCCTCCACAACCGGTTGCAGGACAACTTCGACACCACCCTCAACCAGCGGGCCGTCGACCGAGCCTCGCTCATCGCCGGTGGCGCCACTCCTGCCGACTTGACCACCTCGCTCGTCCACGAGTCCCTGGTGTGGATCGGTACCGAAACCGGTCAGACCCTGGCGGCGGCCGGGAACCTCGTGATCGACGGCCCACCGGCGGGTACCTCCACCGGCATCCGTACAGCTCGGATGCAGCTGATCGAGAAGGACGGATCGGTGGAGTTCGAGACCGTTCGCGTGGCCACCGTCGCCGCGAAGAACCCCGACGGGGACACGGTGCTTGTGAGCATTGGTTCGGAGTTGGAGTCGATCACAGACCCGGTGAGTCGAATGCGTTTCCTGCTCTTGCTGGGCAGCCCCGCACTCACCGGGTTGGTGATGATGCTCGTGTGGCTCACCGCCAACCGGTCGCTGCGTTGGGTGGAAAACATCCGAAAGACCGCTTCGAGAATCCATGGCGACAACCGAAGTGAACGCGTTGAGGTGCCACCGACCGGTGATGAGATCGAACGCCTGGCGATCACGGTGAACAGCATGCTCGACCGACTCGAGCACCACCACAACAGGCAGCAGCAGTTCGTGGGAGACGCGTCCCACGAGTTGAAGAGCCCGATCGCCAACATGCAGGCCGAGCTCGAGACCACGGTTCTGTCCGACCCGGCATGGCCCGAGACCCGCGATCGGCTGGTGGAGCAGACCACCCGTCTTGGTTCGATCATCTCCGACCTGCTCGTGCTGGCCGCCCAGGACGAAGAGGCCGAGTTCGATCACGAGACGTTCGAGTTCGAGGACCTCGTTTCCGAGGTCACCGAAGAGGCCGTCGCATCCTCCAATCTCAACGTCGATGTGTGGGACATGGAACCTGCCCGGGTCACCGGAAACATGGAGCATCTGCGCCGTGCTGTGAAGAACGTGGTGGAGAACGCCGTGCGCCACGCCGACAGCACCATAAAGGTCGAGATGCACAACCACGGAAATTCGGTGGAGGTCGACGTGAGCGACGACGGCGACGGAATCCCCGAAGCCGACCGGGAGCGAGTGTTCGAACGATTCGCCCGACTCGACGACGCCAGGGCCCGCGATGAGGGCGGCACCGGTCTCGGATTGGCGATCGCCCGTGAGACTCTCGAGCGTTTCGGTGGTTCGGTGAAGATCGACGAGTCGGAGTCCGGTGGGGCGAGGGTCAAGATGATCCTGCCCATCGCGTCCGACGACGCCCCCGAGTTGGCAGATTCCGGCGCATCGGTCTGACGAGTCGCGGCGTCAGGTCAAAGAAACTGGAATCGACAGCACGAACGTTGAGCCCCTGCCGGGTCCTTGAGAGGTGACGGTGACATCCCCGCCGTGGAGGCGGGCCAGCCCCCGGGCGATCGTGAGACCTATTCCGGAGCCGGACGAGGCCGAGCGGTCGGCTCGGTAGAAACGCTCGAACACCAGTGAGAGTTGGTCCTCACCGAGCCCCCGCCCGTTGTCTGCCACTGAAACGCGCGCCATGCCATCGCCGGCGAATGAACGTACGGCGACCCGGCCGCCGGAGGGGGTGTACGCCAAGGCGTTTCCGATCAGGTTCGTGAGCACCTGGGTGATCCGGTCACGGTCGGCGGCGACAATCGCGGGTCTGACGTTCTCGAACGACAGGGCAACGTCGTTGTCATCGAATTGCGGCCTCAACCGTTCGCACACTTCGGCGGCGAGGTCCGACAGGTCAAACGGGGTGATCTGCAGGTCGACTTGGCCCTCCTCTGTGCGTGACAAGGTGCCCAGGTCGGTTGCGAGCCGTTCGATTCGTGTGGTCTCGCGTATCGCGGCCGCCAGGGTCTGCTCGTCAGGTGAGAAGACCCCGTCGAGGAGGCCTTCCATGTAACCCTTGAGTGTGGCCACCGGCGTACGCAGCTCATGGGCGACTTCCGACACGAGCTGCAACCGACGTCTTTCGGTTTCCTCGAGTGCCTCGGCCAGCGCGTTGACATCACCGGCCAGCTCGGCGAGTTCTGCCTGCGGAGGTATCGGCACTCTCTCGCTGTAGGACCCGGTGGCGAGTCTCTGGGCAACACGTCTGACCTCTTCCAGCGGCCGCAACACTCGTGCCGCGGCAACCGCGGCCGCGGCCATGGCCACCAGCCCGCTGATGACGGCAGCCCAGAGCAGGGCCCGATTGAACTCACCGCGGATCACACCTTCAAGTTCGCTGACGTCGGTGCCGCCGACTCCCGACATCATCGAACCCATGGACCGAAGATGATTGTCGACGAAGACCGAGCTGAGCCGATTGCTGGCGACCAGGAAGATCACAACCCCGATGGTCACGACCATGAGGTGTGACAGCAGCAGTCTGGTACTCAGCGACATTCCGCGGCGACTCATGATGGTGCCGCCACAAATTTGTATCCGACCCCCCGGATGGTGGCGATGTAGAGCGGGGCGGTCACGTCGTCGCCGAGCTTCTTTCGGAGATTACCGATGTGGACGTCGACGACCCGCTCGGCACCGAAGTAGTCCCACCCCCAGACCTTCTCCAGCAGTTGGGCACGGGTGAACACCCGTCCGGGGGCGGCCGCCAACGCGGCGAGGAGATCGAATTCCAGAGCGCTCACCTCCAGCGCTGAGCCGTCGATCACGACCTCGCGCTTGGCGAGATCGACCGAGATCCTGTCGAAGCTCAGGACCTCACCGAGGTCTGGAACCCCAGGTCGCCTTCGGCGCAGCACGGCCCGGACCCGTGCGACCAGTTCACGAGGGCTGAAAGGCTTTGTCACGTAGTCATCGGCCCCCATGGTGAGGCCCACGACCCGGTCGATCTCCTCCGACTTGGCCGTGAGCATGATCACCGGCACATCAGATGTGCGACGGACCGTCCTGAGAACCTCGAATCCGTCCGGGGCGGGAATCGACACGTCGAGCAGGATCAGGTCTGGTGACGACGATCGCACTCGTTCGAGTGCCTCATCTCCATCGGCCGCCTCAACCACGGCGAACCCCTCTGCTTCGAGGTATTGCCGCACCATGCGGCGCAGGTCGGGTTCGTCGTCGACTAGGAGTATCCGCTCTTGGTCCATCGTTGCGCAGCGTAGAGGCACCGCCGGTCATCGACGGTGCCCCTCGGGTCGGCTGTGGGTTCGGGGCCTCAGGCGCCCATGCGGCTGCCGCCGCTCATCATGTCCGAGAAGTGCTCGCCCATCATGTCGGCAGCGTCGCCCATGTCCTGGTGGTCACCCATGTCCTGGTGGTCACCCATACCGTTCTCTTCGGCGAACTTTTCGCAGTCGGCGAGATCCCCGGGCTCCATCGAGCCATGGTTCGAGTCCTCGGTGACGACGGGAGTCGATCCCGGGTCGGACGATGCCGTCGACACTCCGACGATCGTGATCGCTCCGCTGAGTCCGGCTACCAGAACAGCAGCGATCGCCGCCTTGCGGGTCCTGCTCATTGGGTTGTGGTCGGTTGTCATGGTTTGTTCCTTCGTCTTTCTGGTTCGTTCTCGGTTGGTTCAGTCGGAGAGACCGCGTCGACGCGCTGCGAGCTCGTCGGCGTCGATCTCGCCCTTGGCGAATCGCGCCTCGAGGATCTGGGTGGCGCTGACCTGGGTGCCCGGCTGGGCGTGGTTGCTGCCGGCCCGGGTGATGGCCCAGATGACGGCTCCCCAGAAGAAAACCATCCCGACAATTCCGAATCCTTCGTATCCCCACATCATCGGAGGCTTCCTTTCGCTTGTTCCTGCTTGTGGATTCATTGAACGACTCCTTCATCAAGCGATTCGCGTCGCCAACATCAAGCTTCTGTAAAGCTCTGTTCGAGTTCGGGGGCTCGGGTATCGGCTGGGCCTCATCCCGGCCGGGCGGTAGCGTGCGTGGATGCGCATTTACGACACCGCCCGCCGGGCCATCGTGCCGCTCGAGGTGGGCCCCGACGTGCGGATCTACGTGTGTGGCATCACGCCCTACGACTCCACGCATCTCGGGCATGCCAACACCTACCTCACATACGATCTCTTGATCCGCAGACTCGAGAGCCTCGGACATCACGTGAGGCTGGTGCGCAACATCACCGATGTCGACGATTCGATCCTGCCCAAGGCTCGAGAACTGGGTGTCGATTTCCTGGAGTTGGCCGCGGCCGAGACCGCCCGGTTCGAGGGAGACATGGAGGCCCTGGGTGCCCGTCCCGCCGAGGCTCAGCCCCGGGCCACTGAATGGGTCTCGCAGATGGTTGATCTGATCTCTCGGCTTGATGCCGGTGGTCATGTGTATGTGGTCGACGGCACGGTGTTCTTCGATGTCACCACTTTCGATTCGTTCGGCGAGATGTCTGGCTACGACGAGGACACGATGATCGAATTGGCGCGTGAACGGGGCGGCAACCCTGATGATCCGCGTCAGCGCAACCCTCTCGATTTCGTGCTCTGGCAGCCGTCGCTTCCCGATGAGCCCTCATGGGATTCTCCCTGGGGTCCGGGCCGCCCCGGATGGCACATCGAGTGCAGCGCCATGTCGATGAGCCTGCTGGGCGACACCCTCGACATTCACGGCGGCGGCAGCGATCTGGTGTTCCCCCATCACGAATCGGAGCGGGCCCAGAGTGAGGCGGCCACCGGTGAGACATTCGTGCGTCATTGGATGCACTGCGGGATGGTCGCCTACCAGGGCACCAAGATGTCGAAGTCGCTCGGCAATCTGGTGTTCGTGAGCGAATTGTGCAAGCGGGCCGATCCTCGGGCCATCAGGTTGGCGTTGATGGCCCACCATTACCGCTCCGACTGGGAGTGGTTCGATTCCGACATCGACACGGCATCCTCGGCTCTCAATTTGTTGCTGTGGGCGGCCAGTGGCACCACCGGGCCCGACCCCCACCCCTACATCCACCGCATCCACGACGCCCTCGACAACGACCTCGACGCGCCCGCGGCCCGGGCCGCGTTGCTCGACCTGGCCGAGGCGATCGTGTCGCGCGATGGCGATGGCTTCCCGGCGCCGGAGGCGTTGCGCGAGGCCGCGGCGTTGTGCGGGTTGGACCTCACCCGTCCGCTTTCCATTCCCGGTGCCACGGCCTCATGATCCGGCTCTACGACACTCTCACCGGCACCGTGCGCCCTCTTGAGTTGCGCGACCCCGGCAAGGTCAGTCTCTACGCGTGTGGCCCCACTGTCTACGACCATCCCCATGTGGGCCATGCCCGCAGCGCGCTCACCTACGACATCCTGCGGCGCTATCTCGAGTGGCTGGGTCTCGAGGTGACCCATGCCGCCAACATCACCGACATCGACGACAAGATCATCGCCCGGGCCGCCCGGGAGGGCCGTTCCGAAGCCGAGGTGGCCGCCGAGTTCGAGAAGTCCTACGTCGACGCGATGGATGCCGTCGGGGTGTTGCATCCCCATTCGCGTCCCCATGCCACCGAGTACGTGTCCGAGATGATCGCCTTCGTGGAAGGGCTGGTCGAGTCGGGGGCGGCCTACGCCAACGAGGCCGGCGTCTACCTTCGGGTCGGGCGTCTGGCGGACTACGGCGCGCTGGTTCACCGCACTCCGGCCGATCTGCGTGAGGGTGCCGGGGCCCGTGTGGAGGTCGACGAAAACAAAGAAGACCCGCTCGACTTCGCGTTGTGGAAGTCGGCCAAGCCCGGCGAGCCCACCTGGGATTCACCGTGGGGGCCGGGTCGCCCCGGTTGGCACATCGAGTGCGTGGCCATGTCGATGGGAATTCTCGGCGAGGATTTCGACATCCACGGCGGCGGCGACGACCTGGCGTTTCCCCATCACGAGAACGAGCGGGCCGAGGCCACTGCCAGCGGCCGCAAGTTCGCCAGGCATTGGGTTCATCACGCCATGGTCAACGTGGCCGGCGAGAAGATGTCGAAGTCTCTCGGCAATTTCCGCACGGCCGGCGATCTGTTCGCGGCCCACGACCCGCGGGCGTTCCGGCTGCTGATCCTGCAGACCCACTATCGCAAGACCATGGAGATCAACACCGAGGTGATGACCCAGGCCGAGACCGCGCTCGAGCGTTTCGACTCGCTGGCTCGGCGAGCGGCGGCAGCCGGGGTCGATTCATCGGCGGCTGGTTCGGATCTCGACCCCACGGCGGTCGAGGCGTTCCGTTCCGCCATGGACAACGATCTGGGCACACCGGAGGCCACCGCCACCGTTTTCGACACCGTGCGGCGGGCCAACGCCGCCCTCGACGCAGGGTCCGCCGATGCCGCGGTGTTGTTCGCCACCGTCGTGGATCTGGCTGGCGCTCTGGGCCTCACCTTCGGCGAGGGTGATGCCACCGGCGACGATCCGGAGGCCGACCAGATCGATGCCATGGTGGCGGCCCGCACCGCGGCTCGAGCGGCCCGGGATTTCGCGGAGGCCGATCGGCTGCGTGACGAACTCACCGCCCGCGGGATCGTGGTGGAAGACACCGCCAACGGGCCCGTCTGGCACCGGGCCTGAACGCTGCCCGGTCGTTTCGGCTGTCATCACGGTCCGGCGCTACTGTCCGGTCGATGGAGATCTTCGCGCCTGCCGATGTCGGTTCCCTTCCGCCGCTGCCCGCCCAACCCGATGGTGTGCCGTGGCCCCAGCCCGACTGGCCGACCGGGTCTCTGCCCGGGGCCGTCGATTCGACGCGCGTGGAGGCAATCCTTGATCGGGCGTTCGGCCCCGATGCCGATCCGCGCTTCGGCCAGTCGTTCGCCACGGTGGTCGTGCATGGGGGTCGGATCGTGGCCGAGCGTTACGGACCGACCAGCGGCCCGGACGTGTCCCACCTGTCGTGGTCGATGGCCAAGTCGATCACCCAGGCTCTCGTGGGCATTCTCGTCGACGACGGCCTGCTTGATCCGTCGGCACCGGCTCCGGTGCCCGAGTGGGCCGACCCCGACGATCCTCGTCATGCGATCACTCTCGACGAGTTGTTGAGAATGGTCGACGGACTGGATTTCTGCGAGTCGTATGCGCTCGATGATCCCGACGGCGATGAGGTCCCGTTCAGCCACTGCATCGACATGCTGTTCGGGGCCGGCTCCGACGATCACGCCGGCTACACCGCCGCCCGGCCGCCGGCCCACGCTCCCGACACGGTGTTCAACTATTCGAGTGGCACGGCCAACATCGTCGCCCGGATCGTCTGTGATCTGATCGGTCGTGGCGAGGAGGCCGAGGCGTGGATGCGGGAGCGTCTGTTCGATCCGATCGGGATGACTTCGGCGAAGCCGTCGTTCGACACCGCCGGTAATTTCGTGGGGTCGTCGTTCTTTCATGCCACCGCCCGTGACTATGCCCGGTTCGGGTTGCTGTATCTGCGGGGCGGCGTGTGGGGCGATGACGGCCGCAAGGTGGTGTCCCGTTCCTGGGTCGACTATGCCCGCACGCCACGTGCCACCGACGACGAGGGTGGGATCTATGGTGCCCATTGGTGGCTGGGAGGCGACGACCGGGGCACGTTCCAGGCATGCGGTTACGAATGGCAGCGGATCGTGTGTGTGCCGGCTTCTGATCTCGTGATCGTGAGGCTCGGCAAGACCCTCGAGTCCGGCTACGAGTCTCTGGTGGAATGGATGACAAGCCTCATCGCCGAGTTCGACCCCCAAATCCTGGTTTTGTGAACGTTTGGAGTCCCATATGGGACTCCAAACGTTCACAAAACCAGGATTTGGGGGTCGAACTCGGCGATGAGGCTTGTCATCC
>JAJRXJ010000342.1 GCA_024276355.1 Actinomycetes bacterium | reverse complement strand
TAGACCTCCTCGTTGGTGTCGACCGCCGCCAGGAGGTCGCGTTTGCCGTCGATTCGGGCTTGGATGAGATGATCGCAGTGGGTGGTGGTGGGCACCTGAACCTCGGGCAGACCGGCTGTGATGAACTGCAGCCATGCCATCTGGGCGGTGGCGTCCTGCATGGCGACGCGGTCGGGGCGCAGGTCGACGTAGCTCTCGCCGCGCTCGAGTTCCTGGTCGGGGGAGTCGAGATGGTTGATGAGGATCTTCTCAGCGAGGGTGAGGCCGCGGCCGAATCGGGTACGGGCGGCAGCAAGTCGCTGGTCGAAGTTGGCGTAGACGCCGTTGATGAGTTCGATCGGGGTGCTGGCTGCAACTGCCATGGGCGTGCCTCTCGGTTCTGGGGTTGGGGTCTGCCACCTGGCGGAGGCGTTCTCGTGGCAGCCTAGGTATTGAAGGCAGGCTCTGCCTTGTCGACCACCGTGAATCAGTATATACAAGTATCACATACAAGTAAGATACAAGTGACGCCCAAGAGGACAGTGACGTGTGAGGGTTCCCAGGTATCAGTCGATCTCGACCGAAATCGAGAGGCGCATCGCGTCCGGGCAATACACCGCGGGTGGATTGCTTCCCAGCGAAGCCGACCTGTCGAGGGAATTCGAGGTCAGCCGGGTCACGGTGAGAAGGGCCCTGGAAGTAGCGCGGGATCACCATCTCGTCGAAGCGAAACAGGGACTCGGCTGGCATGTTGCCGCCGACCCGCTACGGCAGACACTCGATCAACTCGACACCATCGAACAGCAGCTCGCCGCCGCCGGTACCACCTCCGAACGTAGGGTCCTCGATTTCGCGTTCACCCGGGCGCGTCCGCGTGTGAGGGAGGTTCTGGGAGAGGAGCGGGTCCTCGAGGTCCGCAGGATCAATCTCGCCGATGGTCAACCGTTTGCAAGGGTCACCGTCTGGTGTCCCGAGGCTCTGGGCGCCGGCTTGTCGCGGAACGATGTCGAGACAACTCCGTTCTATGAACTGATACCGGACAAACTCGGTGGTGCCGAACAGACCGTGGGAGCCGCGGCTGCATCTCCCGACGATGCCGAGATCCTCGGAGTGCCCGTTGGGTCGCCGGTGCTCGTGTGCGAACGCATCACCCGCTCGATCGATGGGCGAGCCGTGCTGCTCAGCGAGCAGGTGTACCCCGGTCATCGCATGGTGTTCGCCGTCGACCTACCGCGTCCCGCGGAGGTCCGGGTGGGTGGACTGAGACTGGTCGAATGAGGCGCCGCCCGCACCTGGTCTTCGCCGGGTCTGTTCTGGCGGTGGCGCTGCTGGCGGGTGGGTGCTCGCGAGGCAGCGAACTGGGCCCCAGGGAAGCCGTCGAGATTCTGGTGATAGACGGTGGCGATCGGGCCCAGGCCGTCTGCATGATCGACGATCTCGCCGGCCGGATTTCGCTCGAGAAGGTCACCGGGGTCGACACCGACCTCACACCCGAAGAGATAGACATGCTCGCCACCAGCAGCGCCGCTTGCAAGGTGCCGCTGAACAGCGGCGGCGGCGTCGACGGGGCCACCGGACCCGCTGGTGAACTCGAAGGGGCCGGCCCCCTGCCGAACAGGCGAGCCCTCATCACCGACCTGGTGCGGGGCGGGATGGATCCGGTGGTGGCCGGCTGTCTGGCCGATGCCACCCTCGGAGCTCCCGACCCCGTGGCCGCCCTGGCCGACGACCAGTATCGGGCCAATGCCCTGCTCGAATGCGAGGCCTCGCCCCCGGGTTGAGTCGCACCTGATTGGTGCTCGCCGGCGGGCCCGGGTCTCAGGCGGCGAGGATTTCGCCGAGGGCCGCGAGAAACAGGGTGACGTTGCGTTGGCGGGCGGTGTGGCCCATCAGACCGATGCTCCAGACCTTCCCGGCGAACTCGCCGAGCCCGCCACCGATCTCGATGCCATAGCGGTCGAGCAGTTGCCGTCGCACACCGGCCTCGTCGACCCCGGCCGGGAGTCGGTCGGTGGGCACGACCACGGTGGTGAGCTCAGGCAGGCGATGACCTTCCTGGGCGAACAACTCGAATCCCATGTCGACAAGACCGGCCTGGAGAGCATCGCCACACGACTGATGGCGGGCGAACGAATTGTCGAGGCCCTCATCGAGCAGCACCCCGAGGCCGGCGTGGAGCGCGTAGATCATGGAAATGGGGGCGGTGTGGTGGTACGCCCGAGCGCTTCCCCCGGTCACGTACTTGGCGATCATGTTGAGATCGAGATACCAGCTCTGGGGGCGTTCGACGATGTGTCCGACGGCGCGCGGTGACACGCTCAACGGGGCCAGGCCGGGCGGCACTCCGATGCATTTCTGTGTGCCCGAGTAGGCAATGTCGACGCCCCATTCGTCGAGCCTCACCGGGATTCCCCCAAGCGAGGTGACGCAGTCGACGAGCAGCAGAGCGTCCCCCTTGCCGGCGCCGATCGGGGCGATGTCGTTGCGCACACCGGTGGAGGTTTCGGCATGCACCACGGCGATGATCTTCGGGGATGGGTGGGCATCGAGCAGACGCTGGGGATCGATGGCAGTGCCCCATGGGGCATCCACCCGAACGACCTCGGCGCCAGCCCGGGCGGCAACGTCGCACATGCGCCCACCGAACACTCCGTTGACGCCGACCACCACCACATCGCCGTGCTCGATGAAGTTGACAAAGGCGGCCTCCATACCTGCCGACCCGGTTCCCGACACCGGGAAGGTGAGGGGATTGTCGGTGGCGAAGACTTTGCGCAGACGGTCGCCGGTCTCGTCGAGCACGGGTATGAACTCGGGGTCGAGGTGGCCGAGCACGGGCCGATTGAAGGCCTCGATGACCTCGGGATACGGATTGCAGGGGCCTGGGCCCATCAGGATGCGGTCGCTGTGTGTCACAGCCGTGGATCCTAGGGGTTGGACACCAGCGCGACCAGATAGCCGTCGGGGTCACGCAGCACCATCTCGGAGTGGTGCGCCAGTTCGATCCACCGGGGCTCGGACACGACATCGGCGCCGATTTCCCGGGCCCTCAGGAGAGCGGCGTCGAGGTCGGATTCTTCGAAAATGACGATCACCCCCGCGCCGGGCCTCTCCCCGTCGAAGGGGCCGACCGGACCGTGTTCATGTCCGCCGGCGCGGTGCAACTGCAGGATGAGTTGACCGTCGCTGTCGAGGATCATTTCGAAATCGGGGCCGCCGTGGCCGCTGCGGGCGCCGAGGATCTCCTGGTACCAACGCGACGACGCCTCGACGTCTCGAACATGGAACATCGTCACAGCCGACATCGTCGGAATGCTACACGCAGCCAGGAAGTGGTCCTAGATGTCGGGCCAGCGGCGGGCCCGGGTCTTGGCTCGCCGCGAGCGATCGCCCAGAGCCCACGATCGTCGCCATGATCCTGCCGACGGACCGGTGAGCGACGGGGTGTTCCCGGCGTGGGCCCTGGTGCGGGCCTGATACCAATTTGATGAGGCCTCATCGGCCAGCGCCGCGATCTCTGCTTCGATGCGGGCGGCGAACCTGTTGGCGTTCTCGGCATCGGTCGGGCGTATCGGCGACCCGATGGTGACCGAGGTGGTGCTCGGACGGGGCATCGACTTGCCCTTGCGGAGGATTCTTCCGGTGCCTTCGATGTGGACCGGGATCACCGGCACGCCACACCGTCGGGCCAGGTAGGCGGCACCGCCACGGAACGGCTGTCCCCAACCATCGGGGCTGCGTCCGCCCTCTGGGAACAGCAGCAGGCTCCAGCCGTCGTCGAGCAGCTCGGCGGCGAGATCGGCCGACCGCCTGCCGACCTTGGTGCGCTCGATCGGGATGGCACCGATGGTGAGCGACGACAATGCGGACACGAATCGTGTGCTGAAGAAATAGTCGGCGGCCGCGCCGACCACGATCTTGTGACGCCACGGCTCGGGGATCGATGTGAGCATCAGCGGCGTGTCGAGATGACTGTGGTGGTTGGCGGCAAATATCGCCGGGCCCTTGAGGTCGAGCAGTCGGTCCGCGCCTCGCCTCTCGGGGGCGGCGAGCGCCGACACGGCCAGCCTCATCGGGCCGTCGACAATCGCGGCCCGGGCCATCCTGGCGGGGGTGCGCCGGGCCCACGAAGTGTCGTATCGGGCCCCGGTGGTGCTGAGTTCATGGACCGGTTCGACGCCACGAGGCGTGGATGGGGCCCGAAACGGAAACCCGAGCGCCCGGAACCGCTTCACCGGCGACAGGGCCCGGGTGATCGACTTCGGCAGGGGAGTGATCCCGAGCTGGCGAGCGAGCTTCATCGCCGGGGCCTCATGTGACGTCGGCCATGAGGATCGGCGGATTGTGCATGTGGGTGATGGTGCCGTGAGGGCCGACCACATCGGAAGCCATCTCGAGCGCATCCTGCAGCGTGGATGCTGGCTGGAAGCCGAGGCGGCGAACCGAGCGGGGATCGCCGCCGACGATGATCACCCGTCCGAGCCACTGGAGGGCGTGGGCTCCCCAGTACCACATGTAGAACGGATGAACCCCGTGGTAGGCGTAGCTGGTGCGGTAGAGGTGGCGATACCACTCATCTTCCGCGAACTGCTTTTCGTACTTCTTTTCGATCTCGATCGGATCGGTGGTGTCGGACAGGACCTGTTCGAAGAAATCGATGTAACTGGGGTGGTGGACCGGGTGGAACTCCCACGGGGTCGGGTGGCTCATGATCAGCACACCGCCTTCACGCACCAGCGGTTGCCCGCGATACATGTTGAAGAAATAGCCGAGCCCGAGACACATCACCAGGATCGGATTCATCACCGAATTGACGTTGTAGGGACAGATGTAGGGCAGGCCCAGTGTGAGGATGTCGGTCTGGCCCTCCACCGGCACGATGTGTTGCTTGAAACAATTCTCGAGAGTGGCCTCGTGGACGGCCTCGACCTCGCCGGCCTGAACCGATGTGAGCTCGTAAGGGGCCTTCCACGACTGGAAGATCTTGCGCCGGGCCGAGGACGGCATGGCGTTGAGCCCCGACCTCATGCCGATGAAGGTGGCCCGATCCTTGGCCGACCACTCCCACTCGCGCTTCTGCAGCACCGACATCGGGCCGTCGTAGCCGAACGTGTTGTTGTTGATCGTGGTTTCGATCTGGAACACGCGGGGGCCGTGCTTCTTGATGACCTCACCCTGACGCCAGTTGCTCTTGTGGAGCTCGGAGGCGTGGCGGTCCATGAACGACCGCGAGTTCTGCATGGTGTGGACGTTGTGGTGGTTCTTGATCCCGGAGTAGCCGGACAGTCCGGTGGCGGTCGACTTCCAACCGCCGTCCATCGACACGATGTTGAGGTTGACGTAGATCAGGAGATCCGACTCGGCGGCCCGCTTGTTCATGGTGACGGCTTCGTCGTGGCGGGTCTGCCCGAGCTCGACCATGCCGTCGGGGTCTTCGGCGTCGTGGTTGTAGAGGGCACCCTGGGGAGCGAACGCGTCGTAGACCCGATCGCCGAGAGCGTGGCGCAGCTCGGACTCCGTCATGCGGCGATGCAGCGCCAGGGCGGCGATGAGATGGACGTCGTCGACACCGGCTGCGGCGGCCATGTCGAGGACCTGCTCGATGATCCGTTGGCGAATGTCGGGGGCCCGCATCGAAGGCAACGGCAGAGAGATGTCGTCGAAGGCGATGGTGAGCTTCATGCCCGGCTTGAGCAGGGTCGGCAACGGGTCGTCGTCGATCGGGTTGAGCAACGCTTGTCGGATCGAGTCGTCGGGATCGGGCAGACCGGGCAGCGGCTCGGCCGGGTAGATCACACGGCTGCGACCGGCCGGGAGCTTCTCGAGGCGGAAATTCTCGCCGTGATGGAACAGAATCGGCGGGGTTGAACGGTCGACGTCGAGAACGAAACCGGGGCGTGGGGCCTTGCGGCGGGGATCGGATGCCATGGCTAGGACTTGCTCCTGTCGAGAATCTTTCTGGTGCGGGCGAGCCCATGGGAGAGCGGCCCGATCGGAAGCACCCGGGAGGGAGCTCCCTTCGACTTGTCCCAGTGTTCGATGAGCCAGGCTCGCTTGCGTGCGATCGACGCCAGCTTGGTCTCGGGGTTGACCGCCACCGGGAAACCGACTGCTTCGAGCATCGGTAGATCGGAACTCGAATCGGCGTAGGCCACCGACTCCTGGAGGTTGATGTCGTGGGCCTCGGCGTAGTCGACGAGTGTCTGGTAGCGGGCCTCGCCGGTGGGGGGTACGCCGGTGAGGCGCCCGTCGTAGGTGCCGTCGGTTATCGACATCTCGGAAGCCACGATGTCGTCGAACAGCGGCCTGAGCGGTTCGATCACCAATTCGAGTGCACCGGTGATCAGCAGTGTGCGGTGACCGGCGCGGCGATGTTCGCGTACCCGCCGGATGCCGGCCGGGAATGACTTGGTGATGAGCAGATCCGAGAGCATTTCGGCGGAATCGGCGGCCAGACGATCGACCGGAGCGTCCTCGAAGCGCCGGTAGAAGTAGCGCAGGAAATCGCTGCGATCGGCCCGGTCGAGGGCCAGCAGCGTGGGGATCTCGCGCAGGGTCTTGGCCACGAAACGGGCCCGGTCGGGGGTGTCGAGATGCCGGGTGGCGAGCCAGGAGTAGCTGGCCACGACGTTGCTGGCGATGAGAGTGTTCTCGAGGTCGAACACGGCCAGTTCGCGGCGCGGATCGAGGACCTGCTTGCGGAGGCGATCGTTGCGTGAGCTCGACTGCCGGGTTCCCGGCGACATCTTGAGCCGGGCGGCCTTCACCATGTTGGGTAGGTGGATGGTGTGGATGTAGGTGGGCCAGTGGACCAGCTTGGGATCCATACGGAATGCGGCCCGGTCGGCCTCGTCGAGCGAGTTCCAGAGTTCGTACATGTTGTCGAGGCCGTAGATGGCCTCGCATTCGGTGTAGGCGCCGTAGAGATCGACGTAGCCGCTGGCCTGTTCGAGCTGGCCCTTGCGTTCTTCGAGCCCGGCGCCGAACTCTGCCTGACGGCCCCGCAGCGGCAGCGCATCGAGCACCTTCTCGGCGATGTCGAGCCCCTTTCGGGCCCTTCCCAGCTGACGGGAGACCCGACCCCGACCGGGGAACGACCACTCGGGCACCGAAATCGGTTGGTTCTTCTCGTCGTAGACCGGGTGTTCGGTGAACCAGATGCGCACCAGATCGACCATCTGGCCGTATTCGAGCGGGTTGCTGGCACCGCTGGCGATCTGGGTGACATCGGGATGGTCGACACCGTTTTCGTCGAGCTTCGGGCCTCTCGCCGCCACCGCGAGGATGGTGGCGACCACGAGATCGCACGGGATCACGTCGATGACGCCCTCGGGCACCCCCGGGAATTCCTTGAGCAGACCTCGGGCGTAGGCCGCTATGACCGGCTCGGCCATGCGGAAGCCGCGGATCCAGCCCGGCGAGGGCTCGGACAGGGCCGACTCGATGATCGACGGCCGCACGATGCTCACCGGCACGTTGCCGCGGGTCTCGACCAGGGCCCGTTCACCCAGGGCCTTGGTGAAGGCGTAGGCATCGGGGAACCCGAGCGACGAGGCGCGCGAGCGGCCGGCGGCGGTCATCTGCTTGCCGACCCAGCGTTTGCGGAGTTGTTCGGTGCGCTCCGAGATGGCT
Organism: Actinomycetes bacterium; assembly: GCA_024276355.1. Taxonomy (GTDB): domain Bacteria; phylum Actinomycetota; class Acidimicrobiia; order Acidimicrobiales; family Aldehydirespiratoraceae; genus SZUA-87. The sequence goes on along the minus strand of JAJRXJ010000342.1, from coordinate 5,893 downwards.
GGTCCGCCGGCCGGGCCGAGGCCGTTGTAGGCCTCCTTTTCGAGGTTCTTGAGACACTCCGGGGTGCGGCTCCGGCTTTCGGCCTGGAGGCGGGCACGGCGGGCGTTGGCCACTTCGTCGCGCCAGTCGACGTCGACGTAGAACGGGGACTCGTTGACCAGCTGTTCGGGGGCCTTGCCGCGGCGGCTGCCGGCCACGTAGCAGGTCGAGACGGCCACGAGATGGGCCGGTTCGGGGCGGTTGTGGGCCTCAGCGGCGTCGCTCAACGCCTTGGCGACACGATGGGGGCCGAGAAGGTTGACCTCGACGGCGTCGTCGAGCGCGGAATCGAAACTCACCGCGGCGGCCGAGTGGATGGCGATGTCGCAGGTGCCCAGCAGGGCCAGACCGTCGGCGTCGAGGTTCATGCCGTCGGTGGCCACGTCGCCGGCGAGCGCGGTGATGCGGCGCTTGCACATGTCGGCGAAGGTCTCGCCTTCGAGTCCGCCGGCAGCAACCGGGTCGTCGGCGAACGCTGTGCGAAGCTTGTCGAAGGCGTCGTTCTTGAGGATGTCGCGGTCGACCCTGCTCTGGGCACCGCGACGGCCGGGTCGGACCACGAGCACGAGCTCGCAGTCGGGTACGGCACGAAGCAACCGTTCGACCAGTGCCGTTCCGAGAAAGCCCGTGGCCCCGGTGATGGCGATTCGTTTGCCGCTCAGAGACTCCCTGATCACCGTCCATGTCTACCACCGGCAAGTGTCTCTACCAAGTGGTAGAGACTCGATGTCTGCCGTAACGTCGGTGACGTGGCTGTTGCATCCGATGACCAGCGATCACCGACCCGGCGCCGGATTCTCGATGCCGCGCTCGCGGCCTACGGCACCGACGGATACGCGGCCACGTCGCTCGACTCGCTGGCCGAGCAACTCGGCATCCGCAAACAGACGATCCTCTATTGGTTTCCCTCCAAGCGGGCACTGTTCGAGTCGGTGATCGACGAGGCGGCGTTGAGTCTCACAACCGAGTTCGACACTGCGGCATCATCCGATCTCGTCGGCATGGATCAGGTGGAGGAGATCGTGAGGCGGGTGTTCAGGCTCGCGGTGCGCCGACCCGAACTGCTCGGGCTGGTCCGGGAGGTCAGCCGCCCCGGATCGCTCTCGGCCGGGCGTCTCGGTGAACGGGTGGCACCGGTCTTTGCGAGGGCCGCGGAGTTTCTGGAACGGGAAATGGACGCCGGCCGGTTTCGTCGGAGCGATCCGGCGATGCTCTTGCTGTCCCTCTACTCCACCGTGGTGGGAGTAGCGGGTGAGCTTGAGGTGCAGCGGGCGATCGGGCTGGAGCCCACGCTTCGGGTGGCGGTCGAGCGCCGTCGGGAACTGGTGAGGTTCCTGAGGGCCGCGCTGGTCAACCCGCGGTGATCATTTCCCGCAGGCGCTCGGTGTGGAGCAGGTTGCCGTCGGCGGTACAGGCCAGGACGTCGTAGTCGACGAAACTGGACATCCACCGCGGTGTCGGTTCGCCGCTCGCGGCACCGTCCGCCCAGATGGCGGTGGCGATGGCGTCGCAGGTGCCGAGATCGGGGCCGACCACACTGACGCTGGTGAGCGGGGGGTTGGTCCCGGCGCCCAGGCCGTTCGAGACCCCTGATGCCTGGATGTGGGCACCGCGTTCGTATTCGCCCGAGGTGGCCACCGCCCCGTCGGCGAGATCAAGTATCGCGGCCACTCCTTCGGGGTCCTCGGGATTGCGTATGCCGACCTTCCATGGCTCGCCGTCGCCGGTCACGTAACCGGCGATGTCGCCGCCTGCTCCGATGCATGCCCGCTCCACGCCGGCGAGTCGAAGTTCGAGCAGGGCATGCTCGACCGACCAGCCCTTCACGTAGCCAGATGGGTCGAGAGGGCGATCGGGAGTGCGGTTGCGGTGTCGAGACGCGCCCTCGGTGAGGACCCACAGGTGGTCGCACTTCGTGAGCACCTGACGCACCACCGGTTCGGCGTCGTCGATCGACATGTCGCCGCGGCCGATGCGGGAGATCTCGCTGCTGTCGATGAACACGCTGAACAGTTGCTCGACGTGGTGGAACCAGTCGCAGGCATTCCCGACCAGTTCGGGACTGGTCTGGTCGGGCACGTCGATGCTGATGACGGTGCCCATCACCTCCTCTGCGTGGCGCATCGTCTCAGAACCCGGCCGCGTCGAGGGCCGCCTGCAGCGACTGCTGGTAGGCGTACGACGTGTAGGTGGCCCCGCTGATGAAGTCGACCTCGCCTGATTGGTTCTCGATGGTCTGCTGGGTGAGTTTGGGGAGGGCGTACCGCTGGATGGCCATCGACTGCATGTCGCGCGGTGTGCGAATGAACACGACGTTGACGATCCTCCCGCCGTCGATGGTGACCTCGACCTGATACGGGCCGAAAGGGGTGTTGGCCGCTGGGCCGTCGATCACCTGGGCGGTGTCGGAGAGTGTGGTTGTGGTGGCCGGCGGCGCGCTGTCGGGGCTGGGGTCCGATTCGTTGCCAGCTGTGGTGCCACCGGCGGGGGTGAACGGAATGTTGAGTTGATATGCGACCTCCTCGAGCAGATCGAGCGAGATGCCGTCGGGGAACTGCTCATCGATCCTCTGGATCACCCAGTCGGGGAGCTGCGACATGATCTGTTCGCGTTCAGCGGCCGCAGCATCGGCGGGAGAAGTTGTGGTGGTGACGGGAGCGGTGGCGGTGGGGGCCGCGGCGGCAGCTGTGGGTGAGGCAACGACGGTGGCCGATCCCGACAGTGACACCGATGTGGCCGAGCGGGTATCGAAGTTGAGGATCGTGGCCACTCCGGCAGCGGTGAGCCCGATGGTGGGAAGTAGGCGCTTCATGGCTGATCCGTGTGCATCATCGTGTCGCCTGCTCAGTAGTCGAATCGTTCGAAATGGAGGTTGCGTTGCGGCACGCCGGCCTTGCGGGCGCCGCTGCACGCAGCCGAGATCAGAGCCGGGGGGCCACAGACATAGACCGACCGTTCGGCGATGTCGGGTACCGCGTGGTGCAACGCTCCGGCGCTGAACGGTTCGAAGCGGTGGCGGTCGTTGCCGGTGCTCTGGCTGACCTGGAGTTTGAAGCCGCGGCGTTGGGCGATCTCCTCGAGTTCGTCGAGCAGGATGGCCTCGCTGTGGCTTCTGGCTCGGTAGAGCATGGTCACGTGTCCGGGCGGGCGTTCGATGTCCTCGAGGATTGCCCGGAGCGGTGTGATCCCGATACCTCCGCCGATCAACAGGATCTTGTCGACCGGATCGTTCTCTGCGTGGAACGATCCGTAGGGGCCTTCGGCCATGATCCGGGTACCGACGGGAACCTGCTGTAGCCAGGTGCTGTCGTCGCCGAGGGCCTTGACGGTGAACCTGAGGCTCTTGCCGTCGGGCGCCGCGGAGAGCGACAGGGGATGGGCCCGCCACCATCGATCGGCGCGCAGCACCCTGATGATGAAGAACTGGCCCGACGCAGCGGTGAGCCGGTCGAGGTGGCGTCCGGTGACGGTGATCGACACCACTCCCGGGCCTTCCGGTTCGACGGCCGAAATCCGCAGCTGGTGTCGCGCCGCCCGGATGATCGGTCTGATCCATCGAAAGCTCAGTAGTGCGGCCACGGTGGCCAGGTTGAGCATCACCCAGTAGACGACCGCCACATGGTCGGTGGCGAAATCGGAGCCGCCGGTGAGCTGATGGGCAAAGGCCAGCGCAACTCCCAGATAGGCGTAGAAATGGATGGAGTGCCAGGTCTCGTATCTGAGATTCCTGCGTGCCGCCCTGATCGAAGTCATGGCGACGCCAAGAATCATCAGATAGCCGGCGGTGGCGGCCAGCATGTTGGGCCAGTAGAGGATGAAGTTGCCGAGTTGGTCGACCGGACTCGCTTGACGGGGGATCGCATATCCGAGAGTGGTGAACAGCACGTGGGCGCTCAGCAGTGTGACCGATGCGAAACCGGTGACCCGGTGCCAGATGAGGAGCTTGTCCATGCCGTAGCGGCGTTCGATCCACGGAACGCGGGCGATCAGGACCAACTCGCCGAGTATGAAGAATGATCCCCACAGCGCGGTGATCTCGCCCAGGCCTTCGAGCTTGCCGAACGAGGTGCCCCACAGGCTGGGACCACCGTGCCTGATCCACATGGCGGTGATCACCACGAGGTTGACCACGATGAACGCCCACACATCGAGCCCCGACATGGGTGATGGCCGCAGCTTGCCGAACTTGGGTCGGTCTTGAACAGACGCGGGGGCAGGCGGGGTGATCACGGTCACATGATCATCTTCCGCATGTGTTGTCAAAGAAACGTAAGAACGTGAGCAAATCGCTGTAAGCGTTGCTGAATCCGGCTTCAGGAAACGGTGGGGTCGGCCTGTCTCAGTGATCGGTGGCTTGGTGGCGCAACTTCTTCTCGTGGCGCTCGAGGGCAAGCTCGACCAATCGGTCGATCAGCTTTTCGTAGGTGAGCCCGGTCTCGGCCCACAGTTTCGGGTACATCGAGATTGGGGTGAATCCGGGCATGGTGTTGAGTTCGTTGACCAGCCAGCCGCGCCCGTCGGCCTCGTAGAAGAAGTCGACCCTGGCCAGCCCCTCGACCCGAAGTGCCTGGTAGGCGGCTATGGCCGCGGTCTGGGCGGCCCGTACCTCGTCGGGTTCGAGCGGGGCCGGTATGCGCAGGTCGGCACCGTCGTCGTATTTGTCGGAGTAGTCGTAGAAGTCGGCCCCGGGGACGATCTCGCCGGGCACACTGGCCTCGGGCCGCTCGTTGCCCAGCACGGCCACTTCGACCTCGCGGCCCCGGATCTCCTCTTCGATGATCACGATGCGGTCGTATCTGGCGGCCAGTTCGATAGCAGTGATGACTTCCTCGGGGTTGGTGGCTCTCGACACGCCCACCGACGACCCCATGTTGGCCGGCTTGACGAACAGCGGCAGCCCCAACTCGCCGATGGCCCGGTCGGCGGCAGCCGCGAATTCGGCGGGTCCGGCACCATCGGCATCGAGCCACGTGTACTTCCCCTGGGCCACCCCATGGGCCGACAGGTGGGCCTTGGCCGCCACCTTGTCCATACACAACGCCGACGCCAGCACCCCGGCCCCCACATAGGCCACATTGGCCAGCTCGAGCAGGCCCTGCATGGTGCCGTCTTCACCCATGGGCCCGTGGAGCACCGGAAACACCACCGTGGGCACCCCGGGCTGCATGATGGCCGGCAGGGCATCGACGACCTCGCCGATGGCCTCGAGCCGGTCGGACGCCCCGACCGACGGTTGATCGTGGTGCCACACCCCCTGGCGGTCGATCCCGATCGGATCGATCAGATACTTGTGGGGGTCGGCGGCGGCGATCACGTGACGGGCGGACACGCACGAGACGTCGTGTTCGGCCGAGCGCCCCCCGAACAACACAACCAGCCTGATCTGGTCGGAGGACACGGACGCGGGGTTGGCGGATTCTGGCATCACCTCGAAGCTAGTGCGGTGCGCGTCAACCGCCCGACAGGGTGAGACACTGACCGCATGCACTGGACCGCCTCCGAGATAGCCGCCGCCGTGAACGGCACCCTGAGCGGCCCCGACAACCGAGTCGACTCGGTGACCCAGGACAGCCGCGACATATCGGCCGGGAGCCGCAGCCTTTTCGTGGCGCTGATCGCCGAACGCGACGGCCATGACTTCATCCCGGCTGCTGTGGAGGCCGGCGCCGTGGCGGTGTTGAGGAGCCACGCCGGCTCGACGACTGATGATTCGGAGGCCGAGGGTGTGGCGGTGATCGAGGTGGCCGACACCTCTGAGGCGCTGGCCGCCCTGGGCCGCGCCGCCCGCCTCAGGCTCGGCGACGCCGTGGTGATCGGGATCACCGGATCGGTGGGCAAGACCACCACCAAGGAC